>NYZY01000001.1 GCA_002687335.1 Chloroflexota bacterium
TCTATAAGGACAATCCCGCGCTCACTCAACGCCGGGCAGCTAGAACAGACGTATCGAAGGGCAGGGGACAATACAGGTAAACCACTTGACACATTTTGGATACCAACGTTTCATAGACCGCATCTGGGCGACAGTCTGGCGACAGCAACACATTTTCGTTTCAAGATTGAACCGAGTCTTAGCAATGTCCTTAACTGTAATCCTACGTTCAACAACACAACTTCAATACACAACAAGAGGTGCTAGCAACCAAACGGGGAATCACACTCTTAATCACTAGGTTCGGGGTTCGAGTCCCCGGTCCGTCACCAATCTCAAACCAAACTTGTGAGTGCGTTGTTGCCATCTTCTAACTTAATCGTCAGCTGAGCCAGAGCTAATAGAGCGAATGGCGGGATAGTGGGGGCGACCAATCTGATCCAACCAATTTTCTCGGCCTCATATATTTCTCACATCATTGGTATTTCAATTTCCTAACAATGGCCTAATATTTTTACTGTCTAGTGACATAAGTTTTTCTCAAGAACAGGTGGCAAAACCTGTTTCACGAAGGAATTCTTTCGTCGTGACGCTGTGGCTGGAAGGGACTGAAGATATAGCAATGCTGCCCTGTTGAGGGGAGTCCAATTGAAGGTGATCAAATCGGACGTACGACAATGATCCAGAAGTGTAGTGCCTATCTACGGTCACTGAGATCACTTCTTGTGGTGTTGGTCGCGGTATTCGCCACGATCCTCTCACTCGACAATGGAACGACCGTTTACGCTCAGTCCCCCATCGATGGTGAATCGGTATTCGAATCGAACTGTGGCACCTGCCATTCCACCGGTACAAACACAATTGTCGGACCGGGGCTCGCTGGTTTGGCCGATCGGGCAACTTCGGATGGCTACATTCGCGAGTCAATTATGGATCCGGGCGCCATCATCGTCGATGGGTTCCAGGACATCATGCCCGCAACAGTTGGAGCGTCACTCTCATCTGACGATCTTGCCGACCTGCTCGCGTATCTCGACACACTTTCGACTTCGAGTGCAGGATCGCCTGAACCAGAGCTTGTCTCGGCCGTCGCGTCGGAAGGCGATGCAGAAAGAGGGGAAAATCTCTTCACCGGACCTATTCGGTTTGAGAATGAAGCACCTGCGTGTTCCGCATGT
Source organism: Chloroflexota bacterium (assembly GCA_002687335.1). The sequence goes on from NYZY01000001.1 coordinate 1,158, forward strand.
CACAGCGGTAGCGGCATTGGTGCGTTCGGTGGCGGCACACTAGGGCCCGATTTGACTGGCGCGTACAATAGATTGGGCGATGCGATGATCCTGTGGCCGGAAACCGTAGCTCCAATGAGTCCGATCTATACCGAACGACCGTTGACTGACCAAGAAAAAACCGACTTGCTGGCATTCTTCAAGTCTGCCGATGTCACCGAGCGGGAAACAACACAGGTTTTCCAACTGTTCGGTCTGGCGGTTGCTGGCGTCCTCATCATCATGGTGTTCACTCACCTCATCTGGCGTCGTCGCCTTCGGGGAGTCCGGAAGCCGATGGTCGGTACCACCTCGCTATCGGGCGCGAACAAGGGAAACATATTGAAACGGTTGCTGACATCCCTCCTCTGGCAAGAGTCAGCGTCTTAGATACGGTGATAAACACCGCCATTACGGCTACTAAATTACGAATCAAGGAGACTGCACTGTTATGGGATGGATCCAGGACCTCGTAGATCCCAAAGCACGTCGGTGGGAAGAACTCTACAGAAACCGCTGGCAGCACGACAATATCACTCGCAGCACTCACGGAGTGAACTGCACTGGTGGTTGCTCATGGGCGATTTACACGAAGGACGGGATTGTCACCTGGGAGATGCAGCAGGTTGACTACCCTGCACTCAAGTGCGGTTTACCGCCGTACGAGCCACGTGGCTGCCAGCGGGGCATTTCGGCTTCCTGGTACGTCTACAGCCCGATTCGGGTCAAGTACCCGTACGTGCGTGGTCCGCTCATGGACTTCTGGCGTGAGGCGAAGAAACAGTACTCCAGCCCCGTCGAGGCATGGGCTTCCATCGTGGAAGACGAGACAAAAAGAACCCGTTACCAGACTGCTCGTGGCAAGGGCGGGTTTCGACGATCCAATTGGGATGAGGTACTCGAGATCGTTTCCGCATCTTGTCTGTACACGGCAAAGAAGTGGGGTCCCGACCGAGTTTTCGGATTCGCGCCTATTCCGGCGATGTCTTATCTATCGTACGCAGCTGGATCGAGATTCCTGCAGCTGTTCGGCGGCGTGAACATGAGTTTCTACGACTGGTATGCCGACCTCCCGAATGCGTTCCCGGAGATTTGGGGTGATCAGACTGACGTGTGTGAAAGTGCCGACTGGTACAACTCGAAGTTCATCGTATCTATGGGTGCAAACCTGAATATGACGCGTACACCTGATGTGCATTTCATTTCAGAAGCACGAACCGCCGGCGCCAAGTTCGTCGTCATTTCCCCTGACTACAGCCAGGTGGCGAAATTCTCTGATGAGTGGATCCCGGTAACGGCTGGGCAGGACACCGCCCTATGGATGGCTGTCAACCACGTCATTCTCAAGGAATTCCATGCCGACCGACAGGTGCCGTATTTCATTGACTATGTCTCGCGCTACACGGACTCACCGTTCGTTGTCGAACTGGAAGAAATCAAAGGCGGTTACGCTGCTGGCCGTATGCTCCGCGCTAACCGTCTCGGTCGATACCAGGACGTCGAAAATGGTGACTGGAAGTTCCTAGTTCAGGACGCAGCCAGCGGCGAGCTCCGCTCACCGAAAGGTGCTGTCGGAGACCGTTGGAGTGAAGAGGTAGGAAAGTGGAACCTCAAGATGGAAGATGGACTGGATGACAGCCCGATCACTCCAGTGCTCTCGTATCTCGATGAGCACGATGAAGTGGTCCAGGTTTCTTACAATGATTTCGAAAGCAAAAACACAAGGCTCCGCGGTGTACCGATCAGATATGTGGAAACGGCGGACGGCCGAGTGCCAACGGCGACCGTCTACGATCTGACGATGGCTCAGTTCGGTGTGAGTCGCGGATTGGAAGGCGACTACCCGGCTGATTACGACGAGGATAACGGGTACACCCCGACATGGCAGGAAAAACTGACGGGTATAGGCCGCGATACGGTTATTCGCCTAGCCCGAGAATTTGCCGGTAACGCCGAGTCTACTAATGGCAAGTCGATGATCATCGTCGGTGCCAGCATCAACCATTGGTACAACAACAACCTATCGTACCGTGCGCCAATCACGGCGCTTATCCTCACAGGTTGTCCCGGACAAAATGGTGGCGGGATGAACCACTACGTCGGTCAGGAAAAACTGACCCTCGTCGCTCCATGGTCGACCCTCGCGTTTGCAACTGACTGGACAAAGCCACCACGCCGACAGCAGTCGCCAACGTGGCATTACATTAACAGCGACCAGTGGCGGTATGAGGGCGACTTTACCGAGTACGCATCGGTGCCACAGGAAACGAAGTGGGCAAAAGGACACGCCGCAGATCTGACGGCCAAGTCGGTCCGCATGGGTTGGATGCCTTCCTATCCGCAGTTCAACCGCAACTCGATTGAACTGGCGGAACAGGCGAGCGCTGCCGGTGGCGATGCTGCGCAGTGGACCGCAGATCAGCTCGATTCGGGTGATCTTGAGTTTGCTGTTGACGATCCTGACGCACCCGAAAACTGGCCCAGGACCTGGATTATCTGGCGTGGTAACGCTATCCAATCCAGTGCAAAGGGTCATGAATTCTTCTTGAGGCACTACCTTGGTACTCACGACAACGCGATCGCCGAGGAGCATGCCAAAGACAGCGTGAAGGAGATCAAGTTTAGGGAAGACGCCCCACGAGGCAAAATGGACCTGGTCGTTGATATCAACTTCCGCATGGATTCGACTGCCCTCTATTCGGATGTCGTCCTTCCGACGGCGTTCTGGTATGAGAAGAACGACCTCAACACAACTGATCTACACTCTTTTGTCCACCCTCTCAGCGCTGCGATTCCGCCTGTATGGGAGTCGAGGACCGACTGGGATATTTTCAAGGCACTTGCTAAGAAAGTTAGCGAGATCGCGCCAGAGGTGTTCCCCGAACCGGTGCAGGACATTGTTGCGACACCGCTCGCCCATGATACGCCGGACGAACTCGGTCAGACCGATGTTGCCGACTGGCGGGAAGGTGAGGCCGAGGCCGTTCCGGGCAAGACGATGCCTCACTTCCAGGTGGCGGAACGGGATTACGCGAACCTTTACAATAAATTCATCACGCTCGGACCGAACGTGCCTGGTGACGGTTATAACGGAAACGGTGTTTACGTTCCCGCTGAGCAGTCATATACCGAGCTCATGGAGGCTCCCTCTGGTGGGCCGCCTGACTCCAGACACACCCGCACGACATCGTGGGGTGGCAATAAGTATCCATCTCTCGAAGACGCACTCGATGCTGCGAACGTGATTCTGCATTCAGCACCAGAAACAAACGGTGAAGTTGCCTATCAGTCGTTCAAGCACGAGGAAGAGCGGACCGGTCTTGAATTGGCCGATCTTGCTGAAGGCGTCCGGGCGACACGTATGTCGTTCTTCGACATCAAACAGCAAGTTCGCAGGACATTGATAAGTCCTTGTTGGACCGGATTGGTGAATGATGGCAATCCGTACACGGCGTGGGCCATCAACATTAATCGCCTGGTTCCGTGGCGAACTCTCACGGGTCGGCAGCACATGTACGTCGACCACCCCTGGTATATCGACTGGGGTGAGCAGATGCCGACGTACAAACCAAGGCTCGATCATTCGAAGACCGGAGACATCGTCAAGACACCTGTCGATGGCGAGAGTCTCGTATTGAATTACATCACGCCGCACGGTAAGTGGAACATCCACTCGACGTACAAAGACAACTTGCGGATGCTCACGCTGTCACGCGGCATGGACCCGATCTGGATCAGTGTCGAAGATGCCGATAAGATAGGCCTCGTGGACAACGACTGGGTTGAGGTCATGAACGACAACGGTGTCGTGGTGACGCGAGCAAATATTAGCGCTCGCGTACAGCCTGGAATGGCGCTGTATTACCACGCGGTTGAGCGGACCATTTACATCCCGAAATCTCAGCAGCGGGGCGGACGACGTGCAGGTGGGCACAACAGCCTGACGCGTACCCGAATCAACCCGGTACTGCTGGCGGGCGGCTACGCCCAATTCACTTACGGCTTCAACTACTGGGGACCGATAGGGATTTTCACCCGCGACACGTATGTGGTCGTGCGCAAGTTGGAGAAGTTGGAATGGTAGTCATTTTGAAATTGGTAACGGCGGACGATTCGTCCACTGAACTCGAAACAATCGCCCAGTTTTCTCGGCTAAGGAGTTAATGATGGACGTTCGATCTCAAGTCTCCATGGTGTTTCATCTGGATAAATGTATCGGTTGTCACACCTGCAGCATTGCCTGCAAGAACATCTGGACCGACCGCAAAGGTGCGGACTATATGTGGTGGAACAACGTGGAGACGAAACCCGGTACGGGTTACCCCACGCAGTGGGAAGACCAGGAAAAGTACCAGGGTGGCTGGAAGATGGATACTTCGGACCCCAAGAAGGTAAAGCTGAAGCTGAAGCTGCAAAAAAAATGGGGCGCTCTCGGGAATATATTCGCTAATCCGAACCTGCCGACGATGGACGACTACTACGAGCCTTGGACCTACGACTACGATCACCTGTTCAATGCTCCTGAGGGCGACGACCAACCGACTGCTCGCGCCGTCTCGATGGTTACCGGAAAACCGATGGAAGTTGAGGCCGGCCCCAACTGGGATGACGACCTCGGTGGCTCGCCGATATACGCGGCGAACGACCCCAATTTGGAAAACATCACCGACGATGAGAAAGAACAACTTAACGAAATTAATCGGATGGTATTTTTCTATTTGCCCCGAATCTGCAACCACTGCCTGAACCCGGCCTGTGTGGGAGCGTGTCCAGCTGGCGCTATCTACAAGCGGGGCGAGGATGGTGTCGTGCTGATTAGCCAGGACAAGTGCCGAGCATGGCGTATGTGTATCTCTGGCTGCCCATACAAGAAAACCTACTTCAACTGGGAATCGGGTAAATCCGAGAAATGCATTCTGTGTTATCCACGCTTGGAGAGCGGGCAACCACCTGCATGCTTCCATTCATGCGTCGGGCGGATTCGATATATGGGTCTGCTGTTGTACGATGCCGACCGGATTGCGGAAGTCGCATCTGCAGCTGATGCCGATCTCGTGGAAACCCAACGTTCTCTCATTCTGGATCCAAATGACCCCGAGGTCATCGCGGGTGCCAGGGCGAACGGCATTTCCGACACTATGATCGAATCGGCCCAGAATTCGCCCGTTTACAAATTTGTGATCAAGTGGAATCTGGCGCTGCCACTCCACTCCGAATTCCGCACTGTGCCAATGCTTTTCTATGTTCCTCCGATGTTGCCTGTTCTGGCGAAGATCAATGAAAACGGAAAGTACGATGCAGCATCAGACTTCCCTGAAGGGCTCGGCCCGCTGCTCAGTTCATTGGAACGTGCCCGAACCCCGGTTAATTACCTGGCGAGTCTTTTCTCGGCAGGGAACGTGGACATCATCGAAAAAGTCTATAAGAAACTGATTGCGGTCAGGGTGCTCAAGCGATCGCAACGAGCTGGTGACGTACCTCAGTCCGAGGTGGACAAGGCGTTGAGCATAGCTGGAATGACAGAAGATGAGGCCGAGGCAATTTTCCGCCTCACATCGCTGCCGACTTACGAAGAACGCTTCGTCATTCCGCCAATGGCACGTGAGGTTGCAGTTGAACAGACGAGAGATCCCTACACGCAGAAGGCGGCTGGAGGCTTCGGTCGGACGAAGCCGCCAGAGCGGAGATTCTGATGACGTTAGAGACCGTTCAAAAACAAGTATTGTTGGGACATTTTGGCGATATCCTCAGCTACCCGGACGAGGGGTTGTGGGAGCATGTGCGGGCCGCAGAAACAGCAGTCTTGGCGCCCCATCCGGAAGCGGGCGTGCTTCTGGCCAACTTCCTTCTTGCAATCAAAAACATGACCCTTGAACGCGTTGAGGAGGTCTATACGTCGATCTTCGATTTGAACGCTACCCATCACCCGTACATTGGTTATCAGATATTCGGAGAAACCTATAGGCGGAGTGTTTTTCTGGTGGAACTGAAAGAGCACTACCGCAATCACTCCTTTACAGCGCCCGATAACGAGCTGGCTGATCGGCTTTCACTGATGCTGAAATTCGTTTCCCAGTGCGGTGATGAGGAGCTTGTCGCTGATATAGTCCAGTTCGGATTCGCTCCGTCGCTGGCCAAAATGACACGGGAAAAAGAACCGACGGTTCAAGAACCGGAACAGAAGGAATACAATGCCTATTCCAACGTGCTCCGAGCTCTACAAATCGTGCTGGACGTGGAGCTGCCACCGGCAGAACTATTCCCCGTCCTCAACAATGCTGGAGGTAACGTAAATGTTCGTTGATGACGTGCTGTTTGTTGCGTTTCCATATGTAGCTGTTGTGCTTTTAGTGGTGGTAAGCCTGTACCGCTATTACACCGACCGCTTCTCCTACTCAAGTTTTTCTTCACAGTTCCTTGAAGGTCGGGCACTTTTCTGGGGTTCTGTTCCGTGGCATTACGGAATCCTGATAATCTTGCTTGCACACTTCGTCGCCTTGCTATGGCCGAGTGGTTGGGCCGATCTGATCGCATCACCTACAAGGTTGCTGGTATTGGAGTTGATCGGTCTTTCTCTTGCTCTCGCAGCCCTCCTGGGCCTGACGTTACTGCTGCTGCGACGCATACGGAGCGCCCGAATTCAGGCTGTTACTTCTACGATGGACTGGGTGCTGTTGACTGTATTGCTGGTGCAGGTGGTTCTCGGATTCTGGGTTGCCCTGTTCTTCCGTTGGGGTTCGGATTGGTACCTGTTCACCGCAGTCCCGTGGTTGATTTCACTCGCCAAGTTCAGTCCCGACACGTCGTTTGTTACTGCTTTGCCATGGGTGGTAAAGCTACACATGTTGGGTGGTTTCATGATCGTCGCGATCTTTCCGTTTACCCGATTGGTTCACATCGTGACGGTTCCGATTACTTACCTGTGGCGACCGTATCAGGTGGTCATCTGGAATCGACGTTCTGGTGGTCGCTAGTCGTAAAGACAGAACCAGAAATTGACCTCCAGCACAATCGATCGACGTAGCTCATTCACCGTCCTTGGGATGAGCACGTTCGCGTTCACCATGGCGTTCGCCGCCTGGATGACGTACGGCGTGCTGATTACCTATCTTGTCGATAAAGGCGTCTACGACTGGGATAAAGTCCAGATGGGTTGGTTGATCGGTATACCTGTCCTGACCGGTTCGATCTCGCGGTTGCCGCTGGGTGTGCTCACTGACAAGTACGGTGGGCGCATCGTCTTCAGCGTTCTGCTGATCGTATCAGCTGTCCCCATGTTCCTGGTCGGGTATGTGGACTCGTTCATGGGATTCATGTTGGCCGGGATGGGATTCGGAATGGCTGGCGGTTCGTTCGCCGTCGGGATTGCCTTTACTTCTGTTTGGTTTGAACGAAAAAACCAGGGTACTGCGCTCGGCATTTTCGGTGCAGGAAATGCCGGGGCGGCTATCACTAGCATGTTTGCGCCGGTGTTGCTCAGGATGCTCACTGACGATGGTACCAACATCGAAGGCTGGCGCACACTGCCACAGATCTATGCCGCCATCCTGGCAGTCACTGGAGTGCTGTTTTACCTGTTCACTTACTCCAGGAAGGTAGAGTCGCACGAGGGATACACATTGAGCCAACGGCTGCGCCCTCTAAAGTACATGCGCGTATGGCGCTTTGGGTTCTACTATTTCCTGGTTTTCGGTGGATTTGTCGCTCTTGCACAGTGGTTGATTCCTTATTACGTCAACGTTTACACAATGAGTATCGTAAGCGCCGGAGTAATGGCGTCGATATTCAGCTTCCCGTCTGGTGTTATCCGGGCTCTCGGTGGTGTGTTGTCCGACAGAATGGGTCCACGCACGGTGATGTATGGGATATTGATCGTTACGCTCATCTCGCTGGTGTTCCTGTCAGTGCCCCGCATGGAGGTGCAATCACCGGGGGAAGGCATCATGGCCGCTCGTTCCGGAACAGTAGTCAGCGTTTCGGACACAAACATTGTCGTGGACGACAAGACCTACAGCCTCAAAGAGCGGGAAGTTCTGGATGATTTCGATGCTGACGGTGATCTGCTTCTATTTCCGATCCGGGAATTCTGGCATGAACCTGCTGTCGAAGCGGGTGAAGAAGTCAGGCGCAGGCAGTTGCTGGCGAGCGGTGTCAGCCGAATATTTTTTCAGGCAAATGTGTGGGTGTTTACCGGGTTGGTATTTGTCGTAGGAATCACGCTGGGTATCGGCAAGGCTGCCGTTTACAAGCATATTCCCGACTACTTTCCGGACGATGTCGCTGTCGTTGGTGGTATAGTCGGTGTCCTCGGTGGGCTCGGGGGATTCGTTCTTCCAATTGTCTTCGGCTACATGCTGAAAGGTACGGGTATTTGGACTACGACCTGGATGTTGCTTGCCGTAATCACCGTGGTGTCGCTTGTCTGGATGCAGTGGGTGATCCAGCGTATGACCCAAAAACGTGATCCCAAATTGTACCGAGAGTTCGATCGTAGCAATTTAACCGTGGACGAAGAAACAGATTGACAATGGTTGGTAGCCCAGTCCGGTTTTGCCGGATAAACGCATGACCGACAAGGAGATTCGGCAATGAACGACGGCTCGACTCAGGATGAGAAGAACGTAACCAACGACCGTGGCTGGCTGAAATCTGGCTGGATTGACAAGTGGGAGCCCGAAGATGCATCTTTTTGGGAAGCTACGGGGAAAAAAATTGCGATTAAGAACCTTGTAATTTCGATTCCTGCCCTTCATCTAGCGTTCCTGGTCTGGCTTCTCTGGAGTGCGATCGTAGTAAATATGAACGCGGCAGGCTTCGACTTCACGGTTGGAGAGTTGTTCTGGCTCACAGCGATCCCAGGATTGACGGGGCCAACCCTCCGGATCGCCCACTCTTTCCTGCCCAGTTTAATCGGTGGGCGGCTTACCCACGTGCTCGCCGTCGGTTCGTTGCTAGTTCCGCTAGTGTGGCTGTATATCGTCATCCAGGATGTTTCCACGCCGTGGAGCACGTTCATGATCATCGGTGCGCTCGCCGGTTTCGGGGGCGGGAACTTCGCTTCTTCTATGTCGAATATCAGTTCGTTCTTTCCGACCAGCCGACAGGGGCTCGCTCTTGGTCTGAATGCCGGGTTGGGCAACCTCGGTGTCAGCACAGTGCAACTGGTAACCCCGATGATCATTGGTGTCGGTATCGCTGGTAGTTCCATGGTTTACCGTGGAGGTAAGTTTGTCGATGGCGAGTGGATCACGACTACTGGTGGGATCGTCAGGGACGTTTGGCTACAGAGTGGTTTACTTATCTGGATCATCCCGACTGCGATCGTGTTCCTCGCTGCTCTATTCTTCATGAACAGCTTGAGAACGTTCTCTTTACCATTGAATGAGCAGATGGCGATATTCAAACTCAAGCACACCTGGGTGATGACTTGGCTGTACACGATGGCTTTCGGTTCGTTCATCGGTTACGCGGCAGCGTTTCCGCTCACTATCAAGCTTGTGTATGGTGGTCTAGATGATGCACCTGACGGTCTGGCGCTGAGGTTCGCCTTTCTCGGCCCCCTGGTTGGTTCAATCATTCGACCGATCGGTGGATGGCTGGCTGATAAGTACACGGGTGCCCGCGTGACCCTGGTGTCGGGTATCGGACTTATTATTTCATCGCTGGCCGTAACCAGGTTCACACACCCAACAAGCATGGATTCATTCCCGGCTTTCCTGGGGATCTTCCTGATGATGTTTGTGTTTACTGGCTTCTTGAACGGATCGACGTTCAGAATGATCGGTGTGATAAAGGAATTTGATTTCCGAACTCGAGGCCCGGTTCTTGGTTGGACTTCGGCCGTCGCTGCTTTTGGTGCTTTCATCATTCCAATCGTCTTCAAGGGAGCGATTGAGAGTACCGATGCACCGGACCAGGGACTCTATGGATTTGTTGTTTTCTACGTCGTATCGCTAGTTATTCTCTGGTGGTTCTATCTTCGAAAGGGTTCTTCGGAATATGGGGCGTAGGCGGTACGCAAGTACGGCTGGCCAGACCGTGATTTGCACTGCGAGAGATCGCTGTCGACTGCGATTGTCAACTCGTGGTTCTTGGCGTAGCTACAATTATCCGAACTGGACATATTCGATACAGAGGAACATATGGCTGCTGAAGAAATAGGATCTGCAGGTGAATCTACGACCGGCGACATTATGATGACTCGCAAGGTCTACATCGTGACCATGGTGCAGCCATCGGAAGGCGCACCCGAGGGATTCGAAGAACACTACGACGCTTACTGGGATGCGGTCGATAAACAGGTGTCACAGCTCGAGGCGAAAGCGGGGACGGTCGCACGTATCTTTGCAGAGGGCATCATCGGCAAAGGTGATGATGCCTTGCAGATGATCCAGCAGTCCAACTCCGGTGCCTACAAAGTCTTGCGATCACGGGTTTCGTCAGGGGCAGTTTTCGAGGAATTCGAAGATACCGACCTTTTCAGCAAGGTTGTCGACTGGGGTCGGTGTCTGCATATCGGTCTGATCAATGAGGAAGTGGCTGCGGAGATACAGGGTAAGTACGACAACTTCACCGAGAAACGGTTGGGGCACCTCCAGAAGCGCCTGGAAGAAGGCATTTTGGAGTCGGAGTCGGCTTTGATTTTGGGTGGTGATCCGAATTTCAAGATCCCCGACGGCGTAGAGAAGTTTCTGGTCTCCCCACGCGAACTCGATGAGTTGGAACGCTGGGTGAAGAAAACAAACGAGGAGATACAGCAACAGATGGACCAGGAAAAGGAATTCGCCAAATCGGGTGGAGCTACAGGGTAACCCGTCGGGATCTACTTTTGAGAATAACGATAGACCAAGATCGGTTGTCTCAGAACTCAGCGTTGGGACATGCTATTCTGCCCGCACTACCTGTTCACGTTTGTATTTAAGACGAAACATCGCACCTCACTTGGGCTATCGGACGTTTTACTGTGGGGACTGTGATAAACGCTTCTACGAACGAACCGATACACCGTTCAATGATCTCCTGTTCCCGACAGAGATCGTCTTGCTCGCTGCGCCCTGGCGTCTGAGGTACAAGCTCGGGTTCCGCGATGTTGCCGAACTTCTGCTGCAGGGAAGTTTCGAAGTCAGTTACGAAACGATACGGGTGTGGGAATTTCGCTTTGCACCGTTAGTCAGTGAGAATCTACATACTAAATGGCGTGAAATTGCTGGTCTTTTCTGGTATCTGGACGAGACTTTCATCAAGGTCGGGGCGTTGGCGTTACTTGCATAGAGCAATTGACCGAGAAGGGAATTTGCTTGATTCGATGCTGAGTGAGCACACTGACAAGTGACCTGCCCCCAGAACCTGTACTACTCGTTATGTTAGTCCGACGGTTTGTTTCAGCTTTATTATCTCCGGTGCTGGCGGCCGATATCCGAGGCCATTATGCCCGGGCTTCAGTTGATCGTAAGCCACGGCCCTAATACAGATCAGTATGTGGGTGTCAGGGTGGTGAGTTTAGCGACCACAACTGCCACCGTTTTCCTTGGGCTTCTGAGTCGGTTTAACGGTATTTATGCCTTTATAGCGTGGTTCGTCGTGTACGTGCGCTAGTCGAGTTGGAGGTTATCGCCGTTTGGAAGGGAGGGTAGGCTGTGGAGAATGGAGGAATGAGTGTCGGTGGGACTCCCATGATGGATTAACTCTCTGCGTGCAAACGACACGCGCGTGCGATTACCAGGGATGTCGTTTTACCAGTACGGAGGAGTGTCAGATTTCTTCGTGAGGGTGCAAGCAAGTGGGGAACCACGAGAAACGGATCTTACCCGCTAACAAAAGGGGACTTATAATGAGAGAGAAAAGAGGTTTGGAATCGACAACATATCTGAGCTGCATTACATGGTTGAGTTGGATCACGACAGCAAGTCGTGTATAGCAGCGAATCCAAAAGGTGAATATGCAAACCTGCTTGTGAATTTGAACGAGTTTGCACAACCCCACGGCGTACGTATCATTGACGGCTGGTCATTCCCTGTCGGTCACCGCATGTGGTTTGTTGTTATTGCCCCAGACGCACACAAGGTTTCTGCTGTTTTCTATGATGCTAAAGTCCATTTGTGGAATCGGGTTGATGTGAGTCCAGTAATTCCATTTGAAGAATTTGAATTAAACGTTTTGGGTCGGGTGTAAATCGCACCACAAATAATTGGTGAACGGGGAGGTGCTGCCAGGTATAGCTGCCGCCGAGAGGCATATCCCTCTATACCAACATTGATGTACTTACTCGCCGTGGTGAAATACGGGACGCGCTACCGGCAACGTTATACTAGACAGTTATATCGTTATGAGGTGTGGCAGTGAAGAAACGACTCTCATATGTGCGATATTTGGGTGCGTGATCGGCGCCGGCGTAACGCGGGGCAGAGGGTTGCGCCGTTAGTCCGGCACCCCACTAAGACAAATCAGTAGGTGCGTGTCAGGGTGCTGAATGGTTCTTTAAACGCGTTAGTAGTTTATCCGGGAGTAAAACAACAGCTAAGATTCCGATCAAGATGCCAGAAGCACTTTTAGCAAANCCTGCATCNACNCAATTATTGCGAAGTTGCCATGTACAACATTTACTCTTGAGATATACCACAAGAACAAATGCTGAGGAGAAATAACCCTCTAATTAGAATCCAAAAACTTCATGTCGATATGTGCATGCTTCATATATTTCTCACGACATAGGTGTTTCAATTTCCCAAAAATAGCTTACTTTTTTATTGTCTGCACGCTCNTGGGGTTATCCCTGTAAAGTTTCTCCTTGAACAGAACCTGCAGACGCCGTCTAATGCCAGGCCGGACGATTTGGTAGTCATCCTTCTAATTGCTTCGGTCTGGCATTAGGCTTTTTGACGGTCTTTGAGGGCCTTTTCAAGAAACTTCACTTTTCACCAGGGTAGACCAATATCTACTTCCTATTTGGATTGATTCTGGATCTGCTTCTCTAATTCAGTCAATAATTCTCTTTCGTTGTCCTTTAGCTCTCCGGCTACGAAATCTATAATCCAACGAGGGTCAGATGACTCATCGTCGAAGAGAAGCTTTCGCACACATTCCAACTCTTCGGCATCACTCATCTGATCTTTCACAAGTGGCAATACGAAGGCTTCTTCATTTTCAAAGTGGTCAAATTCAGTGACCCTGAATGACATTACACTCTGGTACAGGTGCCTCCGTGTTCGAGCCAGGACCTGCTGTTCACCAATCGCTGCAGCTATTGCCTTCTCAACCTCCTCTGCCTTTCCCATCAGTTCAGCATGATCTTTATCTTCCATGGCAAGTGCTAGAGAGGCAGCTTCGGATTTAAGAGAGGCGCTATCTCCCTGTTTCACGTAATCAGCTAGTGCTCCTCCCTGTCGCCTGAGTTCGTCGTGCTCTTTTTCATTTTCCTTCAGCGGCGCTCTCCCATCCTGAAGCAGAGTATCTTTCAGTGGGCCCGTCATAAATTCGTCTTCTATTCGGGCGTGATAAAGGAGCTGTGCCAGCCACCCGTCTAAGGCTTCTGTTAATGCTTTGATGTCTCCGCCGGATTGCGCTTTATCGGCCAATTCCTCAGTCCGTTCTGAGTGAATCATGAAGGCCTTGTGCATTANGTACATNACATCNATAGGACTTTCGAGTACGCGTAANNTCATCNGTGAATTCTGGCATAGTTAGTTCCTTGGTTTAGCTATCTGGATCTGATTTAGCATGTCTTGATCTGTTTCTGTAGTGTTGTCTTTTAACCAATTGATGACCCATTCCCCGCCATCGGCTTCGCCATCCATCAAATCAGTTATGCAAATGTGGTTCTGGTGATAGGCAGTGTAGTTTTGTAGATTGTGCCTCGTTAGACCGACTATTAGTTCGTGGTGGTCGAGAAGTCTGCTTCTGATTTTAGTAGTACCTAGAATTAGGTGATTCTTCACTCGCGGGATAAGAACACTTTTCTGTACTCCATGTTGGAGAATGTTAAATAATTTCTGCGTCAAATTCATTATCGAGGAGAAGCTGTGATCCATTAGATTCTTGGTTACCGAATAATCAAAAGATGAGAGTGATGGTCCGTTGATGAATTCAGCGGTAGTATTCTGTTCATCGTGCTCAATAAAGCATCTCTCGAAGTGANCNNTTGCTGAATCACCATATAGAAAGAATGCAGTTACCCAATTCTGCATTTCGACTTCAAAACTGTTGATACTTTTAGTACGACCAACATCATTCAAAGATTCAGTTGAAACCATCAAACTAGAATCCAACGATTTAGCGAGGAGGTTCAAGGCACAATTCAAAGGTGTATTCCGATCGTTTGTGTGTTTTGGAGAATAATATCGAAATGATTCATTCGTTACTGGATTTGTACTACTAATCAGACGCTTTAACTGAGTTAGCTAATATCGCATACATAGTTTCCTGCCTGTAGTGATGAGAGCGTATTTTGATCCAGATTGGATACGGGAATGCTGTGCGTAATTCTTGCATTATTCGAGACTGTTGAGATAACCGACTAAATCATCTAGGTCGGTTGTTTTCAGATCTGCGAAGCTCTTTGGCATCAAATCCTGAAAGCCTTCAACGATTATTGCTGCAGGACTGGTTATTGATTCTCGGATATAGTCGTCTCCCTTTGACTTTAATCCTGAAAGGCCTGGTCCGATTATTGTGTCGGTGCCCGTCGAATGGCAGGCGCTGCAGCCTAGTCCGGTGAACTGCTTTTCGCCATTCGAAACATCAAGTACTCGGGTCAGTGGTTTTTCGGCGTCTGTTACGACATTTGCTGCAACCGCTGGAACGGGAGTAGTCGTAGCAAATGGTGTATCGCCACCCTCTGAGCAACCGAGACACAGTCCTATGCTACTCAGCACAAATATTGATATCAAAAGGTATTTATAACGTGTGATCAATGAGGTGATCCTAATCTAATGGTGCATCAGTACTATATGAAATCGACATTTGAGAGTATCGAAGGGGGCGTCAACGCGGCGCTAGCACGGATGATATTTCTGTGAAGGAATGGATTTATTTACTTCACGGAAAATTCATAGCCGTTTGAGTCTTTGCTTTTACCCTGATAACAGCACGTTTGTTACATGGCTGGCAAAAGCGAGGGCGTTCTGAACCGAGATACATTGACGGCTGGTGCCATCTGGATACTTCTGACAATTGTTGGCGAGTTTGCATTTTTGTCGTTAGACATATTTGGTGATGCGGCTTCAGAGCAGGGCACGTTCATAGACGAAGCATTCATTCTCCTGGTAATTCTAGGGATTCCGGTTTTCACGTTAGTCATAACAGTTCTCGGATACGTGTTACTCAAATTTCGAGCTGAGCCGGGCAAACTCGAAGACGCGCAACCAGTTCGAACTCATCGTAAATGGGTTGGGTCCTGGTTTGCGTGGACAACAATCCTATGCTTAGTGGTGATTGTTCATCCTGGATATACCGGATTAATGGAACTGCGCAAAACGGCAAACGACGAGCCGGACCTGACAGTAAATGTCACAGGTCGGCGTTGGCAGTGGATTTATGAGTACGAGGGTCGGGACGTAAAGCTATTGTTGAAAGATCAAATGCTTGTACTTCCGAATGATTCTTTGATTCGATTTAACGTTACATCCGAAGATCAGGATGTCATTCATTCATTCTGGATACCAGCTTTTCGGATGAAGATTGACGCTGTCCCTGGCTTAATGACCTCTATGGACGTGCACACCACTGAAATTGGCCATTTCAATGATGATGTTAATTTCAGGGTTCAGTGCGCTGAACTCTGTGGTCTAAATCATTCGTTGATGTTTACTCGCATTGAGGTGGTTGAACCGGACGAATTCGAACGGTGGATTGCAGATGAAGCGGCCTAAAGCCTGAAAGTTAAAGGGGAATGTATAAGTGGCAGTTTTTATGCCGTTGCTCACAGGTACTATCTACGCCTTAATTGGATTCGCAATTGGCGCAGGTATTTCATTTGGCATTACCAGCCTGACCGGTGAGGATGCTACGGAGCCATTGATCGTACTTGGCTACGTATTTGCCGTCATTGGTTGGCTTATGGGTGTTGGAATGTGGAAGTCGTGGGGTGCTGAATGGTTTGGCAAATCTACCAGCAATGATCCTACGGGTCGCTTTGAACGTTACCTGAGATTTAATACCGATCACAAAGTGATTGGTGTGCAGTACATTACATCGCTTGCAGTTGTTTTCTTGCTAGCTGGACTGCTGGCCATGATGATTCGGTGGGAACTTGCTGATTCAGCTCAAATTGTTTTCACCAATAACACTTACAACACCACGATGAGTCTGCACGGCATAATGATGATAGCTGTTGCGGTCGCCGCGATTATGGGTGGATTCGCAAATTTCGTATTACCTCTGATCATAGGTGCTGAAGACGTAGCATTCCCGCGGGTCAATGCTATGAGTTTTTGGATAGTCCCTCCAGTTGTTGTGTTGTTACTTTTGTCACCTCTGTTCGGTGGATTTGATACTGGCTGGACTGCTTACCCACCTCTGGCTACCCAAGCTCCCACAGGTGCGTTGTTATTTGAATTAGCGTTCCTCACTTTCGGAATCTCGTCGATTCTAGGAGGTTTGAATTTTATCGCAACGATCGTCACTCAGAGAGCTCCAGGTATGACCTGGGGACGTCTGCCGATCTTCGCCTGGTCAGTATTAGCAGCGTCGGTCATTTCTCTGACAGCTACTCAATGGGTAGCTTACGGGCTTCTAATGATCATATTTGAACGCATATTCAACATGGTGTTCTTCTCACCTCCAGGCGGAAACGCATTACTCTACGAACACGTTTTCTGGTTCTACTCCCACCCGGCGGTATACATAATGATTCTGCCAGCTTTTGGTGCCGAACTTGAAATAATCAGCCACTTTGCCAGAAAGCCGCTATTTGCCTATCGATGGGTGGTGAGAGCGTTTGCACTTATCGTTTTCCTAAGCTTCATAGTTTGGGCTCATCACCTTTTCACAAGCGGGATGGGCGAAAATCTACATGGCCCGTTCATGATACTTACTGAGTTGATTTCGATACCAACAGGAGTTGTCTTCTTGTCAGCTCTGGGGACCCTGTGGAGAAGCAAGTTGCGCTTGAAGGTTCCTCTGCTGTTTGCTCTGGGGGTTATATTCAACTTTACGATAGGTGGGCTTACCGGAATTTTCTTGGCAGATGTAGCGACCGATATAGCGCTACAGGACACCTATTTTGTCGTAGCGCATTTCCACTACACGATCATGGGTGGCGAAATTTTTGCCATCTTCGCCGCTGGGTATTATTGGTTCCCNAAAATTACNGGNCGNATGTACAACGAAACTCTGGGTCGAATCCATTTCTGGTTGATGTTTATTTTGTACAACATTACATTTTTGGCAATGTTCATACCCGGAACGATCGGAATGAACCGTCGAGTTGCTGCATATCCACCTGAGTTCGAATTCATGAACCTTATAGTCTCAATAGCAGCGTTCGGACTTGGCTTAGCGTTCTTGCCTTGGGTATACAACATGCTGAACTCGTGGATCCGTGGTGAGAAGGCTCCAAATAATCCATGGGATGCAAAGACGCTTGAATGGCAGACGACCTCACCGCCGCCACTAGAGAATTTCGACGAATTCCCTGTTGTTACTGGCGACCCTTACGGCTATGGCGATGAGACTGTCGTGCACGCTAGGTTTGAACGTTCGGTCGTCTCTGACCCGGTAGAGGGAGATTAGGTAGATGCATCAAGTGATTCGCGACTCATTGAAAACCGGTTGGATTGTGATAGCGGTTCTTGCTGTCTTGACCGCCGTTGAATTTTTGGTCGCGGTGGTTTTCGATAACACCGCGATATTGTTCACGCTTTTATTGCTAGTAGCCCTGCTCAAAGCCTGGCTGATCATCCAGTACTTTATGCACTTCGGTCAACTTTGGAAACATGTCTCAGATGCCTGGTATGGAATGCTAATTGACGATCCTGAAATAGATAGAGAAGAGGATTGAACCAGTGACATTCCATCATGCCCCACGAGTAAATCACCGCTTCGATTCGTTGACGATTAATCGATTAGGATTATGGCTATTTCTGGTTTCAGATGCATCATTTTTTCTGGCTCTTCTGTCATCTAGATTTTTTGTTGTAGGGACAACAACCCCTGCTGATGTTGACCAACTTCTTGGTCTGAGCCTTACCGTTCTACTGTTACTTAGCAGTTTGACTGCGTATCGAGCTGAAGTCTCAGCGGAACATGGTGATCTGCCTGGAGCTAAACAGATGCTTCTAGCCACCATAGTCATGGGGATTATTTTCGTGTTTGGAGTGGGTTATGAATGGCATGAAGCATTTAAGCATTTTCCACCATCTACAGGGTTTGGAACCGTGCTTTTTACACTCACTGGAGTACACGTCACTCACGTAATGACCGGGGTACTGGCGCTTCTATTCGTTTATTTTCGTGTTCGCAGTACGGATTCGGTTATTGATAATCAATGGAGCGTAGAAGGTGCGGTGAAGTGGTGGCATTTTGTTGATGTGGCTTGGGTTTTCATTTATCCAACGCTTTACCTGATCAGATAATGCCTCCGGTTGCATGGGACATTTTACTGGTACCCAATTACGTAATAACTACTAGGCGGTAACCGACACCCGGCTCGGTCAGTATCTGTTGCGGGCGAGTTGGATCATTTTCGAGTTTACGTCGAATTTGTTTCACAAATGTTCTTAGATATTCGGTTTCTTCACAGTACTCGGGACCCCAAACGGCTTGTAGTAGTTGTTCGTGTGTCATCACCTTCCCAGAGTTTATAGCTAGAGTTCTCAATAAGTCATATTCGGTTCTAGTCAATCTAATTTCTTCGTTATTTTTATAAACGAGTCGTGCGGCGAGGTCTATTTCAAATGTACCGACATTGATTTTAGGGTCCTCCTTGTCTGTTGACTTTTCAAGTCTATCGACTCGTCTTACCGCCGCTCGGATTCTTGCGGCCAATTCACCCGTCCTAAAGGGTTTAGTAACGTAATCGTCAGCTCCAAGATCTAAGGCCCTGACTTTCTCTTCTTCTTGATCGGTGGCCGACAGAATGATCACTGGATCGGTGTACCACTCACGGAGACGTGTGAGTGTCTCAAACCCGTCCATTTCAGGCATGGTCAAGTCCAATACAACAACTTGTGGGTGATGGAGAGAAGCCTGGTGGATGGCTTCGTTTCCGTTCAACGCAAGTAGTACTTTGAAACCAATCCCACCAAGATGATTTGCGATGAGCCTCAGAATTTTGGGTTCGTCATCAACGGCTAACACGGTGATTGCTTCGTTGGTAGTGGTCATGGTATTCCTTAGTACACTTACTTTCCTTGAATGTTGAAGCAATTACCGGTTAAGTCGATCTCTGGGAATTTCGAACCAGAAAGTTGACCCGCTCGCGTCATTGGATTTGACCCCGATCTGACCTCCATGAGCTTCCACGACTGACTTGCATATTGCTAGGCCAAGTCCCGCTCCCTCTCTCGCCCCTTGCTTACCGGACCGTATGCGAAAAAACTTGTCAAAGATTTCCGGATTTAGAGTCATTGGGATTCCATTACCTTTGTCCATGATTTCCGTCCGGATATTGTCCGATTCAGTCACATGAGTGCAAATGATATCTACATCACCTGAAGTGTATTTCATAGCGTTGCTGAGCAAGTTGTCAATTACTCGTCCTAACTGACCGGGGTCCGCATACATTTTGGGCAGGTCTCCCGGAACACTAATCGTGACAGTTCGATCGACTCCATAACGTAACGATGAAGCGCGTTGAACTGCGTCTGTCAGTATGTCTGTTACGTGGCATATCTCGCTGTCTACCTTTTTAGTCCTAGTTTCGATACGAGACATATCCAGCAAGTTTGAGACCAGTTCGGTCATGTGATCTACCTCTTCATCGACTGATTCCAAATTTGCGTGGATTTCACCGCGAGTATTTACGTCAACGTCCATCTCATTGATGATCCCTTTAATCAACGCTAGAGGTGAGCGTAAATCGTGGGTGACCATGGACAGGAAATCGCTTTTCATCTGTTCATTTTGAAGGATGTCCGATAGGTCCTGAAGTATTAACACCGTTGAGTCGATTTCGGTGTCGTGGATTCTTATCGTAGCTGCAGATACCAGAACCGGCAATTTAGAACCATCAGGTCTGTGCAACATCATTTCGGACGCGACGGTTTCAATACCATCGGTTAGTGCTTTTTCGATCGGCAGATCTTGTTCACTGATAACTTGGCCATTGATGTTAGAAAAATCCACGCTGTTATTTATTTCAGTGAGTGTAGTGCCGACCTCGAGGTTACAGCCCAAGATCGTGCATGCTTGTTTGCTAAACCCGATGAGCAATTTATCTGAAGCACTGATTATCAACACTCCTGCCACAGATCCATCTATTACGGCCTGCAATCTGTTTTCAGTAGCTTCAACAATCATTCGAGTCTTTCGTTCATTATCATGCAGTTCAGCAAATTCCAGAGCGAATTTCACAAATTGGGTTAATTGGTTGAGATTTTTTGTATCTTGAGTAGTGAATTCTCCGTTATTTGGTGCGTTCGATACGTATAAATTTGCTTTGTATCCTTGTCCAGCGAATATCTGAACACCAACAAGAGCTTTCATAGGTGGGTGCCAATCAGGGAATCCGTACGAATCGGGGTGAGAGGAAATGTCACTCAACCGGATGGGTGAGTCTACTGGACCTAATTGGCCTAGTATCCCTCGACCTTGCGGTAATTCTTTATCTTGCCACTTGACATTTTTATCGAGGCCGTTGTGAAAGATGCGCAATCCGCCGTGGGGTTGACTGATGGTTACCGCAGCGTAGTCAGCTCCGGTCAAATCTCTTGCGAGTTTAGGGATCTTGCTCAACACTAGATCGACGGATGAATGATCGAACGTTTTACCGGTGTAACCGGATGATTGTTGTTGATCAGAATTCATTTTGAAGTGTCACTGAACGATAGCCCATTGTTTGATCCCTATAAGACAGAGCTTAAAGATATCTCACGAGGTGGGCAATACTCAAACCGTTTAATGCGATGACCTCATGTAATTTTCCTGTATTAGTTGAACATGAGCGGTGTTACTTGAAAACCAGCATCGTTACAACAACTTAGTACTTGGATTTCTCGCGAGGTTCGTAGTGAGTGATAACGTACTCCGAGCATATTCAGAACGTGTGGCAGGTAACTTCTGGTATCAGTCCCGGATATCTAGATTGGTTAAACTCATGCGTCCTTCATGCCGAACAGTCCCATCATCCAATCATTCTCCTCAGAATTGGGGTATGACATTTGAAAGTTGGTCGACACAAAGACTATACCGACCATTTATTCGTAGCTCTGTGATTATTGCCGTGCTATTGGGATTTTCGACGGGTGCGGCGATATTGATAATGCCATTACTAGGCATTGAACGCAGCCTGACGTGGCTTACCCACTCGCAGTCACATGGGATCGTTCAAATTTTTGGGTGGGCTGGCTTATTTGTAATGGGGCTCGCCTATCATGTTGTACCACGGATTTTCAACAGGCCGATTCATTATCCAGTTCCCCAACAACTAAGCATGTGGCTGGTGATATCAGGGTTGTTGGCACGATTCACCGGTCAGACTCTAGACATGTTACCGATTGCTGGTTTGCTTATGGCAGCAGGTGGCATTTTATTGTTTATTGCAATGGTCGTTTTCGCTTGGACTTTGTATCGGGTTATTCGGTACTCGGCCAGTAAATCAGGCCCAGCGGAAATTTGGCTTGTAGTGGGGGTAATTTGGGCCGTATTTTCCGGGATGATTCATCTTGCGATTACATCTCGAATGGCGATACAAGGTGCGCCATTAGGCCATCCTCCTTGGAATGAAGCCCTTATCTATGTTGCTATATTTGGGTTTATTATGAGTTTTATTTTCGGTATTTCAGCAAAAGCTATTCGTGGGTTCTTACTACTGAAACCGATGCATGAACGAATGAATCGTTTATCACTTGTTATGGTTCAGTTAGGACTTGTAGTGGTTATAGTTGGTCGATTTGGAGAATTGGGCCAAGTAGTTGCACCGGTCGGGTTAATCTTGACTTCAGTTGGTGCGGGACTGTTCACCGTAGCCTTGCGAGTATTGGAACCGGCAAGTAAATCAGTTCGTAGGATTCTTGTCGGTTATAAGCGATATGGCTTGTATATACGATTAGGATTTTGCTGGCTTTTAATTGGCTGTGTGATGTTAATTTTGATCGCATTAGATGAAACCGGACTGACAAATATCATAGCCGCACAGGTCTCTCTACCGGTGATACACGTGTTAACGCTCGGATTTGTGACCAATCTGATCTTTGGAGCGGCATCTCGTTTCATCCCCATTTTTGAGGGTGCGGATATCCGCTATCCCCATTTAATGAGTGCAGCATTAGTTTTCCTGACCATTAGTGTCGTCATCCGACTGGTATTCGGTTTTTCAATATCGGAGATCGGTGAACGTGCCCTTGGAGTTTCAGGGGTAAGCGGATTTATTGGCATCATTTTATTTGCCATCATGATATTTCAGGTAATGACGCAATCGGCCAGGGATGCCTACACGACGAGGGTCGCCGCAATCGGAAGAGTCAAACTTGAAATGAAACGTGCCACACCATTAGTAAAGTCTTGAGTGATTCCGCTCCCCGGTAATTCTTGAATTAAATCTGGCTTTGGTGAATGATCTTTTGAACTTCAACTCACCCATTCGCCGAATTCTCCTGTACCCGGTTCGGAACTGTATTGATTCCCTATTGAATCACGGAATCGATGAACTGGTGCATTCGCTGCGAAATTCCGATAACGTGGCCATGCGAAGTTGGCGAATTGCTGTCCCATCGTGAGTGGGAAATTGAACACTTACATTTTCTAATCGATCCCAACTGATAATTTCAGATTCTGTGGTTCCCAACAACCAATCTAATCCAGTTCCAAATTCAGTGCCACGGGTGGCGCATACACCCTTTTATTTTGGTTGGGTGGTGGTGGCTGTAGCTGCTCTCGGAAATTTCACGTCCGCTGCCGGCCAGACTTACACGTTTTCAGTTTTTCAAGAATCTTTTGTTGTTGATCTGAATATTTCTGCTACCTCTATCGCGGGTCTTTACTTATTCGGTTCTGTTACGGCAGCTGTATTGATTATTTTTGTAGGGCGGTATCTGGATTTGCTTGGTCCGCGCGTGATGTTTGTATTTGTCACGATCTGTTTGGCTTTAGGGGCTTTTTGGTTGTCGTCTGTCAGTTCCGCATGGCAGCTGTATGTTGGTTTTGTCATCATGCGAACTATGGGGCAAGGTGCTTTGCCGTTGATCTCCAGCAACGTGGTATCCATATGGTTTATAAGAAAACGCGCCATTGCTATAGCAGTTTCCGCTCTCGGTGGTTCATTAGCGACCGGAGTTTTTCCCATTTACAGCGCGCTGTTGATTGACGCTGTCGGTTGGAGG
>NYZY01000002.1 GCA_002687335.1 Chloroflexota bacterium
GTACGAGTTCCTCAACCGCGTCCTCTACGACAGGTAATTGGTCAGAGTCGACTAAGAGAAGGCCGTGCTGATGCACCGATACTCGCCACGTACTAATACAAATAGGTAGGTGGGTGTCAGGGTGCTGAGAGGTAGTTGCCCAAAAAAGTAGGTTTGTACAAATTCTTCATCGACAAGATTGGCAATGAAACTATTCATGCCAGTTGAGTTGCAAAAGTGCTCGTACAGTGCTGATAATTGAGTTACGCGGATATTAGCTTGGTTGCTGTTTCGACAGCTTCAGCTGCGTCGGGTGCGTACGCATCGGCACCGATTTTTTCGGCAAAGGCGTCGCTCAATGGTGCTCCTCCGACCATAACTTTTGTTGAGGTTCGTAGTTCAGCATCCTCAAGTGCCTTGACGACCACGCTCATCGAATTCATCGTTGTCGTCAGCAATGCTGATAGACATACGAGGTCGGTAGGCTTTTCTTCGACGGCTTTCACAAATGCCTCGGCGGTGACGTCGACTCCGAGATCTCGTACCTCGTACCCAGCACCTTCAAACATCATGCGAACGAGGTTCTTGCCGATATCGTGAAGGTCGCCGTGTACCGTGCCGATCACAACACTTCCGCGAGAGGTCGTGTCAGATGAAGCGATGAGGGGTCGAACAATATTCATGGAAGTGGTCATTGCACGGGCCGCAATGAGTACTTCAGGCATGAAGTACTCTTCAGCTTTAAATCGGCGACCGACTTCGTCCATTCCCACGATCAATCCTAGATCGATGATGTCGTTAGGCGAAATACCCGCCTCTAACGCCTTATTGGTCCAGCTCTCTGCACCTTTTGCGTCTCCAGTAATCACCATATTTTGAATATCTTCGAACTTCATCGATCTAGTTCTCCTCCGAGTACGAGTCAGGGCAGGCAACCATATTTCATGCTAGGAATCAGAACCTGATTAACCTGAATATTACCACTAAAATCTCATAAAGTTCCGGGTTTAGTGGAATTACCATAACTTTTGCGTGAAGGTTACCGGATACAAAAATGGAGTTTGTTTGATGGCTACTTATGATTTGCAGGCTATTTTGAAGAAGCACAAGGGCTTTTGGGATCGAACTGAAGGTCCACTACTGAACATATCCGAAGCAGCGGATTCATTGTTCTCACCGTTGCATGGAATTAGCATCACGCTCTCAGACGGTAGTGTGCTCTCAGAAGGAACCGATCTCCTCATGCCTGATATGCTCGACCCATCCACGATACTCGATATTGAAGAGTTTCCGCTGCGCACAAAACCTCCCATTAAAGGTGAACCGATGATGGAAGGTGATTTATTCGTAACTCGCTCTCCTATTGGGAAGTTCGTTTGGGTCGAGGCTATACTTGGTTGTGATGTTGTTCCGCGACTTGACACTGGTTCCGTTTACTCGGCTCCGTTCTTGAAAAGCGCATCTCAGCATACGGATATCGTTAAGCCAGAAGACAGTCAGTGGCTGGCTGTTCTTAGGGAATACACTCGCCAACTCATCGAAGATTCCGACGGTGACTACCAAGTCACCCAGTGTCTTCAACGTGGTCCGATAGACCTTGCCTCGGCAGTTCTAGGACATTCTAGAATGTGTATGGCGATCTACGACGATCCCGACAATCTTCAGGCATTGAATGAAACTACGACTCACTCTTTTATAGTCGCCGCCAAGGCGCAGCAGGATCAAGTTCCTCAACTCGAAGGCGGGTACACAAATTGCTTTGGTATCTGGAGTCCTGGAACTGTGGTGCGGACACAGGCTGATGTTGTTTCCTCGGTTTCGGCACAGACTTATAAGGATGTTTTCTTTCCATGGGATCGGTACATTTGTGAGCAGTTCGACTATTCGGTGATTCACACCCACTCCGGATACCTACACCATATGGAGGTAGTGCTCGAAGAAGAGCGTCCAACTGCAGTTCAGGTTTCACTGGATACTGGTTCTACCCCACATCAAGTGCGTGATCTTCTCCCGATTTTCAAGAGGGTGCTTGAAGTGAAACCACTAATCATTCAAGGTGATATGACTGAGGATGAGATGAATTTGTTGCTCGATGAGTTGCCGCACGAAGGCCTCTGTATTTCACCGTGGCCGTTCCCGATGGACTAGTGCACAAGCGAGGTACATTGCGGACTATATCGATATCCTGACTGATATGGTATTCATGCATCACTTCTGACCGTGACGGAGTTGGTAGTGAACCTTATACGTAATCTTGGGTGACTTCCTGTGCAATCTCGGCCCATCGGGTGAGTTTGCGTGGATCGCCAAACGTGGTCTCTACATCCGTTACGTTGATGTCGGTTATGGCATCGCCCGCGGTATCCATGATGCTGGTCAATGACTGGCGTATGTCATCCTCTGTGTAAACCGACCATGTGTCGGGTCCGTGGACGTTCGATTCAAGTACGAACTCGCGACCTAGTTGGTCGACTGCACTTTCGAGGTTAGTCCATGCTGAAATATGGAATCGGCGCAGATTAGGCAGTTTACGAATGATCGGAATTTTCTTTGTGAGATCCTCGCATCCATGGTAGTAAACCCGATCTTCTCCTAATACAGTTGAAATCCGTTCATGGTACGGCTGGAGGAACTCTTCGTACATTCCGGGGGAAAGACCACATAAACTCTGGGCACTGATGTAGGTCCAATGGTTCTTCAATTCGCCTGGATCGGCACCTTCGGGTAGATATTCGAAATGAGTTCTATAGCTCCAGCTTTCCTCAGAATCGACAGCGCCGGCGGCTTCACGTGACTGTTGGTAGGCGATAGTTCCGTCTGTGATGAAATCCATCATTTTGTGGAGCAATTCTGGTTGGTCGTATACGCCGTAGAGAATGGCATCCATGCCCATGAGGCTCACAACTGTTTCCGATGGACTGGCGCGCACTTCGTCAGAGGCGATCTTTACGGGCAATCGACCTTTGATTAGCGAGCTAACACGATCAATCAGATCCTGAGTTGCCTGATGATCGATCACGTATTTGGCGTGTCGAAGGTTGTCCATATCGCCTTCGTTGTGGATGACTGGCTCAACTTTGTAGGCACCGCCGCTGGTATTGGTCGCGGTTATTTTGAACGGCATACCCCAGAGCTGTGCCATCTCGTTGAGTCCGGAGTGCTCTGCACCTTCAGCTGCCGATATCTCGTGACCTCCGGTGGCGCGTACTTCCTGAAATACGCCTTCGATCGCTGCACTGGGCTTGATCGGGTTTAGCCAGATCGTCGGCAGCAGCACATTGTCATCGGGGATCAAGTTGTGGCGGTAGAGTTTTTGACGAAGTTGTAGTTCTATTGCTTTCGCAAGTGGATCTTTAGACACTAATTGGTCGGCAGGAATTAACTCCTGCCAGATGACAGGATAGCCGCCATGAAGATGAATGCTGACCGGAACTTTTTCGACTTTTTCCAGTCGGTTGTGTCGGGTCCACATGTCCTTGAGGGCTTCGTAGCGCGGGTGGGCACATGCCTCTAAGACCTGATCAACAAGTTTCGTTATGACATCAAGTTCGTTACTAGTGATCATGAATTTGCGCCATCCTCTGATTGTGTGATCCGTCTGATGGCAAGGGTAATAGTTTACGCGCCGAAAAACCACGATCTCGAATGATATTCTCGTGCGTTGTAGATGATCCGTTGATCTAAGGGAAAATCAGCCCGACCTTTTGTGCCAGGCTCAGGTAGTCGTAATACTCCAAGTTTTCAACGGTCAGCCTATTTTGAACTGTGAAGACAGCTACCTATCTCCGCCTTAGCGTCGTTGCCTGTGGGAGGATATGTTTCACCTTCAGGGACGGTGCAGGGGGTAGAGTGTGTGCCACCCATTTGACCGAGCAAAACCACACGATCACCCGTTGCAAACACCTCGTCGCGAGTAACTACTCCATGTTATGTTCGCGATAGAGCAGGGGTGTACCGTTGCGCTGGTTGGCCCATCAGGGTCAGGTAAGACAACCACGGCTCACCTGATCATGCGGTTCTGGGACCCGCAAGTTGGCGAGGTAGATCTGGGTGGACAAGACCTACGTGATTATGTGCTCTCAGATCTACGTGAAAACCTGGCCCTCGTCGCCCAGGACACGTACTTGTTCAACACGACGCTGCGTGAGAACTTTCTGATCGCTCGCCCCGGGGCTTTCGTTGACCAGTTGGAATCCGCGGTTGAAATGGCAGGTCTAACTCGATTTGTTGAAACGTTGCCCGATGGACTCGACACCGTAGTCGGAGAGAGAGGATCACAGCTGTCCGGTGGGCAGAGGCAGCCTGTTTCTATAGGACGGGCGTTTCAGAAGGACGCACCTGTACTGATCCTGGATGAGGCAACTTCTCACCTCGATGCAATTAACGAAAAGATGGTCAGAGGGGCGCTTGATCACCTGGTTTCTGACCGGACCACGCTGGTGATTGCACATAGACTGTCGACTGTGATGAATGCCGACCTGATTGTGCTGATGGATCGCGGCAAGGTCGTCGAATCCGGAACCCATGAGGAGCTGCTCGAGCGTGGAGGACTTTACAGGCAGTTCGTGTCTCACCAGTTGTCGATTAGGCAACCGAAGGTATGAGTTTCGCATTTAAGGTCTGTGCACATTTCATAAAACCCTCATTTCATTAGCGTTCAAACCTCTCAACTGAGACTTAATATCTTTAATGGTCTTGCGTGTATGACGAGTTTTCTCGCCGTCGTCGTTACTCCTTGAACGGCATGTACAGACAACAATCTGTGCCAGGTTGGACACTTCTGGTAGTCATTCTTCTACTGCTCTGACCTGGCGCTTTCTTTTAAAGTCTGTGTATATCTCATAAAATTCTCACGTCATGAGCGATTATATCTCCCCACTTGTGACCTAATATCTTCACCATTCCGTGCATATACCGGCACGTCATGGATTAGTTGACATGGGTGTGCTGGTTCCCNGTGTCGATGACCCGTGATGAATATACGAACAACCGACAATGGTACAGCGGTTTTCGTTTAGGCTAATCAAGTGACTAAATCTGACCTTTTAAGGTGCTGCATATGACAATGACTGAGCGGGAAAAGCAGTTGGCCGCTCTCAATGGAGACAGTCCCGACCGGATTCCTTGGATGCCCCGCCTGGAGATCTGGTACACCGCCCGATATCTTACCGGGACCCTTCCGCCTGAATTCATCGGTAAACCCCTTGGTGACATACAAAAGGCAATGGGTGTCGGTAAAACGGCGCGTGGTGGACATGTGTATACCACTCGAATCAAAGGTGTCGAAGTAAATATACTCCGCGATGGACTGCGGACTAAGACGGATTACGTAACCCCGATCGGGACCGTTTCGACCGTAACCCAACGAACAGAAGAGCTTGATGCGGTAGGAATATACCCGCTTGAAGTGGAGCACGCGATCAAGACACCTGAGGACTATGACACAGTAATGTATATCATCGAAAATACTGAGTATTTCCCAGCGTACGAACAGTTTATAGATTTCGATAATAGTATTGGCGATGACGGGTTACCGATGACACAGATCGGTGATATACCGTTCCATCATTTCCTCAATGTACTTACCGGATACGAAAAAGGTTATCTGGACCTATTTGACTATCCAAACAAAGTAGAACGATTGCTCGAAACGATGCATCAGTGCCTCAAAGAAAAAATGTGGCCCGTGGTTGCTAACTCTCCCGGTACCCTGTTCCTGCATGGAGCACATTTTTCTTCACAAACGACACCAGCGACTTACTTCGATCAGTATATGATTCCTTATATGCAGGAATTTGCTGACTATATGCATGGGTATGGAAAGAAAGTAGCCCATCACGCAGATAACGATACGAGCGAGATTGTTGATCAACTGAGAAGATCACGGTACGACATGCATGAATGTTACGTAACTGCCCCGATGGTGCCGATAACCCTTGGGGAGGCCAGGAAAGCCCTTGGTGATGAAGTTGCGATCTTCGGAGGAGTTCCGTCTGTCATTCTTGAGGAAGCTGTGTCGGAAGAACGGTTTGAAGAATATATGGATGAGATCTTCGCTGCTGTTGCTCCGGGAGATCGATTTATTCTTGGCATCGCAGATAACATGATGCCAACTTCGCTAGTGTCGAGGGTCAAAAAGATCGGGAAGATGGTTCAAGAACGAGGTTCTTACCCTATTGGCGCGTAGTTCGCTTGTGGCTTGGCTCGACATCCTAATGTGAATCAGGAGTTCAGGGACTGAATTATGACTGCATTCGAAGAACTTACCAACATGATTATCGATGGGCAGCATATGGCCGCATCTGAATGGACCCAGATTGCCGTAGACGAGGGCTGTGATCCTATAGAGGTCATGGATAAAGGGATGATTCCTGGAATGGACGAGATTGGCAGGCGCTGGAAAGATGGAGAGATTCACATGCCAGAGGTCCTGATAGCTGCGCGGGCGATGAAGGGATGTATGTCGATCCTTCAACCGCTTATCACAGAATCCAATGTGATTGCCCGCGGAACGGTTGTCATTGGGACGGTGAAAGGAGATCTGCACGATATTGGTAAAAACATCGTGGCGATGATGCTCGAAGGCGCTGGATACAGGGTCTACGATTTGGGAAATGACGTACCTGCAGAGGCTTTTGTCAATGCTGCTGAAGAATACGACGCCGATATTGTTGGGATGTCGGCTCTTCTCACCACGACTGTTCCGATGATGGAATCAACGATACAGGCTCTGAAAGATGCAGAGATACGAAGCGAGGTCAAAGTAATGATCGGAGGAGCCCCTGTTAGTGACGAACTGGCCAAACAGATAGGGGCAGACGGATACGCTCCGGACGGCGCGGTGGCAGTGGATCTAACTTCGAATCTGATTTCCAGTTGACGCCAGACAAAAGAGGTAAAACAAGTGGCAATATCTCACAGGGAAAGAGTGCAAAAGGCTCTTAATCATGAAGAGACCGACCGGGTACCTATCGATTTTGGAGGAGGACCTGCGACCCAGATTCATCCCACGGCCTATTCAAATCTGTTGGAATATCTTGGTTTTGCTGAAGAAAATCTCCCCACCAGTCACCGTGGTGAAGGTCAGGTGGTAGCACCCAGTGAGAGAATTTTGCGGTATTTTGATGTTGACGTGCGAGGCTTTTATACCCTTGAACCTGACTCCTCACAGGGCCGGCCAATAGCCGAGAATAAATACATCGACGAGTGGGGTGTTACGTGGGAGAAGTCGGGGACACTTCATCCGTACATAAACGTTTTGGGACCGTTGCAACATATTTCCATGCCCGTAATAGCCGATATCGATTCTATCCAGTGGCCCGTTCCTGATGATCCTGGCAGGATCAGAGGGCTGCGAGATCGGATCGAACACGTGAGGACCCAGACAGATTATGCCGTGGTTCTGAACCTGCCGAATAGTACATTTGCGCTTACACAGCGAGTCCGCGGATTTGTCGAAACTTTAGAAGATCTGTTGCTGAATAAGGCATTCATTGAGGCGTTGCACGAACGAGTTACTGATGTGATCTGCGGTATCGCTACCCTGGCGTTGGATGAGGTAGGTGATTTGATTGATGGTGTATCGTTTGGAGATGATATGGGCACGCAAAGCCAGTCCTACATGGGCATCGATCTGTACAAGGAACTGGTCAAACCACATCATGTTCGATTTGTTGACGTACTTCATAAACATACTGATGCGAAAGTAATCATTCACAGTGATGGATCTGTACGGGAATTGTTACCTGATTTCATCGATTGTGGAATCGATGTAATCAACCCGGTGCAGGTTAGTGCAACAGGGATGGAACCCGGCCAACTAAACCGTGAATTTGGAAAATATCTTTCATTTTGGGGAGGAATTGACACCCAGCACGTTTTACCGTGGGGTGACGAGAATGACGTGATGGGAGCAGTTACAGGACGAAGAAAAGACCTTGGTAAAGGCGGTGGGTACGTGCAGGCTTCGGTGCACAACATCCAATCAGAAGTACCGCCGGAAAACGTGGTGGCGATGTTCGAAACCGCCCTTGGACGTAGATGATAAATCCACAAATGGCTTTTTTAGGTTCAGGCTGCCCTAATCATGATATTGATTGGTGAAGAGAGGTAGGAATGTCAGATAGTCCATCACGGGTTTTGCACGAACTCGATGGTATCCATGATCCTGTAGTAAGGCTTGATCCCGAAGAAGTATGGCGTTGTCTTGGCCCGGCGGGGAAAGCGCGTGAGGGGTTGAATCCGGACGTGCTGAACGCCACGGATATCGCAGCGGCAGTTAGTAAACCGAGAGGAATTTCACGTGTGTTGAATGTCCACTCAGCTGCACGTGGCAAAGTCCACTTTGAATCGGGACAGATNGCGGTTGGAAAATTACTTCCTCACTTGCTTGATGGTGCCGATGGAGTCATATTTTTGATCGCTACAGCGGGACCTGGAGTAGAAACACAANTATCTGAGTTGATGAGTCGTGGAGACCACATCGATGGAGTTGTTCTCGATGCAGGTGGTTCGGCCGTAGCTATGAACGCAGCGGAACAGATACAGGCTCAACTTATGTATAAAGTGGAACAGGCGGGTTACAAAGTTGGACCACCGATAACTCCCGGCACTGAAGCGTGGGATTTAGAGGGGCAGCATACAATTTTTCGGGTACTTGATGCCAATAAAATCGGTGTAAGCCTCCTCGGTTCACTGTTGATGTCGCCGCAAAAAACGCAGTCAAGGATGATTCCGTTTGGAAGAAACCTGAAGCTTGTGAACAATCCAGACGAAGCGCCATGTCGTACTTGTCGAGCTGTTCGCTGTCCTATGCGAATCGAGGAATACGTTGGACCAGTTGGCAAGAAAACTTAAAGAACAAACAAACCTAGCGATTACACCGAATGGTGCTAACAGGTTTGGTTTGTTTGGGTGTTATTTTTTTACTCAATTGAGGTCGGACAGTTTGGGCATGACCTCTTTGGCGAGTAGAGTCATTGAATTGATCCATTTCCCCCGAGGTTCCCACTCATGGCCAATTGCAGTCAACATACCAAAACCACCCACATCATGATGTAATCGACGGAGTTGGTCGGCTACTTCATCCGGACTGCCTACAATCCAAACATTGTCCATCAGGTACTCAGCATCAATGTCAGAGTCGGGCATATCCGGATCGACTTTGAGGATTCCCTGAAGGTTCCTGCTCGTCAGGAGCGGGATGAAGTACTGTTCGAAATCGCGGCTCAGTGTACCCTCCAACACCTCCTTGCGAGCNTGCTTGGTGGTTTCGGCAACATAGATGTCTTTGCAAATCCGCCAGGCGGAGCGATCCGGGGTGCGCCCAGTTCCTATAGCACCTTNTTCAACTGCTTCCCAGTGGGTCTTTAAGACACCAGTCGGCACGATATTAATACTCATGGGAATCCAGCCCTTTTCACCGGCGAAGGCGAGCGTGTTCGAATGCGGTGAAACACCTCCTACTGCGATCGGCGGATGGGGTTTCTGGTAGGGCTTGATATGAGTCCGTAGCCCGGCATCCGGCAACGGTTCTGGAATCGTGAATCGCCAGTTCCATTCTTCATACAGACCGGGTTCGGGATCTTCCCATATCCTGAGGACGAGGTCTATTGCGTCCCGGATCATCCTACGATTCTCTTTGGTTGATGGATCGTAACCCCACACTACACAGTCGCCTACATAAGCACCAGCACCTACTCCCCAGATAAACCTCCCATGGGCCATGTGGTCCAGCTGGGCTATCCGATGAGCGAGCATGAAGGGATCATGGTTCGGCATACATGTGACGCCGGTACCAAGGACAATGTTTTCCGTCACTGGCAATGCCTGGGCAATAAACAGATCCGGGTTGGGGATGTTTTCCCACTCGCTCGTGAAGTGCTCGCCTATCCAGGCTTCTTTGTAACCCAGNCGATCGAGTTCCACTATCTGATTCAGGTCATCGTCTAGAGATTTTGTGTAGTCGGATCCAGGNGGATGAAGNGGCATGGTGAAGAATCCAAGTTCCATCGGTAAGNTTCCNTGTTTNTTGGTTATTNTCCNNTGCTNANGAACAACCCTCTCAAGCCTTANCGAAACGAGAATCGCCATCCGATCCTAAGTTGACCATAATGTGGTCCTATTCGACATGAGGGTTCCATGAGATTCACACAGCAGTACATGCTGGCCGTGTGGCGGGTGGATGGTGGAGGAGAGGTAGCCATTCCATTCGCTGATATCTACACTCCCGGAGGTGTCGTAACCTTATCTGAATCGACCCAGTTGNCGTCCTGGGTCATCTGTTCGTCTGCTGAACCCACCGTTCAAGTTCATCGCGTTCTGGTGGAGATAACAGAAATTTTTCTGTTCCCTCGGGAAGTTTGATATTTTGGTCATCTCCAAAAACCAGGGCTTTCTCTGACTCCACTGCTGAAGGAACTAGGACTTCCTCACCTTACGTGGCATCATCTAAGGTACAACGCAGGTAGTTGCCTACTGTCTGAGAATGTACCGATCACAGCGGTCAGCAAGATTCTGGGACACGCGAATCCTGCAATAACAATGGGTATCTATGCTCACGAGTTACGCGAAGACTTAGAGCAGGTACGAGTGGCTATGGCGAAGTTCGCGTAGAAAGTGCGCTGGTGTAAAGTTTCGGTATGTTGAAACCACGAGTAATAGCAATCGTATCCATGCTGCTAATAGCGGTTGCGGTGGGCTGCTCTTCTTCAGATCAGCAAACAACCGCTAGTACCCACGGCTGCAAATACAACTGTCCTCCCATCCCTACCGCTACTCCTACTGATCCTCAATACACCGCAATCGCAGCTACGAGGA
>NYZY01000003.1 GCA_002687335.1 Chloroflexota bacterium
ATGGTGAACCCCACTAAAGAAGAGGACACCTGAACATTCTTACCCAGAATTACACTATTTCATTTTCAATATAGTGAAATGCTTCTTCCTTCTGGTCTAAGCATAACAAAACCAGCAAGTCATCCTGTTTGGCATATTGAATAGATTTTTTAATTCCGCTCAGGATGTCGTCTACAAATTGGATTGAACTTTCTGTGATACCGTGATTCTTAAAACAGGTGCTGATTACGCTGGGAATTTCGCCCACTTTCCGACCGCGTAAATATTTTGGTATTTCAGCAATTATAACATGATCAGGTTTGATTTTCGCTGCAGACTTTACCAGTCCGGCAATATCATCATTGCTGCGGTCGCCGGCTTGACCGATCAATAATAATTTCCGTTTTGCGGGAATATTTTTTACCATGGTTACAAGGGCATTCATGCCGTGGGGGTTGTGAGCAAAATCCATTAAGATTGTATAGCCGTTCTTTTTGAATATATTCCCGCGTCCGGGGTTTTCTGTATAAGAACTTCCAAATGTACGCAGGCTGTCAGCAATCGCTTCGTTTTCAACACCTAAAGCTTTGGCCAGGGAAATTGCGCCCAGGCAATTGGAACTGTTATGAACAGCTGCTCGATCCATAGTTATTGGGATCCGGTGATGGTCAAGCATTGCAGTTTTTATTCCATTCTCAAAATAAATAATTTGCCCGTCCTCAATTGTACAGGCTTTACCGCCTTTTTTAACATGATTGGAGACAGTTGGGTCAGCCGCATCTAAACTGAACCAGCAAATCTCCCTGGTAACATTTTTAGCATAGTTTACAATTTCTGCGTCATCGGCGTTTAAAACCAAAATTCCGTCTGGTGCCAATCCATGCCGAATAATGAATTTAGTTTCCACCATGTCAGATAAGTTTTGAACGCCATATTCGCCTAAATGATCTTCCGCAACATTGGTAATGATCGCTGCATGGACATTTTTCACAGGCAGCCCCCGCCGGAGCATTCCGCCCCGGGCGATTTCCAGTATCGCGGTTTCCACATCCTGATTCCGCAGTGTGGCTCGGGCGCCTTCCGGTCCGGAATAATCACCTGATTCCACGGTTTGTTTTGCGACACGGATTCCGTCTGTGGAAGAAGCTCCTGTCATCATGCCGTCAGTTGCCAGGATTGATTCCATCAGCCGGACAGTGGTTGATTTTCCATTGGTACCGGTAATGAGCACTACCGGGACATCTGAAACCTGGTTCCAATCAATTTCCTGAGGAGCAAGAATGCTGTCTACTTCAAATTGTCGGGAACCCGTTCCTGTCCCGATTGAAACAACATTGTCAGACTGTAAGAAACGGACATCATGTTCATTTGCAGCTGCACACATTTTGACCAAGGCAGGATTCAATTCAGCCTTGATTTTATTTTTTAATTCTGCAAGCTTGCTAGGATCAAGAAAAAGTTCACCTCCATTTAATACGGAAAGGGTCAAATCCCAAATGACTTCATTTACTGAGCAGGCGGAATAAAGAGCATCAATGGGAGCGGAGAAATACAGGCTGATTCCTCCAGAAAAACGGCGGGTTTTCATTTCTTCTTTTCCCCAGCCAACTNAATGTAATACGTAGGACACACACTTTCCCCAAACCTGGAGTACTTCTTCTTGGCGGATATCCGGAACTTCCACATCCAGCATTGCCCCGGATTTATCAGTAAACAGGCTTGGTCCGGTTATGCGGCGTGTATCAAGGATGTTCATCANTCCGCTTCTTCTTTTGCAATGCGGACNCCNCGCTCGTCCTGGATGATTTNCTGGCCTTCNTCCAATTCAAAATNAAAATCTTCAACCACTGTTTNATCCTGTTTGAATTTTGCCGATTTGTCAACCGGANCAGTNTTTTCTGAATCGAAATGAACAATCTGCTTCCAGCAGCGTGTGNTATCNTCACCAAGGATCAACACTAAATCACCTTCTTTAGCCATACNCAAGGCTGCCTCNACTGCNNCNGCTTCATCAGGNATGACNTCAATTNCGGNTGTCTTAATCCCNGCTGTTAAAAGAGTTTTTTTCATAAGCTGCGGGACTTCATCATCAGCCCTGCCCCTGCGGTTATCATCAGCCTTACAGATGAAATGGTCAAAATGCGTGGCAGAAATTTCGGCAATTTCCTGGATATCTTCGTCCCTGCGGTCACCCGGAGCTGATATAACAGCTATCCGCCTGCCGTTCACATCCAGCTTACTACATAGTTCGGAAATGGCACGCACCGCTGCCGGGTTATGGGCATAATCCAGCAGAACCTTGAAGGGATGTTCTTCAAAAATGTTCATCTTGCCCGGCGCCTGGAAAAAAGTCTGGGTGAAGGTTTGTAAACCGTGACGGATATCATCCAGTTCCTTTCCCATGCTGTACGCCAGGGCGGCAGCAAACATGGCATTTTGAACATTGTGTACGGCTTTTCCTTCCAGGGTTGCAGGAATGAGATGTGTCCATAATAGCGGAATGTGAGCGCTATTATCATAAAAAGTGATCATATCCCCATTGATGCCTTTTTCCAAAACGACTGCTCTCCCTCCGGCTTGAATATGCTGTTTGACCAGTTCATGGGTGGGATTCATAGTGACGTAACAGAGATGATCCGCTTTGGAATAATCAGCCATTCGCAGGCAATACTCATCATCTGCATTCAATACGGCAGTATCAATCGCAGTTTCCACAACAATCCGTTTTACTTCAGCCAGTTGTTCCAGCGTATCAATCCCTTTTAACCCCAGGTGATCAGCGGAAATATTCAAACAAGCGGCAACATCGCTTCTTTCATAACCAAGGCCGCTGCGGACAATCCCGCCCCGGGCGGTTTCCAAAACCGCCATATCTACGTCCGGATCTCTCAAAACCATTTGGGCACTTTTCGGTCCGGTCATATCGCCTTTCATGGTTAAATGTCCGTCAATATACACGCCGTCTGTTGTCGTGAAACCAACTGTATGTCCTGCTGTTTTCATGAGATGCGCCAGCATGCGCGTGGTTGTGGTTTTACCATTCGTACCGGTAATAGCAGCGATGGGAATTCGGCTGGGGGATGAATTGGGGAATAACATGTCCATTACCGGGCCGGCTACGTCCCTGGGTTCACCTTGGCTGGGCGCAATGTGCATCCTGAATCCGGGTGCCGCATTCACTTCCACAATCGCTCCGCCGATTTCACGATAGGATCGTGTAATGTCATCCGTCAGGAAGTCCACACCGCCAACATCAAGCCCAATTGCTTTCACGGCGCGTTCTGCCATGGAGCGGTTGTCCGGATGAACGATATCTGTCATATCAATGGCGGTTCCACCGGTAGATAAGTTTGCTGTGGAGCGCAAAAACAATTGTTCACCCTTCTTAAGCACAGTGTCCAAGTTGTATCCTTTGGTCTTCATGAGCCGCTCTGCCTGATGGTCCACCTGAATTTTTGTAAGGACTTTTTCATGTCCAATACCGCGGCGGGGATCTGAATTTACAATGTCAATTAATCTCTGGATTGAATGTTTTCCATCGCCGGTCACATGTCCCGGAACCCGTTTCGCAACAGCGATGAGCTTTCCATTCACAACCAGCATGCGATGATCTAATCCGGTGATAAAGCTTTCCACCAGTACACCTTTTGATGAACCGCGTTCACGGGCAATTTTAAAAGCGGATTGTACTTGTTCATTTTCGGTCAGATTGATGGAGACGCCCCGCCCGTGGTTTGCGTTTAATGGTTTTACAACC
This sequence comes from Chloroflexota bacterium, assembly GCA_002687335.1. The sequence continues at coordinate 3,737 of NYZY01000003.1, forward strand.
ACGGGGTAACCGATCCGGTTGGCCATGCGCACAGCTGCATTTTCATTGTAGANCAGTTTCTGGATGGGAACAGGCAAACCCAGATCATTTAAAAGTGAATTTGTATCGTCTTTATCGCTGGCTATCTCAACAGAAATATGCCTGGTTTCGTTCGTGACCGTAGCCTGGATCCGTTTTTGATATTTCCCCTGGCCAAATTGTACCAGGCTGTACTGGTTCAAGCGCATGGCAGGGATATCCCGTTCCCTGGCAGCTTTGACTAATGATGCTGTGCTGGGGCCAAATTCAAAACGCTGGGCAAAGCGGATAAAATCGTCACGTTCTTCCTCAAAATTGAAATCGGAATCAACATCCTCCATCTGATCTTTCAAATCCCGGGGTAAAAGATCCAGCAATAACTGTCGCGCCAATCTGCCTGATCCCAGGCCTACATCACGCTGCAAATACTGGAAGACCATATTGTACTGGCCTTTGATGTCTGTTGAACGGGTTTTTCCAAAGGTTATTTCTGAACCGGCCATATTCTGTAATTCAATGGCAACATGTTCCATGACGTGACCCATCCATGTACCCTCTTTCTCCTTTAATCGTTTCACGAAACCGCCAGGTGTTTGATAAGAGCAGCCATGCTCCGCCAGTCCGGGGAGAAGAACTAAAAGAGTATCAATAAATTTATTTCCAAGTTTTACGGTAGGCCAGTCCTCTAGGATTCCCAAATCCAAAACATGGCGTATGACCGGGAATCGGGCGTACCTGTTGGGTCCTACATAAACGTTTGTTGAAATTATATTCATATCCAGCTCCGATTTTGACAGTTATTTATTAAATGTTTGTGTTACCAGATCAGAGTCGAAAACAGTGGCAGTATGTGTATTGAGGTTATATTTTGAACCGGAAGCAAGAATGTGTAGTCTTATATCCGTAATATTGATGGCATCATTTCGGGCTGCGGTACTTACAGAAGTTGCGTTCATTTTGCTTGGATCAACCACCGTAACTGCCCCGCTTCCTTCCACAAAAAACGTGTTGTCATGATCAATAAAAATAGCAGTATTTTCATCAATTCCCACACCAGTTAGAAAAGGGCTGTAGGCAATGGCTGCCAGCAGTCTTCCAAGCCGGTTACGCTGGCGGAAGTGTTGATCAATTACAATGCTGTTCGTCAAGCCAAGCCCGGGGCTTAATGAAACACTTCTCGGTGTAGGTGTGCTCCCGCTCCGACCTCCGGAAATCATGTGTTCCGGCATGATGGCAGCCCCGGCTGATGTACCCGCCACGTGAACCCCGTCTGCATTCAACTTGCGGATGACTTTTGCCACTGGAGTTCCCCCAAAAATTGTAGACAATCGTAATTGATTCCCACCTGAAATGAAAACACCTGTTGATTTCCTTAATTTGGAGAGGTAGTCTTCTCTGCTGCAGTCACTTCTTTTTTTAATATCAATACTAAATACATCTGAAGCTCCCATTTCTGTAAACAGGCTGGTAAAAATTTCGCCGTTATCTTCTAACTTAGTCGCTGTTGGAATGACAGTAATAATAGCTCTGTCTCCACCGCACAGTTTTACAAAATTCTCAAGGATCGTAGGCTCTTTCCGTTTACTAACAGCTCCTCCAATTGGGATTATATATCCCCTGTCAGCATCTGTATTTCCCCGTGATGGTGTCATCTGTTTCTTTCTACTTATTTAAGAATAATTACCAATAACAATGTACAATTTTAAACTGAATAAGAACGGTTCAAAAAAAGCCGAGGAACATACAAAACAAATTCTCAGAAATCACGTTAAATAGTTAATAAGACTTGGTAATTGTTTACATCAATTAAGTTTTACAAAAATAACATATTTATTGCAGGTGGAGTAATTTCCATCGGACTTTATTCGGGGAAAAATGAAAAAGAAAAAATATGTAACTGTCATTGATTTTGAATGGTGGAAAAACATGTCCCATATCATTTGAAGACGTACATCATCATAGAACGCTCTGCTCTTTTAAGCCATTGGCCGAGCGTTCGAGTCGCTCCGGAGTCACATAAATAATATCTATTCGGTATCGAAGAGAGAGCGGGATTTATTTCCCGCTTTTTCTTTATCCGTAACTTGTTAAACAATATGACAAATTAGGACAATTTGACGTAATTTACGGGTAACTGATGGGTAACCGATTCATTCACGGCAATCATTTTCACCATTCCAAATTGATTCCTCTGGGTGAATTGAAGAGATGAAGAAAATTCTTTTCTATGTGTCTATGATATATGGCATTATTGTGACATCATTAATGTCATTAGTATTTGGATCAAAAATCATTGGATTAATTCATGAAGAAGGCATTAAATATTTTATAGAAATACCACGGGCATTTGTTAATTGGTATGATAATCCAACTGCATTTTTCTTTACCTATTTAATAGGCTATGGAATAATTTTTTGGAATCCTCTAAAAGGTTCAGCAATCATCATAATTGGTGACATTTTATTTTTCGTTTTCAACAGTCAAAATATGGGAACTTTCATATTTATTATTCCCACATTTTTAGTTGCTTTTCTCTATATTTTATATGGTGTAATAAAAAACAATGGATTGAATATTAGGAGACTGATATGGACTACTCCAAATTGATTCCTCTGGGTAAATTGAAGAGATGAAAAAGAGCTCATTATGAAAAGACTTTTATTTATAGCATTGTTGGTTTAAGATTTAGAAATGGAAAAAGTAAAAGATATAGATGGTAATTCTTACAAGACAGTAAAGATTGGTAGTCAGATATGGATGGCGGAAAATCTTGACGCCCATTCTAAAATAATTTTGTATATTTTAGAATAAATAATACTTAATTAAAGGAAAAGACAGTGGAATTAAAAGATAGATTGAAATATTCTGATACATTTTAAAATTTTCTGCCTGCTCAAATATCTCTTTATAAACTTCATCTTTATTAACTGGTGGATAACCATTGTCGGCTAAAAGCATTATCAAATCTACTTTTAATTCTGCCTT
>NYZY01000004.1 GCA_002687335.1 Chloroflexota bacterium
CGCGATCTTTTTCTTCGCGTAATCGATCAGGGTCTATCCCTGTAAGGGCCTGAACAAGCGTTGATTTTCCGTGATCTACGTGTCCTGCTGTGCCGACGACAAACAACTTGTAATTACTTTCATGCTTTATAAATCGATAATTGAATATTCGGGCAAATTACTTTCGTATGATTCTAGATGTCCACGATCTAATACAGCATGTTGCTATCGCCACATTACTGTTCACTTATAAATTCAGCGAACACCTCGTTGCCGAGTAACCGACCTTTATCGGTCAGGCGTACGCCTTCTTTTGTTATTTCCACGAGACCTAGCGCCACCAACCGATTTAGTTCTTTCGGAAAAATCTTGTCAAGTGGTGTTCCAAATCGTTTTTCAAATCTTTTGTGGCTAACTCCTGCGTTGAGCCGCATTCCCATCATCATCGTTTCACCAATATCAATGGCGGCGGTAGTGACGTCGACCTGTTCGACCGGTCCAAATGGCGTCTGCATTGTGGCTATTGGATCTTGGTTGACTTCTTTGTAATTATTGTCCATAGCGGTAACGTATCGGGTTGGTGATTTCAAGTTGAAAAATCTTTGTCCTTCTAACCATGAGTGAGCTCCAGCACCGACTCCCAGGTACGGCTCATTTAGCCAGTAAATAATGTTGTGTTGTGACTTCATCCCTGGCTTTGCCCAGTTAGAAATTTCGTACTGTGTGAATCCGTTAGCTCTTAATTTGCGCTGGGCTTCTTCGTACATCTCTGCAGCGAGGTCATCGTCGGGCATAGGGTAGCGTCCTTTTTTGACGTCTACTGCTAACGGGGTACCTTCTTCGATCTGTAAAGAATACAGCGATATGTGATCAGGACCGAGTGCTACTGCTTCATTCAGAGTGTCGGACCATTGGCTAGCTGATTGGTGCGGAAGGCCATATATCAGATCTAGAGATTGATTGTTAAAACCCGCTTTCCGGAGAGTGTGAAAGGCCTGCTTTGCTTCGTGCGCTGTATGACGTCGACCAAGAAGCGCTAACAAACCGTCATTGAAACTTTGAACACCCATTGAAACACGATTGACTTTGGCGTCAGACCATCCGGATGCTCGCTCTAGTGTGATGTCACCGGGGTTACATTCCAAGGTGATTTCAGCTGATTCATAGACTTTGTACCTTGAATGAATTGTTGACAGGATGTGTTTGATGTTATCTACAGGCAGATAAGAGGGCGTTCCTCCACCTAGAAAAATTGTGTGGACCACAGGCTGTGAAAGTAAATCGCTCCATGCTTTGATCTCGTTTGTCAAAGCGGTTACATAGTTTGGTATTTGATCTTCTATGCGCTCGTATGTGTTGAAATCGCAATACGAGCATTTTGTTTGGCAAAACGGAATATGCACATATAACCCGATGCCTTGTTCATAAGATGGTGGATTGTGTTTGATTTGCGCAAGGTTTGGCATTCAATTTCCATATGTAGGGCTTGGAGAATCAGCCCGGAGTCCACAGTTGAGATTTCGAGTCTCCTTCGACCTGCTCTTCTGCGCTTGGTGCCGTTGGGGATCCTCCGGATCTTGCACGTTCCTGTTCTTCGGCCATCTGCTCTCTAATAGCTTCATTAGTTTGTTGTACCCATCGCTGGAGTTCATCAAGCTCAGGGGGTGAAATCAAAAATTTTTCAATACCATCAGGAATCGTTATAGATGGATCCCCGCTAAGTAATAACCCTGCTTCTGATTCGAGAATACCTTCATCCAATTGCTTCAGGAGATGTTTGCCGCGTTTTTCAGAAGCTTCTGTATATTTGGTTTGAATTTCATTCGCTACGGTCTGATTAATGAGTCCAACTTGTAGGCAGCGACCCCAATCGATGACCTGTCCAAACAGGTCTGTATCTTCAAATTCCTCAAATACCGCACCCGCTGATACCCGTTGTCGGATGAGGCTGTGCGCGCCGGGATTAGATTGTTGCACCATCAACATTGCGTCGTCCCCACGTCCGACTACCCCTTCGGCGAAGATACGGTTGACCGTTCCCGCCGTGACTTCGAGCTTTGATATCTGTTCTTCGACTGCCGACCAATAGGCGTTGTAACGTTGCTCGAATCCGTCCGGTGCACCAGGGGACGGTTGGACCATTGTTACTAAGTAAATTTTTCGGCTAGTTAAAATGTCCCCGGCGGTTGCCTTGCCAATCGAACCGATCTCTTCAGCGGCCATAAAAGTCCCCTATGTCATTATTATTTGATTGAATTTACACCGAAAACAAGAAATTTACGATATCGCCATCTTGCACGACATACTCGCGCCCTTCTTGTCGTAATAAGCCTCGGTTGCGTGCTTCCGTCATTGTTCCACAATCCATGAAATCCGCATATGTTATTGTTTCTGCGCGGATAAACCCTCTCTCGATATCCGAGTGAATCACTCCTGCAGCCTTTGGAGCTAGCGTTCCGTTAATTATCGTCCAAGCGCGAGTCTCATCTTCACCTACAGTAAGGAATGAGCTGAGCCCAAGAACTCGGTAAGAGAGCTTGATCATTCGCCAAAGGCCCGACTCTCCAGCATTAAGCCCCGACCGCATCTCGATCTCTTCTTCTAAAGGCATGTCGACTAATTCAGCTTCGAGGCTTCCGCAGATGACAGCTGCACCCGTATATTTGCCAGGTAGTAGCTCATCTAATTCTTGTTCCATGGAGTCGGTACTTACGATATCACTTTCTCCGATATTCACGGCAAAAAGGAGTGGGAGGCTGCTTAGCGTAAATGTGTCAGAAATGGCACGTTTCTGTGATGGGTTTAATGTACGGTCTCTAAAAGCTATTCCGTTTTCAAGATCCACCTGTATTTGCTTGAGAGATTCGATATTTTTGACCGCTTCATCGCGCTCTGATGCTTTCAGGGCTTTTAAGTTGGCGCCGATACGCTCGATTCGATTTTCAATTAGTGCTATATCGGTAAATAAGATATCGAATGCAGCTTTTTCTATATCACGCTTATAGTCGATTGCTCCTTCGGTGTGAGGTACCGATGCGTCTTCAAACGCGCGGGCTACGTGCAAAATGGCATCCACCTGCTGCAGATGAGTGATAGCTTCCCCTGTAAACATATCCCCTGAACTGCTTCCAGGGATATCAACATATGTGACTTCGGCGTAAATCTTTTTCTTTGATTTGAATATGTCTGTGAGGATGTCTACACGATCATCAGGCACATGGGCGACACCTACGTTAGCGGAACGGGGTGCACCAAACCCCCCGGTTTCTGCTTTCCCGCGTGTTAATGCGTTGAATATGGTTGTCTTACCGCTGGAAGGTAGACCGATAATGCCGATCTTCATAAAAAATGATGTTTACTTTTATTCGACTGTAAGGGCTTTTGCGTAACTATTCTTATTAGGGATATTTAATCGTACTGCTAGTTCTGCCTAATTACGCAACTAATTTATTTTTGTTCGCGATTTTCATCATCATCATCATCATCTTCTTCTTCTACGTACCTAATCTCCGCTTCTACGGTCTTACCTTGACGGGGTTCATGTTTTTCATCTTGCCCATATTGCCGTTGCAAATCACGGAGCTTTTTTCCTATAGTTTGATCTGCAACAACCTGACCCGGGGAAGCAGCGATGAAAAGTAGTAGTAGTAGGCTTACGACAATCAAATCGTCTAAGTGTCCTAGGATCGGGATGAAGTCTTTGATAATGTCAGTTGGCCATGCAAGATATAAGAAAGCTATCACTGGAATAATTTTTGTGAATAAGGGAACCCGCCTGTCTCTTAACAGCCGCCATACTAATTTCAAGAAAGGCACAACAATGTAAAGTATGGGCAAGAATCTAAACATGTTAAAAAGTGTATCGACAGATGGACCTAAGCGGCCATAGTTAGCGTATTAAGGACATAGATGATTAGAGTTCTGCATGGTGAAGACGAATACTCTAGATCCGAAGCGTTAGCTAGGATACGAGCTTCTATTGGCCCCGACGAAATACGCGATCCAAATACTACTATTTTTGAGGGACGATCAATTCAGTTGGATGAGGTGATCGGTGCCTGCCAAATATATCCGTTTATGGCTGATCGTCGCTTAGTGCTTGTGTACGGTGTTTTGGAGCGCATGCAAAGTCGGGATAAATCATTAGGAGATGAATGGCGAGATTTAAGTGAATCATTAAGTTCTTTGCCTGCTACAACTGAACTTGTATTTATTGAGCAAATTACGTTGCGTGAGAATGCCGTGGCGTTGAGATCCGTTGGTCCGAGTGCAAATGTGCAGAGATTTCAAAAAAAGGAGCGCGGAGAACTTGAGGCCTGGATTCGCGATCGTTTCGCTTACTATGACTCCACCGCATCACGTGAATCTGTAGCACGGATTGCATCACTGGTGGGTTCAGACATCAGATTGCTTGATCAGGAAATCAAGAAACTGGCATTGTATGCTGGAGATCGTGAGATTAGTCAGTCCGATATTGATCTGATGGTGCCTGATTCTCGCGATGCCAATATTTTTGAAGCCATCGACGCAGTATTTGCACGTCGACCAGCCGTTGCGCTTAGGCTGCTGTACATATTGTTATCAGGCGGTGAAACGATTCAAGGTGTCTTACGTATGCTGTCTCGACAGGTTAGATTGTTGATCCTGACAATAGAGCTTCGTGCACAGTCATTGAATGAAGAAGAGATTGGTAAGCGTATCGGCCTGACAAATTCTTGGGCACTTGATAAAACAATTCGCCAGTCGTCTAATTTTAACATCCAAGAACTTGCGAATATTCACCGGCGCTTATTAGCGGCTGATCTTGCTATAAAAAAAGGTGAGATGGATGACAGATTAGCCGTTGAGATACTTGTCGCTGAGTTATCAGCTGCTTGACTTGAATTTTAGTACTTTAGAAATTTGAGGCGAAATACTCTGAAAAACACTGGATATCGAGGTCGAGTGAATCGATTGTTTACCTTGAAATTGGATCGCTATTCAAGATCGCTGGCCAAGACCGTATTTCTATTCATGATATTGCTCGTGGCTGCATGTTCAGACGTTCCACCTGACACCGGTGCTGAAGTGCTGGATACTGCCGCGCCTACAGAGGCGGCAGGATTTCTTGAACCCCACTCGACAGTCAAGTCTGAGGCGGTCATTCGGCCAAATCCAACAGCGACCTCCCAGGCAACCATTGAAAAGACACCTGTCTCTGAAACTGAGAGCGTTAGCTTCTATATCAATGCATTCAACTTGATGGGTCGTGGTGAATATGTTGATGCAGAAAGAACTTTCACTACCGTTACTGAGCTAGAGCCTAGATTTGCACGTGGCTGGGATGGACGCGGTCAATCTTTGATGCTTCAAGGAAAATTCGAGGAGGCTATGCTCGATTTCGATCGTGCGATAGAGCTTAAACCTAATCTTGCTATTGCATACGCTAACCGGGCGATGGCGCGCATCGGCTTAGAAGATGTTGATGGTGCATTTAGAGACGCCACACGTGCCGTTGAACTGGATGAGGAGTCCGTTGCGGGTCAATTGGTATTGGGCCGAGTTCATGCGACAAAAGGTGACCCAGACAAAGCTCTTGAATGGTTTGACATTGCCGTTGCAACTGGTTTGGATGACGGCGCCACGTGGTGGTGGCGTGGTCGGTTTTTTCGTGACGTGCTCGGAGTCGGTCATCTGGCTTTAGATGATTTCAATAAAGCCATCGAACTTGCACCCGCTCAAGCTGCGTTATATATCGATAGGGCGCTACTTTACATCGGGGCCGACGCTGAACAAGAGTTGGCACGCGCAGATCTAGAAGAAGCTATTTCACTAGCCCAAGACCCAAAGCTACCTTCAATAATCGAACGTGCAAATGAGTTAATTGCAGTTCTTGATCAACGCGATGCTCAGGATCAAAAACAGAAATAGACAGATTGCCTTAAGGGGATGTTCGGTTATGCATATTTGCGAAAAATTACCGAATTAAATGATGTGCGTGAAGTTTGGGTGACAAGAAGAGTGAATATATGGTTCAGTCGAATGTCAGCATCCGGGTTGGGTTGTCTACCAGAATAAGCCGTATTATCTCTTCTTCCATTCCCCGTGCCCTCATGCGTGGTACGACTCGGGTCAAAATGTGATCGAACCCGTGGCCTCCGTAGGTCTTCAGTCGATGCTTCGTGCAAATGTCGTGTGCAAGCAGTACAGATCCCTGTTTCCCTTCAGAAACCATGTATTCGACCATCTCGATGCGTTCGTGGTCGGCAGGAATATATGAATCTGGCGCCAACGGATAGAATGACGATTCATGGCCAAATAAGTCGAAGTTTAGATACGCACCTGAATTGATAAGTTCATTGAGGATGCCGCGGTCATAGACTGTGCGTTCTATGTGCCCCATGACTGTGCGGCTAAGGTTTCCACCCCATTTTTCAACTGCGTTGAGTAAATCGATAGGAGCGCGTTGATTGCGGCCAGGGTGAATTAATAAGGGGGCGCCCGTTTCGCGTTGGGCTATCACGGCAGCTTCGAGAACTTTCTTTTCGGATTCGTGCCATGGCCACGAACAACCTATTTCACCAATGATTCCGGATCGGATGCCGGTATCGCCGACGCCTTGTTCTACATCGTGGATTATCTGTCCCGCTACTTGTTCGACAGAGAGCTCCTGTAGTTCGGTAGGGTGACTCATCTGTACATAATTGCCGGCTCCCATGACAATATTCAGGCCGGTAGCTCTAGAGATACGTGCCAGTGCTTGAGGATCACGTGCGAGTCCCACTGAGGTTACATCAACGATGGTGCTGCCGCCGGCGTTGAAATATTGACGTGCTTCCCATGTTGAAGTTTCTTCATCGAGGATTCGTAAATTATCCCGATTGCTGGCCCAGTTGTATCGGATCCACCCGAGGTTCTTGATGGAAACATCCTCCTCCATCAACTTGCGCTCAGAAGCCTCTTTCGGTTCGGTAAAGACCACACTGAAATCGATTAACAAATGTTCGTGGGTCGTTGTGATTCCCACTTTCGCTGGTTCTATCGGACCTAGGACAGTCAAGACTTTTCTTGCTGCCCTGTGCTTTGGTACTGGATGCGATGGAGAGGTCAAGTAAATAATCTTTGCTGTATTTGTTAGGAAATTAAAGACGTATGGGGTTTTCGATTAGTAAAAAGTTTAGCTGAGGAATTTACTATCACCGACTCCATTAAGCGTCGCGCCAGGTAGTTTTTGGGTCCCAACCGAGTATTCTTTTGGCTTTTTCTATTGAGATGGCAGTTGAATTCCCTGGCATACGTTTACGGATTTCAGCGTCCGGATAAACATTTTTTATTAATTTTTCCGTTGGCTCGTCAGCAGAAGTGTCCTCATTGTTGATGAAAAACGCCTCGTGACCGTCAAAGTCTGCTTCGATCGCCAGTACACAGGCTCGGGCTGATTCAGTGATATCGCTCCAGCCCCAAAAGTGTTTAGCATTACTGTCGTATGCTCCAGCACGTTTAGGTGCACCATTGAGTTCGCTCTGCCGTTTTTGATCCATTAGTCCGTGGAATCGAACGCTGGCGATTTGTACTTTACCTGGGCGCCGCCTTGCGAATGCCTCGGCCATTTCCTCGCCCAACCATTTACCTAATGAATACGCGTCTTCCGCGAAAGTAGGCTGTAATTCATCTATAGGGAAATATGGTCGGGGCGTGACGTTTTGCGAAAAAATTGCGCCGATGGCATTTACTGAAGAAGCCAGGACGATCTTGGTAATTCCCAATAATTCGGCTGATTCAAGTATGTTCCAGGTGGAGGTCATGTTGACTCGGAAAACTTCGTGCTCAGGAGCTATGACGGGGTTTGTGATAGCTGCCATATGGATCACAGCATCACAGCCTTTCATGCTAGAGAGAACTTGACCGAAATCGGTCACATCCACGGTCTTGAATGTGTAGTCCTGTGGTTGAACAATGCCCATGTTGCTAGGTGGATTTTTATCGATTCCAACCACGTTGTAACCAGTGTCAAGGAGATTCTGGACGATGTATTGACCGGCTTTTCCTGTAGAACCGGTTACGTAAATAGTTTTCAAAATTTCGGTCCTGTTTTCAAACTGTTCTATGTCTGAGGGTATATGTCTAACAGTTAGAGATGACGACGAGGGTCGTTCATGTTCTCGTCGTTTGGCGTAATGTTGTTCAATTTTGAGGCGTTTATCCTGCCATGCAACAGCAGTTGTAAGAATGGACCTAGAACGTTGGTTCCATCAAGACGTCTAAGAAGCCAATCGGCCCTCGGTCATCAGCGTACCAAAGACGATTTTCCCTTATGGTCATTCCGTGTACTTGAACTGGATCGTTCACTCTGAAAGCGTCGTAACAGCGGCCATCCTCAAGACGATGCCGGCTTACCACGCCAAATGCTGTATCAGCAATCCAGATGTGACCTTCCTGCTCGGCCCATGAGAGTCCATGGACCCTGAATCCCGGGGCTTTCATTTTGTGGATTTCGCTCCAGTTTGAAGTGTCCATTACATGGACATATTGTGAGGGTGGTGAGGCGATGTATAGGTTTCCGTTTTTCCATTCCAGACCATGATCACCTGTGGCTTGGGATTTCCTCCCTGCTTCTGCGTCAAGATGTTCACGTGTTGCGTTGATACCGGCGCCAGGAGATGGATATTTTTCTACGGTTTTCCCTGTATCGATTTCTATTTGAAATATCTCGCAGCTGTATGTAGATGCGACCCAAACGTAACCACCGCCAAGCGTGATTCCGCTTGAGTGTTCGGTTTCCGTTGGGATATCGTGTAAAACCTCGCCAGTTGACCAGTCGACTTTGTACACGTGGTTGTCACCCTGGTCGATGATCCAAAGGCCATCATCTGCAGCTTGAAGGCCGTTTGGTTTGGGGCCAGGTGCATTGAACTGGAATATAGGATCGGCAACTTTATGGGGCATGAGGTTTTTCTCACTCTCTAGCACTAAAGGAAGCCCGAAAGCACTGAAACGGGCATTTTATTATTGTCTTGTGGCGGTAGTGTAACGTGCTATAACGATACTCGATACACAAGTGCTCGAGCGCTTATGTTCACAATATCCAAGTCAGATGGCACTAGGAACTAATGTCTTTCATTCAGATCATCGTTCTCGCACTCGTGCAAGGAATTACCGAATTCTTGCCTATAAGCAGCAGTGGCCATTTGATTCTTGGATCGTGGTTGTTCGATTGGCCTGATCAAGGATTGGTTTTTGACACGGCAGTTCACGTTGGCACTCTGGCTGCGGTTATCACATATTTCAGACGGGAATGGATTCAACTGTTCTTCGGGATCGGCAGAAATCAACTAGTAGAGGTTGATGATTCAGGAGGGGTTATACGGGCTAGGTCACTTGCACTTTTGATTCTATTGGGAACGGTTCCCTTGGCAATTGGGGGTTTGTTGATGAAGGAAAGCATCGAGACCAATTTCCGTACACCGGAGGCTGTCGGATGGTCATTGTTAGTCACCGCTGTTGTTTTACTGGTTGGTGAGCTCCTCGGTCGCCGTAACCGGGATCTATCTGCTTTGAGGTTGCCTGATTCTGTGATCATTGGATTTGCTCAAATGTTGTCAGTACTTCCCGGTATTTCACGGTCTGGAATGACAATATCAATTGCTCTCGGGCTTGGAATGACTCGTGCTGCTGCTGCCAGATTTTCTATGCTGCTCGCAACTCCAGCCATCGCTGGGGCTGGCTTGTTACTTGCTGTCAATACAGTAAATGCCGCAGCACCTGTGAACTGGTACGCTACTTTGTTGGGTGCGTGCATCTCGGCTTTTACTGGTTATCTGGTGATAGCTGGACTTATAAGGTTTCTCAAGACTCGTTCGTTCAGACCGTTTATCTTTTATTGTGTGGTTGTTGGCATTCTTGTGCTGGCTGCTACCTATTCTGGTTTTTAGTCGAAAAATTACTCCTAGTCTGAAGTCCTTAGTCTGGTTTTGCAGGTTCCCACGTTACGTCGCAGTTTTCGCACTCATCCTGCCAGACGTGAACAGCTGGTGGCATAGCGACAGCGAACCTAAGGCTCATTTCATCACCTTCCGTTACGATATGGTGTACCGTTCCGCGTGGGATCCAAACGATATCGCCCTTGACTGCCTGGATAATCTTTCCTCCTGTCAGCTCCCAGCGTAGTTTCCCACCCATTACGACCCACCACTCGTCGAAGTTACTGTGCCAGTGGGCGCGGTTGCCTTGACCAGGTGCAGACGCGATAAGTGTTCCCAGGTTACGTTCATCTTCGATACAGAGTTCTATCCAAGGAGCAGGACCTTTACGAGATACTATTTCATCTACTTTGATGTGCATTCTTCCAGGTCCGATCGGTTCATCGACCCGAGGTGGGATCGGACCCTCAACTATGTCTGTGATCGCGTCGTTCACTCCCTGCCAGGTCGTTGCCATTTGCTTTCCCCTTTATTCAGGAGTTTTATCTCTCTGGTTTGTTGCTGATTTTTTGTGTGAGGGCTAACGTAGCACGATCACCTCCAATAAGTAACATCAAGGACACGAAACGGTATGCCCAAGATCATAGGTGAAATAAGAGATGGTATTACGGGAGCTATTCTCCAGGCGAGAGTCCAGGTGCTCGATTCTTCTGGTGAAAATATCGCCCCAGAGGATGCCATGTGGAAAGTTGGGCCAGGCGAGCCGTTCTTTTACAGTGACGGCCAGTTTTCCCTAGATACAAAACGCGGTTATCACCGTGTGTTGGTTGAGCGGGGAACGGAATTTACACCGTGGCAGGCGACGATCGAAGTCGTTGGTTCATCCGATTCTTCTTTGGATATCCAGTTAGAACGTTGGTCCGATCTTCCGGATAGGGGCTGGCATCCTGGCAATACTCATATTCATTACGATGAGAAAGAAAGTGATCCAGACCGGAGATTAGCATATGACTCCAGGGTTGAAGACCTGCGTATGACTGCTGTGTCGATTCTCAAGCGATGGGATCTTGATTATGCGACTAATAAGTACCCTCCTGGAATGCTCACCGAGTACACCGACACGCATCACTATGTACAAAGTGGTGAGGAGACCCGTCACAATCATGATCCATCTGATCCATTCAAGATTGGCTACGGACATGTCATGTTGCTGAATATTCATAATCAGGTCGAACCGATAAGTCGCGGTCTGATAGTTGACCAATTTGATCCTGATTACCCACCTCTTAGTTATGCGTGTGATCAGGCGAATGATCAGGGTGGTCTTGTAATCTGGTGCCACAACGGACAAGGAATGGAGGCTCCAGTCGCAGCTGCCCTTGGCAAAGTTCACGCTATGAATCTTTTTGATCCATTTTGGAACGATGTCGAATATCTTTACTGGTACCACATGCTAAATACCGGGATTAAGATGCCGGTTTCGACGGGCTCTGACTGGTTTGTCAGTTCAGCAAACAGGGTTTATTCACAGACCGACGGACAATTTGCCTATGAAACATGGCTTGACGGATTGCGCAATGGCCGAACGTTCATTACCAATGGTCCGGCATTATTTCTGACGGTTGCGGGGAAAGAACCCGGAGAGACTATAGAGGTTGAAAAAGGTTCTCATTTACCGGTTGAAGTGAACTGGCATTCACATCATCCTGNCGAACGCGTAGAAATTGTTTTGAATGGTAAANCCGTAGAGCGACGTGACTTTCCTGAAGGNAGGAATAGCGGGCATATTGAAGCCGATCTTGTAGCTGAATCTGATGGGTGGATTGGAGCTCGGCTTGGATCGGGTTCACGCGATTCTTTTAACCAGCCAATCTGGGCGCACACGAGCCCCGTTTATTTTGAAGGAACCGNTATTCGCTCTGATGCCAGTTTCAAATCAGCAACGTATNTCACCGAACGCATCGGAGAGGGTATTGACTGGGTCAAAACTAAAGGACGTTTTTACTCGGATATTCAGCGGAAAGAAATCGTAGATCTGTTTAGACAAGGGCAGGATTGGTATAGCGATCTGACTTGATTACTCTTGACATTTAATCCAGTATTCAAACAGGTACAATCGTGCGTTCACATCCCACTAAAACAAGCTTGAGTGTTTCCTTACACAATTATGTCAGTTGAATCTCTTTTCGATCATTACTACCAACGAGCAACAACTCCGATTCGTAACACAAAATTCGGACGAGAACANCGCGGGTCACTGGATATACGACATGTAGTTGAAGACGATGAATTNCGTCAGATGACTCATAAGATANTTTTGAGGGATGGAGTTGCATTTTGTGTTTGGCGTGAACAGGAATGGGGATTAGCTGAAAATTCCTTGGATGTGACACATTTCGCCGATGGAATAGTGAGTCAGCTGAGCCTGAGGCATACGGGTGAGGAGGTTACCGGACTTAAGATCAGTCTGACTCGAAATGAATGGCTGATATCGGACCCTGATTTTCGCCTTCCTTTCATATTTGGACGATCCGACATGGAAACTTGGTATCGAGCAAAAGATTTCAAAATGCGGTTGGACAGAGTTAGATTGGCGTGGGACTACGTTACTAAGCACACATTTCCTGTTCGAGATTATGGGATTGATAAGGCCAAGGCCGAACACGCCTATAAAGGTGTTAAGTATCGAATTGAACTTGATGATGCGATTCGACTTAAAATTNATGGGGACTTAACTCGTAACGTTGAGTGGCGTACTGAATTGATCGGNGATGAAGTTAGAGATCTGTTTGCATACGCTAGTGACGAATCGTGGATTGGTGGNTGGGATCCAGTGGNTGATGTAATCAACAAGCGATAGTGGGGTGNGGTGTTTTTTNTTAATCGCTGATGTACTGTGCTTTGAGGTCCAGTGGGTATAAAGANTTNCGTACCTTCTCGTAATGGAATGTAGACATGTCCCCTGACGTTGCACCAGGTGTATTTACTGTGATCATTTCGCTGGCGATCGGTTGATATGCAGGGCGAGGAGACACCACACCNTTGGCAATAACGATGTCGAAATTCTCGGGACGGTAACCAAGAGAATAGAACTGTTCACGGCTCATATTTCCAACTCTGGTTGTTACCAAAGCAATTGTCGGTCCTTCGTCGGATTCGATAACCACGGTAGTTCCAGCATCAAAGAATCTCCAGCCCGCGTGGACGGTTCCAGCGTCCTCGAACCTTCCATCAGACATACGAGTGATTCTCCCAGTTAGTTGTACTGGCTNACCATGGAGTGAGTCTGTCTTGCCTCCGACGTTTACTGTAACGCTCTTTCCTATGCCTGCGGTTAGACAGANGTCAATTGCTTCAGNGTCACGAATGGTCTGCAGCCACGACTTGGCACCCTGCTTCAGGGCTTCTGCAAGTAGGAAAGTACTGTCCCCTGAACTTCCCGCCCCAATGTTGTCACCGACATCTAACAGCACAATTGGACCGGACTTTTCTGGTTTAATACTGGCTTGTTCTAGTGCGTATTTGACCGCTTCTGATGGTGTGGGTCCTGCAGGCTTGTATAGCTCTTTTCGATTCGACCAAGCGCGTCTTGCAATCCACTGAGCTGCTTTTTTAGCTTGCTCTACCGAATCTTCGTGAAGTGCATAACACGCAAGACCATTTTCGTGGACATCAGACCAAGGGTATCCTTGTCCAACTGAGCCACCCACGATGCCAGGCCACTGAAGCAT
>NYZY01000005.1 GCA_002687335.1 Chloroflexota bacterium
TTGATGCCGAACTTGCTAAAAAACCTCAAATACTGGTTATCAATAAATTTGATCTTGATGAAGTTTCAGTATTAGAAAGTGAAATTATTGAATCAGTTAAATCTGCTAAGGGGTTACATTCAACAATCGTATTTGTTTCAGCTGCAACATATGCAGGGATGAATGAACTCAAACATGCTATGTCTGATTATTTAGAACAAAGAGGTCAACAAAAAACAACTTTTGCAGTTTCGAACGAGGATGCCGTGATAATAAAACCCAAGGTAAAAAAGCCTGAAAAAGTAATCGTGCGTAATCAAAATGGTTCATGGCGTATAGTTCATCAAAAAGCTGTTCGTCTGGCTCGAGGTAGTAATCTTGAGACCTGGGAAGCTCGCATTCAATTCCAACACCGATTAGAACAGCTGAAAGTAACTAAAGCGCTACGCAGCGCCGGTATTGAAATCGGTGACACCGTTATGGTTGGAGATTGGGAATTCAACTGGGATTAATATGACTCCACCAACCGACATTGAAAAAATCGGAGTTTTTGGTGGCACGTTTGATCCTATTCATAATGGCCATTTAGCGATAGCAGAATTTGTACGTCTTAACTTGGGTTTGGATAGAGTTATATTTGTTGTAGCTAGTGATCAATGGTTAAGACAATACCCTCCAGAAGCAT
Organism: Chloroflexota bacterium; assembly: GCA_002687335.1. Next base: position 665 of record NYZY01000005.1, read on the forward strand.
CAGCTACTGATCGATTTAATATGGTTGAATTAGCCGTAAGAAATCGCGCGTATTTTTCGGCTTCGGATGTGGATATTGTTCGCCAGGGGCATACTTATACCATCGATACACTAAGAGATTTACGTGCGCAGCTGGGTCATTCAGTTGTCTTGAAACTGATCATAGGCGCAGATGCTGCCAATTCATTTGATCAATGGAAATGTGCTGAAGAAATTCAATCTTTTGCGACCGTTGTGGTTGTTGGACGACCTCCCATGCAAATTAAAACTCCTTTGCTAGGCAGTGACTTAAATATTGATATAAAAGTCGAATATCTTGAGGGACCCATGGTAGATGTATCGGCGACCATGATTCGTAATTTTAATAAGTCCGAAAAACAAATTGAAGAATTTACGACTCAAGCAGTTACCGATTACATAAAATCAAAACGTCTCTATCGTAAATAGGAGTAGGCATGATCCAAAGATCCGATCTCAATAAGATTGCGACACGTTTGTATGAAAGAGCGCTTGAATTGGATTCACTGAAATTTGGACAATTCGTGCTGTCTTCAGGACAGCAAAGTTCTTATTATTTTGATGGACGCATGCTTTCTACAGACCCTGAAGGTGCAGATTTGATATCTAGGGCTTTTAGCTTTGCAATTGATGAATCTCACGTTGACGCATTCGGTGGTCCCAGCGTTGCAGCTGTGCCAATTGTTGGTTCGTTAGCTCTTCGTTCACACCTAGAAGGCAAAACTAGTACTGGATTCTTTGTCCGGCCTGAATCAAAAGAACATGGTGTTGGTAAACAGATTGAAGGCAACTTAAAACCTGGGATGAGGGTAGCGGTATTCGATGATACTGTTTCTACTGGTGGCAGCCTGTTAAAGGCGATTGATGCCGTACAAGATTTTGGTTGTACTGTTGTAACTGTGATGGCTGTTTTAGATCGACATCAGGGAGGAGGGCATGAGTTAGAGCGTCGGGGGATACCGTTTTTCAAGCTTTGGGAATCGACGCCTCAAGGCAAAATCACTGTAGTAGTGTGAACCGTTGGCCTGTATTTCAAAATATCTAGATATAAAAAACTTGATGAATATTTAAAATGGTATTTTGATTGTTAGTTAAACATCAAGGTTTTTAACTTCTAGTGCGTTCGCCCGAATGAAGTTTCGTCGTGGTTCGACATCGTCTCCCATTAGAGTTCGGAACATGTCGTCGGCAGCCATCGCATCATCAGCGGTCACTCGCAGCATGACTCTTTCATTAGGATCCATGGTGGTCTCCCACAGCTGTTCAGGATTCATTTCACCGAGACCCTTGTACCTTTGTACGTTTACTCCCGATCTGTCAGAGTTATTATCTAACGTTGCAGGAAGCTGATGCCATTCAACATTGTCAGCAACTACGTTATCGCCCTTTGTAATAGTTAGTGCTCCGGCTTCAATAACTTGTTGAATGACCGGATATAACGAGTGCAGGCGTCGGACAGCGGGATTGTTGAAGATGTCTTTGGTTAGGGTGTAGCCGTCGATGTCGAATGTTTTATCTGGAAGAATTACCGGTTCTACCTCTTCGACAACTTCGCTTGCAGATTCAGCCGATTCATCGAATAAAGAAACCTGTTCGGCTTCTGAAACGATTTCATGTTCCGTTTTTATAGGTTGTTCAGGTCTGAAGTCTAGTGAAGTGTATTCCGGGTCTTTTATAAGTTTTTCAATGACATTTTCTGGAATATTAAGAACTCTCGCTACTTCAAGTGAGTCGACGTATTCACGCAGAGGCGTTAGAACTCGCCCTATCTTTGTACTTTTTAAATTCAGGCTAGGATCAGACTCAGACTTAATGTTTATCGTTCCATATAAACGATTTGCGGTCCATTCGTCTAATTCGCCTTCGGAGTAAAGCCATTTTGCAGAACGTCCTCTTGAAGCGCGATATAAAGGTGGCTGCGCTATATAAAGATGGCCGTTACCTATGACTTGTGGCATGTTTCGGAAGAAGAATGTGAGTAGCAGTGTTCTTATGTGAGCTCCGTCAACGTCCGCGTCAGTCATGATGATGACGCGGTGGTATCGTAACTTTTCTTCGTCATAATCTTCACCTAGCCCGGCCCCAAGTGCAGTGATTAGTGCAGCGATTTCTTCATGTGCGAGCATTCGTTCGGGACGGGCTTTTTCAACGTTTAGAATCTTACCGCGTAATGGTAATATTGCCTGGAATTGTCTGTCTCTTCCTTGTTTTGCAGATCCACCTGCGGACTCACCCTCGACGATGTATATTTCTGAACTGGCAGGATCTTTTTCGGTACAGTCGGCGAGTTTACCTGGTAGCGATCCCCCGTCCATGGCATTTTTTCGAATGACGAGATCACGTGCTTTCTTGGCCGCGGCGCGAGCACGTGCGGCAGTTGTGGATTTGTTGATGATTGACGCGCCATCTCCAGGGTTGTCCTCAAGAAATTCTGTAAGTTGGCGTCCGACGATTTGCTCCACCGCCCCTTTGACTTCTGGGTTACCAAGGCGACCCTTTGTTTGGCCTTCGAATTGAGGGTCTTTAACTTTGACGCTTATAACCGCCATTAAACCTTCTCGTACGTCTTCACCTGACAGGTTTTTTATATCGTCTTTTCCCACTCCAAATACGTTGTTTTTACGTGCATAGTCATTGAGGACACGTGTAAGTGCTGAGCGAAATCCGGTCACGTGTGATCCCCCGTCACCCGTTCGAATGACGTTTGCAAAAGACAGGCAATTTTCGATGAAAGAATCGTTGTATTGAAGTGCTACTTCTACAACGATGTCATCGACAGTTTCCTGTGCATACATAACATTCGGATGGACAGAACCACGTTGTCGATTTAGCGATCTAACAAAGCTTTGGACACCACCGTCGAACATGTAAGTTACATCGTTAAATGGCCAAACGTTGTCGTGCCAGTGAGACATGAGGTGGATAGTTAAACCTTGGTTTAAATAGGCCATTTCTTTAAAACGTCCCGCGATGGTGTCCCAATCGTAGTTGATTTCAGGGAATATCTTGCTGTCGGGCATCCATGAGACACTTGTTCCTGTGCCTGGCAGATCATCGTTTGTCGATTCGCGGACATCCATATCTCCGATGGTTTTGCCACGCTCGTACATTTGGGTGCTGACCTTACCGTCCCGTCTTACCTCGACTTTTGTCCACTCCGACAAAGCATTTACAACTGAGGCACCAACGCCGTGCAACCCACCTGACACTTGGTAGCCCTTGTCACCGAACTTTCCCCCCGCGTGAAGAGTCGTCATCACTGTTTCTAGAGCAGAGAGGCCGGTTTTTTTATGTTTATCTACGGGTATCCCGCGCCCATCATCAACTACTGTTACGGATCCATCTTTATGGATTGTTATGTCTATTCTGCTTGCAAAGCCCGCCATGGCCTCGTCGACGCTGTTATCGACGATCTCCCTGATTAAGTGAAATACTCCTTCTGTACCGGTTGTGCCTATGTACATACCAGGGCGTTTGCGTACGGCCTCAAGGCCTTCCATTACCGTTATGTCTTCAGCGCTGTATTGGGATGAGCCACCGGTGATGCTGGATGTGCCGTTTTTTCGCTTTGCCATTCGTCGTCCTTACCCTGCGATTAATAACAGGAGTTTAGATTTAGCCCACACCATTTGATTTACCCTGAGGAACACAAATCAAACTTTTGTAAAACATGAACACGGGCTAGGAGAATAGGGATGAATCAGATTAGATTCACAGGTGTTTACTTAAGTTATAAACGAGGCACTAATAGTACCATTTTCTTGACTTATCTGATGAGTTTAGATTCAGTATAAAACGCTGTGTAGTTTTATTGTGAAGAAAGCTTTTTTCATGATCAACAGTTTGGTTGACGTTTATAACACTTTTCAGTTTGTCAATTTGTGGGTGTTAATATTTGTGGTTTTAAACATTGGTTCTGCTGTAGTGATTTGGCTTGATAAACGAAAAGCTCAGAACGGAAAAAAACGTATATCTGAACACACGCTCTTAGTATGGGCTGTAGTTGGAGGATGGCCTGGTGGTCTTTGTGCCATGTATGCATTAAGTCATAAAACTTCTAAAGGTTTGTTTTTAGCTAAATATTGGTTAATGGTGTTAATTTGTATTTCAGGATTATTTTTGGTTGGATATGCGATGATTCAACAAATGAATACCCTAAAGTGATCACCACCTTGTCCCTATCGGGTCTATAATCCCGCCATCCCATTCAGGGTTATCTATTCCCCTGAACGAGTTGTTTCCCCGGAAATGGTGATTCATGGTTGCAAAAAGATGATTCCCATTATTTGAATAGCTTATCTGGAGAGGTTTTAGAGGAAAAAAATGGATATTGACCGTGATCTTCTATTGTTGATGCTTCGACGTATGTGGATGATTCGAAATTTCGAATTAAAAGTAATCGAAGTCCACTCGGCTGGCGAATTTGCTGGTGGTGCACATCCATATATTGGGGAAGAAGCTGTGGCGGTTGGTGCGTGTGCTGCGTTAAAGGACACGGATTATATTGCAGGGAATCATCGTTCACACGGACATCCGATTGCTAAAGGTGGTCGCGTGGATAAGGCTATGGCGGAGCTTTACGGGCGGGTAGACGGGTATTGCAAAGGCAAAGGCGGGTCTATGCACCTCGCTGATTATTCGATCGGAATTCTGGGAGAGTCTGGAATTCTGGGATCGTCTGTACCGGTGGCTGTGGGTGCTGCTCTTGCAGCTAGTATCAAAGGTGAAAAATTTGTTTCTCTTGCTTTTTTTGGGGATGGAGCCTCAAATCAAGGCGCACTGCATGAGTCTATGAACCTAGCTTCGGTGTGGAGCCTACCGATTATATTCATATGCGAAAACAACCAATACGCAGTGACCACTTCCTATGCTGAAACTGTTGCAGTTGAACATGTTTCAGATAGGGCCTCGGCTTATAACATGCCTGGAATCCTTGTTGATGGTCAGGATGCTATTGCCATGTATGAAGCAACAGCTGCAGCTGTAAAGCGGGCGCGTGCAGGTGATGGCCCAAGTCTTATCGAAGGACTCACGTATAGGTTTGAGGAACATTCTTTGGGACTTGGCCGCGTACGTCGAGGTGAATACAGGACACAGGAAGAAATTGATAATTGGCGCAAGCGTGACCCATTGGATATTCTCGAGCAAAATATAATTTCGCAGGGTGTAGCAACTCGCGCAGAATGTGATGACATCAACTCAGAAACAGTGGAAGAGGTTGAGAAGGCAACAGAGTTTGCTCGAAATAGCCCGTTCCCCGAACCGTCTGATTTGTTCGATGATATGTGGGCTGATCCAATAGCGTTTCCATAATAAATTGAATGCGATATTTTTTTAGAAATTCTTTATTTCACAGGTAACAGATAGCAATGGCCCAAACAGTATTTATAGAAGCAATTAATCAGGCAATTATTGAAGAGATGAGACGAGATGAAAATGTCTTCATCATGGGTGAAGATATTCGCAGGTCTGTTTATGGAGCTACAGCGAATCTCCTTACTGAATTTGGCGAAAAACGAGTTTTGGATACTCCACTCTCAGAAAATGGCTTTTTTGGAGCTGCAATCGGGGCATCACTTGTAGGTATGCGTCCCATAGTCGAAACTCTTACCAGTTTCATGTGGGTTGGTATGGACCAGTTGATCAGTCAGGCTGCAAAAATGCGGTATATGTTTGGAGGCCAGGCAACACTTCCTGTTGTTTACCGCGCAAGTATGTTCTACGGTGGTGGATCCGCTGCCCACCATTCAGATCGCTCCTATCCCATGTTTATGAACATGCCTGGTATTAAGATTATCGTTCCATCCAACCCTGCGGACATGAAAGGTCTTCTCAAGTCTGCAGTTCGCGATAATGACCCCTGTATTGTTTTTGAGGACGGTACCTTGGCCGGTATGCGTGGTGAAGTCCCTGAAAATGAAGATCTTCCCGGGGATGAGCTAGTCGTGCCGTTCGGGCAAGCCAAAATGGTACGTGAAGGAACTGACTGCACAATAGTGGGGGTTGCTGGCGGTGTAAACATTGCAGCTTCTGTTTCTGATCAACTTGCGCAAGAAGGAATATCGGTAGAAGTTATTGATCCCAGAACTTTAGTTCCGTTAGATAAGAAAACTATTTTAAGTTCTGTAGAAAAAACAGGCCGGCTTGTCATTACGGATCCTGCTCATAAAGTTTGTAGTGCTGCTTCAGAAATTGCATCGATTGTTGCAGAAGAGGGTTTCTGGTCACTTCAGGCGCCAATTCAAAAGGTTGCTTCTGAGCAAGTACATATTCCTTATACTCCAGCCCTTGAGCCACATGTGTATCCAGACGTCGAAAAGGTTACTGCTGCTGTAAAGCGCACACTTGAGAGCTGAGATATTCAGGTTTTTCATCAACTGAGATTTTTATTGGCAAAGCGTTTTATGCTCTGATAAAGACCGGTTAATTTAACAGGTAACAAAGTTTGATTAGAGCATAAATGAGACAGAAATAGTGTTAAACCCTGTGTTTCAAAACTGTAAAGCTCTTACCTTTGATCTGTTTGGTACGGTTCTCGATTTGGGTGGATCTCTTACGCCTCATTTAAAGATTTTTATAGACAGTCATGGATCCGATATCGATCCTCACATAATGTGGCAACAACTTCGTTACAGGCAAAGGATAGAACAGTACCAAGACACACTTCTCGAGTTAGGCCATTCGGGCTACCTAGAAACCGTACAAAAAGCATTTGTATATGTAGCCCGAGCGAACAAGCTAGATCCGAAAAATGAGGAAATTAGTCGTTTTATGGAAGGGTGGCAGTTGCTGTCGCCCTTTACTGAATGTATGGCTGCGCTACGCAAATTGCGTGAACACTACAAGCTGGTGGCGCTTTCTAATGGCAATCCGTCGTTTCTTGATCATCTCGTAGAAAATCGAATTCAGTTTGATTTTCATGATGTTATATCGGTTGAGCAGGCAGGCTTTTTTAAACCTAAATCAGGCGTTTACCGTCGTGCTGCTCGAAACTTGCAGCTGGAGCCCGGAGAGATAATTATGGTTTCAGCAAACTCTTTTGATGTTATGGGTGCTAGAAGTTGTGGTTTTCGTGGCGTATATGTGAATCGATATGACCTGCCGTTTGAAGCGACCCATGAAATATATGAACCCGACTTAACCGTTGCAGATTTCACGCAATTATCACTTGAACTTACGTAAGTTCACTATCATTCAAGTGTACGAACGGCCTTCGACTTACCTTATATCTGCGCTAAGATAGCCGCCGACGCTAATTTTGATCAATATATTGAGAGCCCAAATAGTTTTGCAATAATGCGACTGGGCATTGCCAAAGTACGTTGCGTCCGTCAATTGGCACGAGAATAGTAATTATGCCTGTACCAATCATCCTTCCTCAGTGGGGCATGGGGATGAACGATGGCGAGATCATAAAATGGCTGAAATCTGTCGGCGACCCAGTTGCTAACGGCGACCAACTCGTCGAAATAGAATCTGCCAAAGTTAATGCTGAAGTCGAATCCACCGCCGATGGAACGCTCGGCAGGATCGACGTTGAAGCAGGCCGGATAGTCGATGTTGGAACCGTACTGGGATACGTTCTCGAGGCTGGAGATTCAGAATCGGACCTTCCAGATGTTGCACCGGTAGTTGGCTCTGCATCCACACCTGCACCAGTTGTTGCCGCTAAATCACCCTCTGTGCCTTCTGCAACTCCAAAGGGTGGCAAGCAGGTCGTCACTCCCCGTGCACGTAGACTGGCCAAGGAAATCGGAGTTGATTTAGCAAACGTTACGGGGACTGGACCAAGCGGACGGGTAACGGAAGATGATGTGAAATCCGCAGCGGAAAGTACCAGTTCGGCTGGAACGTCGAATGCTTCTTTGGTGGAGTCAGCGGTCCCGGTNAGGGAGACGATTAAATTGTCGGGTTTGCGGGGCACGATCGCTCGNCGGATGTCCGAGAGCGCAAATGTTCCTACAGTCACACTGACCACAACGGTCGACGTTACTGACATGATTGGCTATCAGCGTGAGTTAGTCGCAGACTGGCGACCCCATAAGATACGACCTCAGTACCAGGACCTGGTTATTGCAGCGACAGCCAGAGCACTTAAAGANNNTCCTAAAGCTAATGCGCATTTAATTGGTGATGAGGTTCGAATACTGGATGAAATCAATNTCGGTGTTGCCATGGCGGTATCTGAAGGTCTCCTAGTNCCGGTTATCAAGAATGCCGACGAGAAATCACTATTGGAAATAGCACAAAACGTTCGTGATTTAGCGCGAAAAGCTAAAGCGAATAGCCTTTCAATTGATGAGATGACTAATGGGACCTTTTCGATCACAAACTTAAATTCTTACGGGATTGATACGTTTAACCCNTTGTTAAACCCGCCTGAAATAGGAATACTCGGNGTTGGAACNATNNAAGANACTCCTGTTGNANTTGATGGAGAAATTTTGGTTCGNTCTATTGCAAATNTGAGCCTGAGTTTTGATCATAGAGCGTGGGATGGAGCTCCTGCTGCGGAATTCATACAATCGATAGCCAGATTGTTGAGTGACCCTGGTTGGATGAGGGCTTAAGCGTTACTCAATGCTAGAGGAATTGGTTAATTGAGTACGGTCGGAATTATCGCTAACCCGGCGGCAGGGAAAGACATACGCCGACTCGTCGCACACGGTCGAGTAGTTTCTAATCAAGAAAAAGCGAATATTCTTCGTCGTGTTTTTGCTGGGATTGTTTCTACAGGTACTGATCGCATCTTGATAATGCCAGATCACTCTGGATTGGCGCGTCCAGCAACTGCAGATGTTGAAGGTGAAATAGAAATAGATTTTGTCGATATGCCTACTGCGGACCATCAAGGGGCTTCAACAAATGCTGCAAGGGCGATGGTTGAACAAGGCGTGGATTGCATAGTTACACTTGGAGGGGATGGAACTAATAGAGTTGTTGCTAAAGGTTGCCTCGAGGTTCCACTGGTTCCTATTTCGACTGGAACAAACAATGTTTTTCCAGCCAACATAGAAGGAACACTTGCGGGTATTGCAGCAGGTTCAGTAGCTACGCGGACATTGACACGTGATGATNCATGCCGGCGTTCTAAGAGGATCGATATTTACATAGATAATGAGCTATGTGACGATGCGCTGGTGGACGCTGCTGTTTCCACTCAAATGTTTGTTGGTGCTCGCGCTGTGTGGGATACCAGCACTTTGCACGCTATGTTTTTGACACGGGCAGAGCCTGCAAGCATAGGGCTTTCTTCTATAGGTTCAAGGCTTGAGCCGATTGCTATTGACGATCCGTTTGGTCTTTATATACGNATGGATGGNGNNCCGGGTTCAANCGCTACTANAGTNCGAGCTCCNATTGCGCCNGGNNCNGTNTCNGATGTCGATATTATGGANTGGCGCAAGATAATGCCGGGTGAGCAANTTTCGATTGATTTACATCCTGGCACGATTGCTTTAGACGGTGAACGTGAAGTTGAGCTTTTGCCTAATCAAAAAGTTTATGTCATGTTGAACCTTGATGGCCCATGGGTAGTTGATGTTCCGTACACAATGATGTTGTTGGCAAATCTTTAGNNGGATCCATTTCATCTTTGAATTCTGAAAAGTACACACACGGACATCACNGATCAGTTACAAAAGCTCACTCAATTAGGAGGGCAAGTGATTCCGCATCATTTGTTTTGTCGCGACTTAAATCACCGATGCGGCTGTTAGATTTCGGCTGTGGNCCAGGAACAATCACCATAGATCTCGCAGAGCACCTACTTCCATGTGGTTCGGTAGTGGGTATAGATAATTCAAGTACAGTAATTGATCAGGCTCGTGCTCGATCAGATGAAAAGGGCACACCGAATATTAGTTTCGAGGTCAGAAATATCTATGAAACGGGTTATGGCGCTGAAACATTTGATGCCGTTTATGCCCACCAAGTTTTGCAGCATCTTTCCGAACCCATCAGGGCATTATCTGAGGCTAAACGAGTTTTAAAACCGAGAGGAATTTGTGCCGTACGGGAAGTGGACTGGGGGACTGCTGCACTATGGCCACCTGATGAACGGCTTCTTGCATTCTTAGATGTTTATAGCCGTGTTGCCGCACATAACGGAGGTGATGCGAGCGCGGGCCGGCAACTGAAAGAATGGTTTAAACAGGCTGAGTTTTCGGATCTAGAGGTCACAACTTCAAATTGGTCTTTTTCAGACCAAAAAGGTTTGAAATGGTGGGGCGAGCAATGGTCCGAGCGTATTTTGCATTCTGAACTTGGTAAGCGCGCAATAGATTACGGAATAGCTACAGATCATGGCCTTGAGGAAATTTCACAAG
>NYZY01000006.1 GCA_002687335.1 Chloroflexota bacterium
ATTTCTGCTGATTATTTCTTTTCAAGATTGAAAGCTCCGGTTGGCGATACAGTTCGTGAGTATCTGGTTGATCGCGGTATTGATATCGAAACAGCTGCACGCAGGGGTCTTGGATTTGCTCCTAGCGGTATGGAGACACTGTCAGGTCATTTGCGAACTAGGAGTGTCCAGGGCAGAACCGCTCTTGATGCAGGTCTTGTAACGCGAAAAGACGATGGTGAATGGCGGGATATGTTCATCGGTCGTTTGACTATTGAAATTCGTGACAGTCGGGATCGTATTGTCGGATTTGGNGCCCNCACATTAGATGGATCAGAGCCTAAGTATTTGAACACTCCTCAGACNGATGTTTTTGATAAGTCTTCGATACTTTACGGTCTGAACTGGGCTGATGAATCAATTCGTTCTATGAATGAAGNGATTGTGGTCGAAGGNTATATGGATGTTATTGCAGCACATGAGCACGGCTTTACCAACGTTGTTGCGTCAATGGGCACAGCTGTTACTCAAAATCATCTCGGCACACTGGCTCGATATGCTTCCNCGGGTGGAAAANTAGGGACAATTATTCTTTGCCTTGATTCTGATGCTGCNGGTGAGACTGCAACCATGCGGGCNCTTGAATCTGTAACGGAAGAATTAAGTGCAGGGGCGATACGGGGAGTCCAGGTCAAGGTTGCACGATCTGAGGGNGGAAAAGATCCTGATCAGGCTATTCGGGCTAATCCTGACCAATGGCGTGCATCCCTGTCTGAAGCTGAGCCGTTACTAGATTATTTAATAATTGCAAAGTCAAAGCTTTATGATCTGACATCTGGCCAGGGTAAAAAGGAGTTTGCAGATAGTTTTGCTCCTGTCGTATACAGGACAAATGGCTATGATCAAGAGCGTTACTGGTCAATGATTGCTAGATTGGTTGATGTCACCCCCGAAAGACTCAAGACCATTGTCGATAAGCCAGCAGCAAGAACAANGATTCTCCGGTTTGGTGAATCAGATAGCAAGCCCGGTTCAATTTCGACAANCCAAGTTGATGCNGCTCTGGAACAAGGCGATTCCCTAGAAGAGCATATGTTATCTCTTGTTATGCAGATAGATGATCTTCGCGAGTATGCAGTTGAAATGCCTGAGGAATATTTCCACCAGTCTGATAATAGGGCTTTGTTTACGGCGTGGCAGGGGTCATCTNNANTCGGTGAAAATATTGATGAATTGGGCCAAGATTTAACGGAAAAAGCCCAACAATTGCGTAATCGTAAGCTTCCTCCGTCGAATCAGGCTAGACATGTAGACGATATCACTCAATGCGTCAAGCGCCTGAAAGAACGTCATTTTAGNCTCATAAAGAAACTAGAAGCTGATCGATTTAAGGAAATTGAGGGNCAGGAAACACAAGATTTATTGGACCGAGCTATNTTCCCNAANGAGAATCTTCGCANAGTGATGACAGGGCGACAGTAAATATGCCACGATCTACNCAAATAACAGACAATGATAGACCANCTTGAAGATCTGGCAGGTTCATCGGATCTCTTGGTGCCTATTACTACCACTCATCTTGACGAGGACGAATCAGAGGATGGAGAATTAGGAGAACACAGGGCGTCGGATGTCCTTAGGTCGACAGCCGTAGCTGCCAGTGCTTCTGAGCTTGAAACGTGGGGAACCAAGCAGTCTGAAGGGTTTGCCGAGCTCAATTTCAACCCATATGTTGAAGATTCCGAAATTTCCGATGATCCAGTTCGGATGTACTTGAGAGAAATTGGACGGGTTGGACTGCTCACAGCGTCTGATGAGAGGTTCCTTGCTAGAGGTATGGAAATTTCTCAGCGCTTGTCTGAAGTGCAAGCGGGTATGGCTGAACGGACAGGACAACTTCCTACGGCTGCCGAGACAACACTTGAGTTGCTCAAGCGGGTAGGCGCTCAACGCGATGTTGCAATCAAAATAGCTAGTTTTGTTGGATTACCACATGACTTGACTCTTGGGACACTGCTGGGGATTCCTGAACTGCGCCAGCTGGTTGACGGACCTCATGATGAAACACTTTTGGCTTATTTGTCAGACGCGTTTAACTGTGAATTGCAACAGGCGCAAGACATGGTCAAGGATCTTTCTAGTGACTCTGCTCTGATTGCATTAGAGTCACTTGATGCTCTTGACGCAGATCCGAGTCTTGGTGAATTGGCTAACAATGTTTCTACCGAGGTTTATCGGGATAAATTAGAGGTATATGAATTTCTGTTCGCAGCGCATTTTTCCCGGATANGCGATAGTNCTGAACGCTCTGAGCGTCATTTGTCAGAAGCAAACCTTAGACTGGTTGTATCAGTTGCAAAAAAATATCTCGGACGCGGGATGTCATTGCTGGATCTTGTTCAGGAAGGCAATATAGGACTGATTCGNGCAGTTGAAAAATTCGATTATCGTAAGGGGTATAAGTTCAGTACTTATGCGACCTGGTGGATTCGACAAGCTATAACTCGTTCGATCGCAGATCAGGCTCGTACGATTCGAATTCCTGTCCACATGGTTGAAACAATCAACAAACTCTTGCGGGTTAGTAGACGCCTTGTTCAGGAGCACGGACGTGAGCCGACATCGGTAGAAATTGGCAAGGCAATGGACATGCCCGCTGATCGTGTAAGAGAGATTCTTAAGATCTCCCAAGAACCTATTTCACTCGAAACTCCTATTGGTGAAGAGTCAGACTCTTTTCTGGGTGATTTTATTCCAGATAACAACAGTCAGGCTCCTTCAGATGCCGTGTCATATCAGCTTTTGAAAGAACAAGTTGGTGATGTGTTGGATTCCATCAGTCAAAGGGAGAAGAGAGTACTTCAACTTAGATTTGGACTGGAAGATGGTCGGAGTCGTACATTAGAGGAAGTAGGACGTGAATTTGGCGTCACTCGTGAACGTATTCGTCAGATCGAAGCGAAGGCTTTGCGCAAACTTCGACATCCAACTCGTTCAAAGAAGCTTCGAGATTTCTTAGAGTAGTGAACTCCTACGGCACATTAAATCATCGATTATTCCGTTGGTAACAGCTCGGATTTATCTGCTTTTTTTGAATTGTTGATCACGCTAATCTCATATTACTAAACAGAGCAGATCCAGCGTTAAGTTATTAAGTATATGATTATTAAGTAGATATGTAGTATATTTGTGTGGTGTGGCTTGGTATTGTTACGATGAAGTAGCAAACTTTATTAACGTACAAATCACAGAAATTTTTTCTAAGTCTTATATTCGATGACATTTGCTGAAACATTAACTCAAATCAAAGATATTGTCCTCATTGGGTTTTTGTTGTTCGCTTTTTTTCTAATGGTGATAGGTGCAGTATTGGCGATTCGCCTATACAGACGTGCTAGTCGTTTCATGGATCGGATGGAAAATGTTGCGGGTAATCTTGAATCTACTTTTGATCGTCTGACGATTGCGCGAGAGGCGGTTAAAGACGCTGTTTTAACCCTTCGACCCATAGCGGGGGCTATTGGATTATTACGGCTGGTTCAGGGTTTTGAACGTATGTTTGGCAAACGCGATCATGATTCCAAAGGCGACTAGGTTTTCATGTTAACAATGATTTTGAAAGTTCTGATCTAGGGGTTTGTAATGGCTGAAAACGAAAAAAATGTTGGCGGTGGATTCCTGCTTGGATTATTGATGGGAGCTGTTGGCGGGTTTGTGGCTGGAATGGTTTTTGCTCCAAAATCAGGAGAAGAAACTCGAGCTTTTATATTGGATCAAAGCCGCGAATGGCGCGATAAGGCTGACGAACTCACATCAGCAGCTCGAGAGCGAATGGCTAGCGCAGCTAATGAGGGTAGATACGCGGCATCCCAACTACGTGATGCTGGGGGCTTTAAGGATCTTGATTTAGATGATCAAGAACTGTAATTGTTCTTGATTCAAGAATGTTTATCTTGTCGATATATCTCGAGCTCTNGGATAAGTTCCCAACACTTTGAATGTTGCTGTGTGATTCTTCAATGCAGAAATTGCTTCTTGAACNTGTGGNGCNTTTATATGTCCTTCAAAATCNAGCAAAAATATGTAACTTCCCATTCCTTTNCCAGTGGGGCGTGATTCTATTTTTAGCAGGTTGATACCGCGATCTGCNAATGGGCTTAATGCTCCATAAACTAGTCCAGGTGCATCTGGACTGTCAAAATCAAACGCGATTGATGTTTTATTGCTTGCCTTGTCAGGTTTTCCTTCAGATGTGAGAATAGCGAACCTTGTCACATTATTTTCACGGTCTTGTATTCCATTCACCAATACGGGTAACCCCGCAAGCTCCGCAGATCTCCTTGGCCCTATCGCAGCAGTTCTATTATCTCCTTCTTTGAGATTGGTTACTGCCAGAGCTGTGCTTGTTGTCGCGATTTGCTCTGAATAACGCAGGTTTTCAGATAGGAATCGTCGACATTGTGTTAGTGCTTCTTGTTTTGACATGACCACCCGTATCTCACTCAACTGCACGCCCGTACGCGTGATCAAGCAGTGGTCTATCGGTAGGAGGATTTCACCATTTATTCGGGCTTTTGTCGAAGTAATTAGATAATCAACTACCTCGATCACAGTACCACCCAGTGAGTTTTCAATAGGGACTACGGCTTCGTCAACTTTTTCTTCTTCTAGGGCACTCGTTACAAGTCCGAGTGATCCGAAAGGAATGCGATGCTCTTCAGGGGCGTACAAATAACATGCTTCATCCGTGTATGTCCCTTCAGGCCCTAGGAAAGCTACTGTTTTAGGCATGTTCACCTTAATTCTGTTAGGAGTATCCATAACTCTGCTGTGGAGTTTGTTGGTGATAGAGCGATTACTTCATCTTCTGCTTCAATACGAATATCTGGATTGGGCTTCTTTGATTTACCCTCTGACGTAATTATTAATATTATGTTCGTGCCGTAAGGCAACGTTATTTCTGAGAGCTTACGTCCAATAAGTAAACCACCTGCTGGAAGTTTTATAGCAACAAGTTCTTGTGCATGATCTCCAATTGGCATCAGTCTGATAAGGGGGTGGGATGGTATAGCCGTTGCTAGATTGGCGAGTATTAAGCTTGTGGCGCTTATAACCATATCGACTCCAGCACGTTCAAATAACTCGGCGTTTTCTGGCGAATGAACTACTGCTATTGTTCGCGGTATGTCGAAATGGTTGCGTGCTAATTGACAGGCAGCAAGATTATCTTCATCTGAGTCGGTAGTGGCTATTACCACCCCCGCGCGTGAAGCTCCTGCGTCATGAAGGTCGCGAACGGAAGTTGCTTCACCGACAGCTGCCACCATACCTAGTTCTCGTTGTAGAGCGGCTACCGTTTGCTGATTATGGTCGAGTATGAAAACTTCATGCCCGGCGTTGATGAGAGATGATGCAAGGGGTTCTCCCACTTTACCCCCGCCGACGATTACGAGATACAACTGATCGCTAACTTTCTTGTGTTAAAAACTCTGCAAGCTGGTTACTTGCTAAAGCTGCTTGATTAATTGTTGTAATGCCAAGTGAATCATAAAGATTTTTTGCATCTGGGTCTTTCACTACTGTCATAACCTGTTCAATCCCGAATATCGTTTTTGCCTTTTGGGCGGTGAGTCCATTGAGAGAATCTTTACCCGTGGCTGCAATGAATACTTCTGCATTGGCAACATCGGCTTCAATCATCGCGGATGCTGTAGATCCGTCACTGTGAATTACTTTAAGAACGCCAGAGTTTACCCGCCCACGTGGAAATGAAGATGCAGCCTCAAAATTTTTTTCGATGATTGTTACTTTGTGACCTAAGTTACATATTGTTTGTGCAAGTAAAGAGCCGATATTTCCAGCTCCGACAATTATTATGTTCATTAAGGTTTAAATTCCATTTGTTGATGTTTGTGCAGTTGGTCGACTTGTTTCTGAGTGTTCTCGCCATAGAATCACATCACAAGGTGCGTGTTCAAGTACGTATGGAATATCGCTGCCCAATGAAAAAACTCCATAATCAGTGGGATATGAAGTGCCTATAACAATTGCATCGACATCACGTACCACTGCCTCGTGGACTACAGCAGGGCCTAATTCCCTTGCTTGGAGAAGTTGACAGTCGATATCGTTACGAGGAAGGCGTGCCAGTCTTTCTGATCGGTTGAGTACCTGTTCACCGCGTGCCAGATGTTCTTTGACTTCCGCATCTAGGGGTAGCGAACGTTTAATTTTGATTACATAGATGATGTAAAGGTGGCCACGATCGTCCCTGACAATATCTGCCGCTCTTGCGACTGTATGTATATCAGAGGGATCGTCAGTTACGACAGCAATTACGCGATTGAAAGGCATTATGTGTTGGTGAACTGTAGGGTGGGTTTCAGTGATCGTAAATAATTAATTTGTTATCTGGTTAATGTATTCATCGCGCCCCGCGACCACGAGTACATCGCCGTCACGCAATTTTTCTTCTGAATCTGGGCTAAGTATGATTTCCTCTCCTCGCTTTAATGCAACGGTGGCGATTCCATACTTATCTCTGGCGCTGGTAAATCCAGCTTCATCAAGCGTCATGTTCCAGAAACGATCTGGAACCTGGATCCTACTGACCCCGAAGGCATCAGCTAATTCCATGTATTCTTCCACATCGGGGTTAAAGAGACTGTGAGCCAGTCTATTACCCATTTCTTCTTCTGCGTGGATCACCCGATGGCAGCCCAATCGACCTAGTGTATTGCCGTGAAGGGTACTATGGGCACGGGCCACTATGTAGGGCAAGTTCATGGTTTGGAGTA
>NYZY01000007.1 GCA_002687335.1 Chloroflexota bacterium
GTGGTGCAAGCCAAGCTGCACGTGTAGAAGCACCTGCCAGGTGCATTGCAGTGATCACATTGTTCATCTGTAGTAAGGGGTTTTTAGGGTCGACAGGTTCTTGCTCGAATACATCCAGGCCCGCCCCACGGATTTTGCCGCCTTTAAGGGCCTCGATCATGGCTGGCTCATCGGTGACCGAGCCTCGACAAACGTTGATGTAATAGGCAGATTCTTTCATGTGATCGAACTGTTCGGCGCCGATCATATGGAATGTTTCGGTGTTCAATGGAACCACTACGATAATGTAATCGGAACGCTCACATAGTTCGTTGATTTCAAAAACCTGTTCAACGTTGTATTCTCGGATAATCCAGGGGGCAACGTATGGGTCGTATACAAGTGTTTCCATCCTCCAACCCTGACCGAGTTTGCGAGCAACTTGGCGTCCTATGTTTCCAAAACCTACTATCCCGAGAGTTTGCTCGTCGATGGGTTCAATTGGAAGGAACGGTGACCGGTCCCAGTTACCGGTGTCTCGTAGCTGATTGGTGGTTTGCACAACTTGCCGGTTTAGAGCAAGGGCCATCGTCACGGCCTGATTCGAAACTTCTTCGGCACACATTCCTGCACCGTTCGTGACTATGATGCCCATGTCGGTAGCAGCATCTACATCTATATGGTTGAACCCGTGTGAGTAGACTGCAAGGACTTTGGCTTGGTCTGCTGCCCGGATCACTTGCTCAGTGCCCCAACCGCCTCGCATCATGATTGCATCGGCACCTCGCACAGCTTCAATAGCTTCACCTTCTGATTGAGGCGATTCCTGAATGAATTCAACATCTAGATCAGCCATCTCGGCTCTTTCGTGATGCAAGGGATCATCCGTATTGGGTCCAAGAACCACGACTCTTTGCTTTGTCATTTTTATTGCTCCATAACAGTGAATTGAAACCAAAGACCTAGGCTGAAACTTCTATTGATCAGTGCTTTAGCCCAAGCTAATTACCTTGTTCCGCCAGCATTACCTCCCAGCTTACTGCCCACTTTCGGGGTTTAACGGTCGAACGAACATCCGGGTTTATCAATGACATTGGCCAGTAGCCAAGGGCTACCCGCATAGCTTCTTGACCCAGTTGCGTGTTTGCCCGGTTCCATGCGGTTTCGCTATAGGAAGCGTAGTGACTTGTAACTGAAACATTATCCATTTTCAGCAGCGGATTACTTGGCTCGACAGGTTCTTGTTCGAATACATCGAGGCCAGCGCCAGCAATCTTCTTTTTCCTCAGTGCATCGATAAGTGCCTTTTCGTCCACCACCGGTCCTCGAGAACAGTTGATGAGGTACGCTGTTGCTTTCATCATGTCAAAGAACTCTGCGTTTACCATGTGGTACGTTTCTGATGTTAGGTATGTATGGGGTGAAACGTAGTCTGAGCGCTTGGCTATTTCTTGCGGCGTACCGACCATTTCGACGTTATATTCCTTTGCATCCCAAGAAGATACGAAGGGGTCGTATGCGATTACTTGCATGCCAAATGCAAGTGCTTTTCTTGCGACTGCTCGCCCAATATCCCCTAATCCGATGATCCCGAATGTTTGACCGGCGATGTGACCCATAGGGGCTAGATGCTCTCGAGTCCAGGTACCGTTTTTTACTAGTTTGTCATGCAGAACGAATTTTCTTGAACAAACGAGGAAATGCATCATTGTTTGATTGCTAACTTCCTCTGTACCGAACGACGCTGTGTTAGCAAGAATTAGACCATGTTTTACCGCTGTGTCTAGATCCATGCCGTCGTAACCGTGACCAAATGAAATCAAACCCTTACAGCGCCCGTTGTTGCCCATGTGTCTGAAAAGGGATGGCGAAATTCCATGACCTTGGCTCATCGCTACGTCTGCATCTTTGAGAGCTTCGATCAGTTCACCCTCGCTGTTACCGTCATAAACGATAAACTCCGCACCCATTTCCTTTGCGGCTTTGCTTTGTTGATCAAGATCTTCCGTGTAAACACCAGGGCGGCCACTAGGCCCTAAATAAAGGACTCGAATATTTTCCGATTCTGTATTCATTATTCTCTTTTTTTACTATTCAGGATTGACAATACTTTCGGCAGTGCCTCCCTGCCACACATTCATCATGTTTTCGAAGGCAAATCGTACTCTTCTTGGGTAACTTTCGTAACTCTTTCCGGCGATATGGGGTGCAACTACGACGTTTTCGCGATTGAGTATAGGGTTGTTTGGTTCCACCGGCTCTTGTTCAAAAACGTCAAGACCCGCGCCCCAGATTTCACCGTTTTGCAGAGCTTGGTTTAAAGCTTTTTCCTGCACAACTGGTCCTCTGCATGTATTGACGAGAATAGCTGTTTTCTTCATAAGACGTAATTCGTCCTCGCCAATCAATCCGTGTGTGCTTCTATCGAGCGGAGTGTGCAATGTGACTACATCTGATCGTTCTAGTAATTCATTTAATTTAACTTTGGATGCCCCAAAGGTTTCTGCTTTTTCGCTACGTATCTTGTCTGTGTAAAGGGTAGTAGTCTCGAAGCCACGCAGCATGCCTGCGACAGTGCTTCCGATTCTTCCTGCACCAATTATTCCCACGGTGGTTCCAAATAGTTCGTGGGAGTCACGCCCATCGACTTCCGGTCGCATCCAATCTCCAGCGACAGTATCTTCGGCCGCAACTGTGAGGTGTCGAATAGTAGAAAGCATCAGTGTGATGGCAAATTCAGCGACTGGGATAGCGTTAGCACCTCCGTTATTCGCTACGGGAATACCTAATTCTCCGGCAAGCCCAAGATTGATTCCATCAAACCCTGCCGAGCAAAGCTGCACAAGCTTAGTTTTTTTTGCCACACGTAATACGGTGTCTGACACGCCGTGTCCGAAGACAAGAATGAAATCAGCTATCTCAGCCGCATTTGTGACCTCGGTTTCAGTCGAATCGCTGGTACACAGATGGAGATTCCAACCATCAGGTTTCATCTCTTTTGCCATATCCAATAAAGGTAGTGCAGGTCCAGAAAAAACGAGTACATCAGGCATGTTGGTTGGACCTCAATTCGATATGTGGATAGATAGTGAAATGGAGAATAGCGTGCATTGTAGAACTTAGAAGAGTAATAAGCGCAGCGATTTACGATTCTGACCCGTATCATTCTGATTTCTTTCAGAAACACTTGGCTTTTTGTGATCACTATATGGATTCACGTACTGCATTAATTGAACGTACTAGTTTTGAAATACTGTCCGATCTTGGAAAGTTCCCGGTGACGTCTTATTGGGAGGATGGTCCTGCGG
Source organism: Chloroflexota bacterium (assembly GCA_002687335.1). Next base: position 3,288 of record NYZY01000007.1, read on the forward strand.
CTTATCTTCGAGACCGAGCCATACGCGCGGGACTGGAAGTTTCAATGGATCATTGGGGAAACGTCCTTGTAAAAAAACCAGGTACTGACCAGATGTCCCCCGGAATTGCCTTTGTTGCACACATGGACCACCCTGGATATGAGGTTGTGGCGCAACGAGGTGATCAGCTTGTGCTAAAAACCCTGGGAGGGATGGGGGTTGCTGCCGGAACTGAGGGCACTGCTATTTTGGTGATCGATGCTTGTGGCCGTCGTCTCAACGCGACTGTCACTGGTGCAGAGAAAACGGGTAGCCAATTACAGAAAACAAGGGAATTGGCCGGTTGGCTTGGAGCAGATACGGTGTACGCGAGACTTGATCGAGATCATGATCTGGGCAGGTTACCTCTGCCCGCGGTTCCCGATCTGCCGGATTGCATCATAGATGACGATTTAGTGCGTATGCGTGCAGCTGACGATCTGGCCGGGTGTGCTGCTATTCTCACAGCTCTCGAAATGGTGGCGCAATCACCTGTCAAAGGAAGTGTTTATGGGCTTTTCACGAGAGCCGAAGAAGTTGGATTAATTGGTGCTCGTTTAGTGGCGGAAAATGAACTGCTCCCAAAGAATACGGTGATTGTTTCTGTTGAGACGAGTTCGGCATTGCCAGGTGCAGAAATTGGACAGGGGGTTGTGATTAGAACGGGTGATCGCACCGCGACCTTTGATTATGAGGCGGAAGTGTATTTGAACACTGCGGTAGACAGAATAAGATCATCAGACCCAGGATTTAAAGTGCAACGTCAGTTGATGAGTGCTGGTGGGTGTGAGGCTGCGGCGTTTAAGGCGTTTGGATACAACGTAACTGGACTAGCATTACCTTTGGGATGCTGGCACAACCGTGGAGAGTCGGGTGTAGAACTGGAGATTATTTCTACAAATGATTTCTTAGGTGAAACATTGTTGATAGTTGAAACGTCTAAACTGGCGGGTACTGAACAGTCCGGAACCTTGAAGCGTTTGTTGGATTCCCCGATCAAGGAAGGTGATCGCTTGAAGCGCGACAGGTCGATATTAAACAGACCAAAGATTTAGTCCAATGTTCAGCAAATTCTGATAAACATAGAAAAATAAATTATCGTTGCTTTACTCAAAAATTATCGAGAAACAATTATGGAAGTAGAAGGAAGTTATCTGATAGCCCGAACGCTTAAAGAAGAAGGGGTAGAGCACCTTTTCTTTTTGATGGGTGGTCCAAACTACGAGATTATCAATAATGCTGAAGACTTTGGAATAAAGGTCACCGATTTTCGTCACGAGCAGGCGGCCTCCATGGCAGCTCATGGGTATGCACGAGTGACCGGTAAGCCCGGGGTTACTACAGCTGCTTCAGGTCCAGGGACCTTGAATTTACTTACTGGCCAATACACAGCATGGGCTGATTGTGCTCCGATGATCACGCTCGGCGGCGCAGGCCCGATTTCTGATTTTGGGCGCGACGGGTTTCAGGAGGTGGATCAGGTTGGAGTGTTTGAGCCCATCTCTAAAGCAGTTATGCGTCCTACCGATCCCGCTCGTTATCCGGAACACATATCCACTGCGTTCAGGCTATCTACTTCGGGTCGACCTGGTCCTGTTTACGTGGACTGTAATGAGGACGTCCTCTACCGTAAGGTGGAAGAAGCAGAGGTTCCATCCGCTACCCGTGTGTCTGGGCGGGCCCGTCCGGCGGGTGATCCTGATCTGATAAAACAGGCTGTAAAACTGTTGTCGCAATCAAAAAGGCCGATTGTTTTCGCTGGGGGAGGTGTCTGGTGGTCTCAGGCATACAGCGAACTGCGGAGTCTGGTAGAGCGCACAGGAATCCCGTTCTATACATCTCCAATGTCTAGAGGTTTGTTGCCTGATGATCATGAAATGTCGTTCCCTGCAGCGCGCTCTGGAGCCTTCAGGCGTGCCGACGTTGTCCTGGTTGTTGGTACTCGGTTTAACTGGATGATGACATTCGGTAAGCGAATTGCCGAAGAGTCCAAGGTTATCCAAATTGATATACATGGTGCCGAACTTGGACACAATCGATCGGTGGATGTTGGTATCGAAGGCGATGCCAAGATAGTGCTTCAACAGATGATTGATCAAGTTGAGTTGACAGGGTTTGAATCGAAGGCAGGGACTGAGTGGATCGAGTCTTTGAGAGAGGCCGATGCAGCTCGTCGAGAGAGGGTGGCGCCCTTAGAAAATTCTACTCAGCGACCCATTCACCCCCTGCGACTTTGTAAAGATCTCCGTGATGTGATGGATAGAGATGCTATCTTGACTGTGGACGGGAATGAAATTCTTCATTTTGGTCGTCAGTCGATGCCAACTTATGTCCCAGGGCACCGGTTAAATTCAGGCCCGTCCGGTTGCATGGGTGTTGGATTACCCTACGCCATTGGCGCCAAGATGGCTAAGCCTGATAAACAAGTGGTAGCACTCCATGGAGACGGTTCGTTAGGTATGAACGTTCAAGACTTTGATACCGCTGTGCGACACAACCTGCCGATAATCATTGTCGTATCGAATAATGAAGGCTGGACCGCGCGTGTCGAAGGTATTAGAAAGCCCGGGCGTGAATTGGGTTTCACCCGTTTTGACAAGATCGCTGAGGCGTTAGGTGGACATGGTGAATTGGTGGAGGATCCAGAAGATCTAACAGGAGCATTTGAGCGAGCATTCGACGCGGGTGTGCCTGCAATCGTAAATGTTCGAACTGATCCGACATCTCGTGCTCTTTCGAATTTTGTTGGATCCAAGATGGAATAGTTTGACCGATTCGTATCAAGTATTCATCAAAGCCATGAAGGGGTGATGTGAGAATGGAAACGGATCGGGAGTTAGGGTTCACACCGACCTATAAGCTTCGCGAGTTAATAGGTACGAAATCGATTTCACCAGTTGAGTTGACGGAGTCGCATCTGAGGCGTGCGGATGCGCTTGATCCAAAACTTGGCATATTTATTACTCGCATTTCTGATATGGCGATGGATGCTGCCCGTGAGGCTGAAGCCAAAGTGATGCGCGGCGATTCTCTAGGACCATTGCACGGTGTCCCAGTACCTGTTAAAGACACTGAGCCCATGTCCGGAGTGATTTGGACTCATGGTTCATTGACCTACAAAGATGACATCGCAAACTTCGATTCTTTACCGTTATCCAGACTTAAAGCTGCTGGAGCGATCATTACCGGGAAGACTAATACTCCTGAAAACGGATTCGCCGGTACTACAGAGAATCGATTGGGTCCACCCGCAAGAAATCCATGGGATCCAATTAAAACTCCTGGTGGTTCTTCTGGAGGGGCTGCAGCTGCTGTCGCATCTGGGTTAACCAGTTTTGCGTCAGGGGGTGATGGTGGAGGCTCTATACGAATACCAGCTGCGTTTACCGGTGTTTATGGGATCAAGGCAACGCAGGGCAGGGTGCCAAGAAATGCGAATTCAATAAGAAATGCCGGTTTTAACATCATGAACAATGCCACATCTGGCCCTCTGACCAGAACAGTTCGGGATGCGGCAGAAGCTCTGAGGATCTTTTCTGGTCATGACCCAAGAGGTGAGTACGGCACGATTACGGACGATGTTCCTGATTATCTAAGTGCACTTGGTAAAGGCGTTAAAGATATGAGGATTGGCTGGACACCGGACATGGGGGGTAATCCGGTCGATTCTGAGGTAATTCAGGTTGCCGAAAAGGCAGCAAAAGTATTTGAGGAACTTGGAGCCACAGTTGAAGTTGTTGACTTTAAGGCGGCTGCCTACACGGAGGTGTTTTGGACATTCTTTGACTATTTCACTGTTAAAGGTCTTGATGCCGCTCGTGATGACTTTGATAATCATCGTGACGAAATGACGGATTATTTTGGTGTGTATATGGATCGTGCGGCGACACTTTCAGCTGAGCGCATGTGGAACATTTTCAGCAATATCGGTTCATACCGTAATTACGTGAATGCCTACTTTAGTAAATATGATCTTCTGTTATCACCTACTCTGGCAGTCCCTGCATTCGACATTGGTGAAGCTCCCGGAATAATTGACGGTATAGAGGTTCCACACAAATTGTGGGGGTTCACACCGTTCACTTACTTATTTAACCTGACAGGGAACCCTGCAGCTTCCGTACCCGCTGGGTTCTCGAAAACGAGCCTGCCGATAGGATTACAAATCATCGGCGACATGAAGGATGAAGTGAACGTCTTGGCTGCTTCTGCTGCCTTCGAGGAAGCTCGACCTTGGATTGATAATCGGCCACCTGTCAGCTAATAATAGCTTCTATCCTCTGCTGTATTTCTGAATCACGTTCCAGATTTCGGGCTTCATTGAGTTGTATATGAAATAACAGTATCGTGTCGCTCCTTGTAATTGCATCTCGGCTAAAAGTCGATCTAACTCTGAGGCTGTCAACCAGTTCGAGCCAAAATGCTCAAGTCCGACCCAGGGAATGTAATGCTCTGGTCCGCCGCTGTTGGAGATCATTTTTCCCGTTTGATCACGGACTGAAGTCGTGAACCACTCATTTGTAGCTTCTTGGTTGTAGTTCCTGACCGGGTAGCTCTTTGTCATTGGATAGTCGAACATAGCTCCGAATAGGTTGGCCGCTTGCTCGTGATCTAGCTCATCATTCCAATCATCTAGTGTGTCGACCCAGTTCACAACTGTCCCTCTGAAACCAGCGACTCCACCCGACCACCAGTACTGCTTGGGCTGGTGGAAATCGATGTACCGTTGCTTTCGCACTGAATTATGTCCCGTCAGGGGTTCAGCGAATGGCAACCGGGAGGAGTTTCCCACCTGCATGTGTGGTAGGTGTTCTTTTACTCCGTTATAGGAGGCGCTTACACTCCATTCGACTGCAACTTGTTTGAACTGGTACCAAGATGAAAACTTTGGATGCTCGCTCCACCACTCGTGGCTGGCTAAAGCGCCGTATGCAGTTTTGCTGAATCTTTTGGCGTAGTCGAGCGTGAATTCATGTAAGAAGTCTTTGAAATACTCTCGACCGTCCAAGATTTTTTGAAAGTCCATCCCGTTTTTCGATGCGAAAGTACGGTTTTCTGTAGTATCAATTTGCTCAACCCAGAGATCGTCACGATGTCCGGGTTTGATCTCCCATTTGAAGTCAGGCCCGTCAAGTAATAAACCTGTCACTTGTGGGAAGTGCTTGGCGGTGTCCCGTGCACGAGCGACCGTCATCGCTGGCATACTGGCATCTGTGAAACTTGGAGTGCGTCTATTAAGGTCTAGCTTGCCGGACCCGAATCCACCGAGCAGGAAATATCCTTTGTCATCGACGGCGTAGATAGTGAAACCTTTAGATCGTCCCATTTCCAACGCTGAAGAAAGCCTTTCCGACTGCGAGGCCAGATGGGCGGGCATAGTTGGGGGGGACCAGGACAGGTTTTCATAAAACTCGGGAGTTGGATTAAAAGCTGCAGTTGGCACTCGATTCAAACGCTTGTTGCCAATAGATGCCAATCCTCGCGGATGGCTATCTTCTAATTGCGGGTATAAATTCCCAGCTTCTTCATCGTGGTTTGCAGGGTCATCTAGCAAGCAAAGCCACTGCAACGCAATTTCATTAATTCCAGCTTCAGCGAGTTCATCCCAGAACGATTCTTCAAACATGATGTCGTTTGGGGGCCTTAAGCACATCACAGGTTTTAAAGCTTGTTTACGAGAGTTACGTTGGGACATTAAGACTGCTTCCTTGCTTTCATTCGGTTCACATTGGAAATATATTTGTTTTATGCAGTTTGGTGCGGCCTTGAATCGAATTTTCTGATGACAGGAATCTAGGAGAAGTAGTGCTTTAAGGCAGCATATAACAAAAGCGGGCAGCTTATTAGCTGCCCGCTTTTGGTTGCTAGTTTTTGGTAGCCCCAAGGGGATTTGAACCCCTGTTTCAGCCTTGAGAGGGCCGTGTCCTGGGCCACTAGACGATGGGGCCACTTATTGGCTGCCGATCCAGGGATCGAACCTGGGTTCCCAGATTCAGAGTCTGGTGTCTTACCGCTAGACGAATCGGCAATAGCGAACAGTTTTCAATACTAGCAAGGCGAGTGGCTTTCGCCTAATCGTTTGGCTTACCGTTCGACGAGATTGTCTTGGTGTGGCGACGTTTCAGTAGATATTCAAGGCCTGATAGTGATGACCATCAAACATTGGTGTTGAAAAACTGTTTAGACTGTCGCCTTGATGTAACTTTCTTTTTGATGATGGAGGGTTTTTAAATGGCGACTATAGCCACGGCGGCGGAACGCTCAAATATTTCTGGTAATAACTTGGAATTTAAGGGAGTGTTTCCTGCAAACCCCACACCTGTGGATTCTGATGGCCGTATTAATGAAAAAGCTCTTGAAAAAATCATTGAAGATAACTTAACGCATGGCGCTGATGGTTTTTGGATAGCGGGTTCGACGGGTGAAGGACCTGTAATGAGTGAAGTCCAGCGTGAAACTACTGCTCGGGTAGCTGGTGAAACTATTTCCGGTAAAGGTCTTTCGATCATGCATGTAGGGGCGATCAGCACAGAAAGTGCTGCCAAAGGGGCCAAGGCGGCTCGGCAATACGGTTGTGATGCGATCTGTTGCGTACCGCCTTTCTTTTTTCGTGGCGGAGATCAAATGACCATTGATCACTATAAAAGAGTTGCAGATGCATCTGATGGTTTACCTTTTTTTGTGTACAACCTTCCACAACTCACCCAGGTCGAGATAACTCCGGACCTTATGGAAAAAATAGTAGACGCCGTCCCTAATGTTGTAGGGCTGAAACATTCGGCAATGAACTTTGGTGACATCCGTCTATTTGCTGATATGGGTTTGAAATGTTTTTCAGGGAACGGAACACTGCCGCTTCCCGCGCTGACAATGGGAGCAGTTGGTACTGTCGATGCACCACTATCATTAGCACCGTGGCATTATGCGGAGTTGTACGATGCTTGGGAACGGGGCGATATGGAAACAGCCCAACGCTTGCAAGACGGTGTGCTTGAGATTGTCAATGTAGTGAGGATGTTTGGCGCTCCGGCAGCAGTTACTAAGTTGATCTTAACCGAGCGATTGGGTATTGATTGCGGCAGACCTATACCGCCAGTCACGGACCTTACAGATGAGCAGAGACTTGTTGTTCTGGCAGCGGCAAGAAATGCAGGGCTGCTTGAAGCTCCATAAGCTTAGCTAGTACGACTCAAGACGTTTCGCCTCCCCCGTAAAATACCCTTTACTGGGTTCCTCGAGATATAGATTCAGTTCCGAATCTTTCTCGTATCACGTCCAAGGCAAGGCTGGTGTCCGAGTCGGTTTTGGAATATGAGTCCAAAAGGGATAGTTGTGTTGCTCTTTCGTCTAAACCTGTGACTGATATTCCGATCAGCCGGATAGATTCGTTTCTCTCACGCATTGCCGTGAGTAAGAGCGCCTGACCTGTTTGATAAATAGTCTGATCTCCATCACTCGGTGTTGGCAGCGTGCGCTGACGTGTGATGGTGGCAAAGTCCCTGTAACGTAGTTTGATGCTTACGCCGTGAGCAAGGTGTCCTGACTTCCTCAACCTTGTTCCCACACGTTCACTCAGTTTCTTAAGTGCTACTTCCATTTCAGATTGGTTAGAGATATCTTCGTCAAACGTGGTTTCAGCGCTTATAGACTTAGCTCTCCCACGTTCTTGAAGTGGAGTGTTATCTATCCCTTTAGCCCTCAACTTGACTTGGCTAGCGCGATTCGGTCCTAGTGTTCGGCGCAACAATCCGTCGGGGGCCACGGCAAGTTCGCCTAGCGTGAAGATTTTTAGATTGTTGAGAGCCTTTTCAGCCTTAGGTCCAATGCCCGGTAGATTCCGAACGGGTTGTGGAGCGAAAAATCTTTCGGCTCCTGTTTGTTCAATTTGGAAAATTCCGTCGGGCTTAGCGTATTCAGTGCAAACTTTGGCAATCAACTTGTTGGGACCTATACCAATAGAAACTGGTAAGCCGATACTATCCCGGATGTTTTGTCTTATTGTTTCAGCAGCCATTATCGGTTGCCCGTAGATTTCTTTTGTGCCCGACATATCCAAATATGCCTCATCTATACTCACCGATAATACGGTTGGCGAGTATTGTCGAAGAATATTCATGAATTTTTTTGAGACTTCACTATATAAAGCGTGATTGCCTGGCAAGAAACATCCTTGCGGGCAGAGTTTGCGAGCGACCGTTGTTGGTTGTGCAGAGTGAACCCCGAACTCTCGTGCTTCGTAGGAAGCAGTTGCCACCACTCCACGTGGACCCATGCCACCAACAATTACCGGTTTGCCGAGTAGAGAATGGTCATACTGGCGCTCAACCTCTACATAAAATGCGTCGAGATCGGCGTGGAAAATTGTGCTTTTAGAATTCCCTTGATTCATGCCTGCAGGTTAGCACGTGGGTTTTGTTTATTTAAAAATTTTGGCAGCTACTGAGGGCACGCATAATCTGGAGATTAGCGTAGATCGTGGATTTGGCGCAATGTGTTGGCCATCTCCACCGCCGTATCGGCGTAATCGTTTGCCTGGGTTATTCTAGAAATCGCCTGATCCGTATCATCCGTCGTCAAAACACCGAATATAATCGGTTTTCCTGAGTCGTCTCCTGCCCGTGCAATTCCGTCTGTTGCAGCGCGAGCTATATGCTCATAGTGATCAGTGTCACCGCGTATCACTACTCCTATACAAATTACGGCATCAACATCGCCGCGCTCTGCCAGACGACGTGCAGTTAGCGATAATTCAAAAGAGCCGGAAGTTCGAGCTACGATGATATTTTCGTCTGGTACCCCAAGTGATGATAGGCGTTCTAAGGCAATTTCCAGCATCTGATCGGTCATGTAGCTGTTAAATCGCGCGGCTACTACAGCTATTCCAAGCTCTGCACCTTCGAGTTTTTGATCGATGATTCGAGGCGTCATCAGTTTGTAGTTTCTTCTTTATGTGGTGGATCGATCTCAAGGTCATGTCCCATCTTCTCGACCTTGGTTTTCATGTAAAAACGATTTTCATCGTTGATGGGTGCCTTGAGTGGAATCTGTTCCAACATTTCTAGTCCGAAACCTTGGAGGCCCACAACCTTCTTTGGATTATTTGTTAATAGGTTGAATCGTCGAACTCCCAGATCACGAAGAATCTGGGCTCCGACGCCATACCTCCTAAGATCCATTGGGAAGCCAAGGTGAAGATTCGCCTCTACGGTATCTAAACCTTTGTCTTGTAATTCATATGCTTTTAATTTGTTCAGCAGGCCGATTCCGCGTCCTTCCTGTCGCATATAAACCAGTACGCCCCGACCGTGATCCGATATGGTCTTTAGTGCCATGTTGACTTGATCCCCACAATCGCACCTGGTGCTTCCAAAGACATGCCCGGTAAGGCATTCAGATTCGACGCGTACTATTACTGGTTCAGAGTCATCTATATCTCCCATGTACACCGCGATATGTTCTGAGGCGTCAACAACGCTGTCGTATGCAACTGCGGTAAAGACTCCATAGTCCGTTGGAAGGCGTGCTTCAGCGCCACGTTCTACAAGTTTTTCATGACTCATCCTGTAGGCAATTACATCAGCGATCGCGACTATTGGGAAGTCGTATTTTTTTGCCACCTCTTCTAGCTGCGGACGTCTTGCCATAGTTCCATCTGGGTTCAATATTTCGCATATTACGGCGGATGGATATTTACCTGCAAGATTGACCAGGTCTACCGAGCCTTCGGTGTGGCCGGTCCTGACAAGGACGCCCCCTTCCTCATAGCGTAGGGGGAACACGTGACCGGGCTGTACAAAATCACTGGAACTGGACTGTTTATCTACAAGTAGTTGAATTGTATGGGCGCGATCAGCTGAAGAAATCCCTGTGGTTATCCCACTTGCGGCATCTACGGTAACCGTGAAAGCGGTTCGGTGAGCAGCAGTGTTATTTTGAACTTGTAGCGGTAGGTTAAGCCGGTCAAGATCATCTCCTAACATCGGAGTGCATATTAGGCCGCGTGCCTCTAACATCATGAGAGTGATATTCTCCGCTGTGGCGTCTTCAGACGCCATGACCATATCACCCTCGTTTTCGCGATCTTCGTCATCGACGAGGATCACGATTCCACCCTTTTTGATCTGCTCTATACCTCGTTCGACATCCATAATGGATTTTGCATCAACGATGTCTGGTATGTTGGGATTCATTGGCATTGTTTAGTTTGAAAAATGGTTTCTGTAAGGTTCAAGCAACTTTGAAATATATTTTGCAGTCACATCTACTTCTAGGTTGACCTGTGAGCCCTTTGAAAGTTTATGGAAGGTTGTGTTTTCAAGAGTGTAAGGGATTATTGCGATACTGAATGTATTGCAATTACAGCTTGCGACTGTGAGACTGGTTCCATTCACGGTGATGAAGCCTTTTTCAACAATGCCTGCAATTATATTCTGATCTGCTTCGATTACTACCAGATTTGAGTTGGCATCCCCGGCTATTGACCGTACGGTCCCGACACCGTCAACGTGCCCCTGGACCATATGACCACCGACTCGATCACCATAGCGTAGAGCTCGTTCCAGGTTCACGTGGTCTCCAGAAATTAGTTTGCCGAAGTTTGTTCGAGATCGGGTTTCGGGTACCGTTTCCACTGTGAAAGTGCAGTTTGTCTTTGAGATTTCGAGCACTGTGAGACATGCTCCGTCTATCATGATCGACTGTGATATTTCTAAGTCATCTAGGACTTGTTTGGCCTGGATGATTAGTGTTTCACCGTCGTATGAATCAACTGTACCTATTTCTTCAATTATTCCCGAAAACATTTATTCATTTTGCCTTAGGCATGTAGGTTGAGGAAATTTTCATATTTGAGGAAATGTAACCTTCGACTAGGATATCGCCGTCGATAACGCTATGGGATACTCGGTCAAGCGATAGGGCATGGCTNAGACTTTCGATTCCTTCTCCACCGATCGCACCCATAGCATCNTCCCCCCCAATAATTATGGGCGCAATGAACGCTGTAACTTTATTCACGTGATTACCGTTGATGAATGCTCCTGTGAGTTNAGCCCCAGNCTCTACCATGACGTCATGTAGCCCTCTCGCTCCCAATGCCTCGATTACGATTGATAAGTTGACCTTCCCGTTTTCGCCTGAGGCTTTGAGGATAGTGACAGAATCTGTTGGTGGCCTGACGGCGACGTCATCCCTTACCACCCATAGAATTTCACCTGGTTCCTTTAACAGGCGAGCTGATGCAGGCATTTGAGCGTGGCTGTCGATCACCACCCTCAAGGCCGGCCGGCCGGTAGCATTTCCAAGGTGGTCCCGTGCGGTAAGTCGTGGATTGTCCGAAAGCAAGGTCCCAATCCCAGTGATCAATGCATCAGACTGACGGCGCATCTCGTGAACCCTTTCACGAGATTTCTCGTTGGTTATCCATTGTGAGTCACCCGTACGTGTGGCGATTTTTCCATCAAGACTGGCAGCAAATTTTATAGTTACCATCGGGAGCCCGGTTTTTACATGATGGGCGAATCCTTCGATCAGACGCTCGGCCTCTGACCTTTGTTTTGCCGAACATTCTCTTATGACCTCAATGCCAGATGCTACAAGTTGTCGGTATCCGTTTCCTGAAACTCTCGGATTCGGATCTTCCAATGGAGATACAACGGTTGTAATTCCAGAGTTGATGATGGCCTCTGTGCAGGGAGCAGCCAATCCTTGAAATGCATGTGGCTCGAGAGAACAGTAGATAGTTGCACCTTTTGTTTGGTTCCCAGCTTTGGATAAAGCTATCGGCTCAGCATGCTGTCCTGGTCTTCGCTGAGTAGCTCCTTCTCCAATGACAGCGCCATTTTTTACGACTACTGCACCTACCGCCGGTCGCGGCGCTACGCCGCCCTTTGCTTGTCTGGCAAGTTTTAAGGCTCGATCCAACGGGTTATTGATGACGATATCGCCCAAGGGGTTCCAATCCTATTCGAGTTTTATTAATCAGCGATTGCGAACATCGCTTGAACTGTGACGGAGATCATGACGTCTCCTCCAGATATGGGTGATGGAGCAAATGCTTCAGCCATCATTGGTGCTGACCGCACGCCTGTATCGTAGCTCATCGCCATTGGGGCCGAACCACTTAATTCTGTGAGGTAAACGAGTTGCCCGAGTGTTACTCCCATTGCGCGGGCATAGAGATCTGCTCTTGCTGCTGCATCAGCTGCCGCTTCTTGTCGGATTTGCTTACTGAAAATTGTTGGGTCGTCTACTGTGAACTGGATTGAATTGACTCTAATTAAGTCGCCTCCAGTTGATGCTGCATCATCGATGACAGCTCCTAATTCATCGATATCGCGTATCGTCACTTGTACTGTGTTGTTGACGGTGTATCCCACAATACGAGGCTCACTATGGACACCAAGGGAGTCTGAAACTTCAATCCACGTGGTCTGAGGGTAGATGCTGAATTGGGTAGTGATAATGTCGTCCTGTTTAACTCCTTTCTCTTCGATAGCTTTCACGACCTTACTCATAGCTGTGGCCGCCATGTTCCGTGCTTTTGTAACTGACTCTTCTCGTACTTCTACACCGATTGAAACCTTAGCAATGTCTGCTGGAATCTCAATGGTAGCTTGACCACTGACCCATATTCCAGAGTTGGATACGCCGGCCTGGTTGGTGGACGTAGATCCAATAGTGCTGGCGCGATAAGAAGTAGGGGGGTTTGAAATAAAACCACTTGATGTTGGCCCTTCCGGTGAGTCCATCGATGTGACAATAGAACCAAGGGTCGCGTTATCTGTTATTGGCCTTGGATCAGTGATGGGTTCGATGATTGACGCATGGTTGTCGTCTGAATTTTTTACTGGGCCATTGTTACAAGCAGCAACAGCCACCAAAAATATGGCAATTCCTGCGACGCTTAAACATCTAATCGGTATGGCGGTATTGATTGCGCGCATTAATCGATTCCTTGAAAGTTTTATTGCGATGCTCGTAAAGAGTTGAGATCGTTCTATTCCTCTATTTTATTTCCATTTACCTTGCGCTGAGTTACCTATAATTATTTACCTTGCGATTATTGGGCGATTATTTGAAATTTGATCTTTAGTAACGCAAAACTCCACTGTGGAATCATCGGCGAGGGAAAATCTAAAGATATGACTTTAATATGACGGCGTAATGTCAGTCGGTTATATTTACAGTCAGGACAATTCTTCAGACGTGTAAGAAGATTTTTTGTAATCAATGCGCTCAGCTATCCGAGATACATGTGAAACGATCATCACTGCGGTGGTCATATTTCTGTTTCTTCAAGGATCTACCCAAAATTTTCTTATAGAGGGTTCTTCTATGGAACCCACCTTAACGCAAAGTCAGCGCCTTCTAGTTAACAAATTTATTTATGTACGGGCGCCGTTCAGCTTGTTTGGGAATGAGAACTATTTGTTCGATGGGCCTAAGCGAGGGGATATTGTGGTATTCCATCCTCCGTCGGGTTCTAAAACGGACTTTGTCAAAAGAATCATTGGCGTCCCTGGCGATCTCATAGACATAGACAATGAGTTTGTTTACGTGAATGGGAAAAAAACAGAATGGGTTGATGCCANTACATCTAGGCGTAGAAGTGATGGGTATTATCCCGTGGAAGTTCCGCCGGGGTCATACTATGTCCTTGGTGATAACCGCCGCGTATCTATTGATTCGCGTAATTGGGAATTCGTATCGTCAAATGCACTAGTGGGCCGCGCCTGGGCNATTCTGTGGCCNACATCGGATTTCCAAATCTTCGGTTGACTGTTTCGTTTGTCGACCCGGCTATNGCCCAGTCTGTAAAAAAGATCTTTACTCTTCGGTTTTTCAGGCCATCATAAAGGATGCTATGCGCTCTCCGATCATGATTGCAGGGGAGTTCGTATTGGCCCGCGGGCAGTCGGGCATTATCGAGATGTCAGCGATGATTAAACCTTCGATCCCGTGCACTCTGCCATATTGATTTACAACTGACATATTATCTTCTTGAGATCCCATTTTCGCGGTGCAAGAAATATGGTGCATTGTGCTGACACGCTTTAGCATCCAATTGTTCAAGGACTCATCTGATTGAAGATCCGGTTTCTGGGGATCGATAAGTCCTTTGAAGATTCCCTGAAATGCTGCATGTCTGCCAAATTCGATATGCATGTGAATAGCATCGCGCATCCTTGACAGATCATATGGATGATCTAGTAATCGGTAGTCCAGAGCGGGTTGTTGAAAAGGATCATTNGAATTTAATCTAAGTTCGCCGGATGCTTTCGCTAAGTAAAGACCGGCGCTCATCATGAATTCTCTTTTTGGTGAATCCCATCGCATCACGGCAATCATGTCGTTTCGGAATGGGGAACCTCGTGCGGTATAACGCAGGGCGACTTTTTGTGGGCCCATTTTGACATCCGGCATCGGGAAATTTTCGTCCGCACTCCATCGCACGTGCACAGATGGATGATCACGGAGATTTTGTCCAATACCTGGCATGTCGTTAACAACCGTGATGCCTGCATTTTGCAATTGTTCGGCAGGCCCAATGCCAGAGAGCATCAGGAGATGTGGGGAGCCGATCGGGCCTGCACTTAACACAACTTCCTCTGCATTGACCTGAATGGAAGATCCACCTTTTTGGTACTCCACTCCAACGGCACGCTTGCGATTAAGCAAAATGCGGGTGGTGTGGCTATCTGGTGAGATCGTGAAGTTGGGGCGATCGCGTGCCATTGTTAGGTATCCGATTGCGGTGCTCCACCGAACACCATCCGGGTTGTTTAGCGGTAAAGGCCCGACTCCGCTTGAGGCAGGGTGGTTATGATCATCGGTCTGTGGAAAACCAGCCGTAGTGGCTGCTTCGATGAATGCTGCCTGATCGTCGACAAGCTCATCCGGTTGGTAACGACGAACTACTATTGGACCTTTGTTACCGTGATANNGATTNGTGANNTCCAGATCGTTTTCGAGTTTCTTGAGAAATGGAAGNATTTTCTCAAAAGACCATTCGTCATTACCTTGCTCGACCCAATAATCAAAGTCTTCTGGGATCGCTCGTAGGTAGACTTGTCCGTTGATTGCACTGGTGCCTCCGGTTATCTTNCCNCGNGGTACNGGCATGTCCNTATAAANTGGCGTNGCNTTNGCCGTTAATCCCCANTTGTGNTCACTNTNNGGNTNTATNGNCNTATCAGCTCCGGTAGCGTGTCCTTGTCTGATTTCGTCCGGTAGNTCGTCTATGTTCGGATAATCGTGTCCTGCTTCGATTAACAGTACCCGGCGAGAGGAATCTTCAGATAGACGGGTTGCGAGAGCAGCGCCTGCGGATCCCGCACCAACGACAATCACATCGTATTTCGGCTTCGCCATGGAGCAGGACGTCCCTGAACCTATATAGTCGGATTGGTTGGCGGAGTTGATGACCAATCATCGCGAGAACGACCGTTCTTGTCCCACACAACTTGGCCGTTTTTGATCGTCATCTCGCACACGATACGCTTATCGGATTTGTAGACCCTGTTGCCAGTACCGTTATCTACAAGACCAAATTCGCCCTCAGTTATATTCAATACCGCAATATCAGCCGGAACTGTTTGACCGAGGTTGCCTAATTCGGGGTGNCCGATAGCCTGNGCTGGNTCCCANGTCGAGCGTCTGATGATTTCAGGTAATTCCATGCCAATGGCTAACAATTTTGACATGGTTTCAGGCATCGTTGCCTGATTTGCAAGAATGCTTGCTCGGTGCATATCGGTTGAAATGGTNTCGGGCAAAAATCCCTGTTCGATCGCAGCTTTTGCGATNCTGAAAGAGAANCTGCCAGCNCCGTGNCCNACNTCGAATTGCACNCCGCGNTCACGAGCNTNAATNAANTGNGGNTTNACTTTNTCGTGGATGTCNGTCATTGGCTTNCTNAGAGCGTAACAGTGNGTAACCATNTCNCCNGGTCGAAGGTGCTCGAGGATCATGTCGTTCATCGGCCGTGTGTGGATCGGTGACTGATCAACCATCACGAACACACCGTTTTCCTCGGCAGCCTGAATACCACGATCAAGGGGTTCCCATCCTGGACCCATGTAATGGGCGACTTTCACGCCAACAATCAGATCCGGTCTCTGGGCGATCTTTAGTGCGGTGAGCTCTGAGTCCATGCCATCGAGATCTTGCTCAGGTTCACCGACCATCCCTTCGCCAGCGATATTTAAAAGTGCGAACACATTCGTGATGGCAGGAGCAATAATTTGTTCGTTAAAATCATCGAACGTTAGATGACCTGAACCCCCTGCATCTACTGCGGTTGTCGTGCCTTCAGGTAGACAGTGTGCGTCAGGTAAGATCGCAGCGGAATAGCCGTAGAAATGGGCGTGTAGGTCGACAAGGCCTGGCGTGATAACTAATCCTGAAATATCGGCGACAGTTCGTGCCATGTCCGGAGATATGTCTTTATCGACTAGGGCGATATGGCCTCCGGATGTCGCGACATCGAACTGGCCGTCTATATCGAAGGCGGGATCGATCAGTCGTCCACCTTTAAGAAGCAAGTCGTATTTACGTAATTGGGCGTTTGACATTTCGTTCACAAGCTCCCCATCTCTCAGTTTGTTGGACTTGTTTGATGAAATAATTGTTTATCCGCAGCATGTTACCCCCAAAATACGTTGGAAGTTGGAGTTTTAATAAAGGACCGTTAAAGTTTGATTAGTAATCTATATGTAACCGCGTTTAACTCTCCCTATTATCGCGATGCTGTCGTACCCTTATTTATTGAGTTTGAAAGGGCCTTTAGCTCAGCGGTAGAGCATCGGACTTTTAATCCGCAGGTCGTGGGTTCGATCCCCACAGGGCCCACCAAACTCGATTTGTAGTGGGCGAAATAGCTCGAAATAACTCTTGTGATTCGCGATTTGCTGCCATTTTGCTGCCACTAGGGCGCAAAAGCCTATCCAAGTAATCCCGAAGTACGCTGAACAGCGGCAGCTTGTAGAGAAGCATCTACGTGTGTGTATACCTGCAACGTGAATGCTGCTGACGCGTGCCCAAGCTGATTTTGAATCACTTTTGGATGTGCACCACTCAGGGCGAGCGCATAAGCGTGAAAGTGCCGGAGATCGTGTAACCGCAAATTTGGGTGCCCTGCCTTCACCGCGAACCGTTTGAATTGGTGAGTTAGATTGTCAGGGTCAAGTGGCAGTCCGGACTCTGTCGTGAAAACTAAGTCGTTGTCTGTGAATTCCGAGCCAGCCTTCAATCGATCTTCTGTTTGCTGAATCCTTCGGCGATTTACCACTCTAAGCGCATCAGAGTTCAACGCTACTGCGCGTCTTCCAGCGGCAGATTTCGTCGGTACGAACTTTAGTCCTTGATGTTTAATGCGTTGCATTGAACCGTTGATTTGTGCTGTCTTGCTCACAATGCCGATGTCAGACCATCGAAGAGCAATTGCTTCCCCTCTCCGAACTCCTGTATTTGCCATGAATTCAATAATGGCTCCACGATGATTGGGGCGAGCAATTTTAACAATTTTCTTTATTGACTCGATCTGTGGCATTTCAACCCTGTAACGTTCCGGGTGTGGTGGCTCAACGAGACGTGTGGGCTGGCGCGTCTGGATACCAGAACGCTCTGCATCTGTAAGTGCTTGTGAATATCCTGAGAGCCGTTGACTCGCTTAAACCGCTTGCTCTAGCGGCAGAAAGCACTTGCTGAACATGAACGGCTGCAAGGTCATGAAGTCTTATCGACCCAATTTGTGGGTTCAAATGACGCTCAACAATGATTCGGTAACTATCGAGTGTTCGGGGTCGATTACGATTACTAACGACGTTGTTAAGCCATGAATCGAGATATTCACTGACCGTCTGCGTTCCGACAACTGGTGCGGTGCCTCGGTCAATTTCAGAAAGCAATCTGGTCAATTCGGTTTGAGCTTCCTTCTTCGACCCACGAACCGTTCTTGTGATGCGTTGCCTTTTTCCCGTGGTCGAATCAAAACCAGCCGATACTTGTAGCATCCATGTATGACCCCGCTTCTTTATGTGACCTCTGCTGGGCATTATTAGGTCG
>NYZY01000008.1 GCA_002687335.1 Chloroflexota bacterium
TATAGTCATCCTGAGACGATGAGAAACAACCGTTATAGAATTGCCAAGGAGAGGGTCGGGATAGTCGCACGGCACTAAGACAGATCATCATGTGGGTGTCAGGGTGCTGGGACCACAAAAGACACGATACAGTCTTGACGACGCGCGGCTCGGCTTGGATGTATGCAAGAAACGTTACTGGAAACCTTGATGGCTAATCGGCCAGAGTTTTTAGTACTGTTTTTGCCGCACCCAGTGATGCTGGTGACATCAGATAAATACCCGCCCAGCCTTCTGATTTATATGCCATAGCTTGCGATACGGCGAGGTCGAGACCGACTTTTCTCTGGTCGGGAAGATCGCTAAATCGTTTCATCTTATCTAGGATGTTGGACGGTAGGTTCACCCCGGGGACTTGAGCAATTCGTTCTGCATGGGCCGCCGAATTCAGCACCATGACACCAGGCAACACCGATATTGAATCTTTGTAGGGTTTGAGTGTGTTCAATAGTCCAGAGTTATCGAATATTGGCTGGGTCATGACGTAGTCAGCACCCGCGTCGATCTTCGCCTGAAGTCTTTCGAATTCAAGCGACATATTCGCTGCCTCTGGCTCAAATCCTGTGCCAACAGTGAACTGAGTATTCGATCCTCGTTCTCCTCCGAGTGGATTATCTCCGAAATCACGACCTTGGTTCAGTTGGCTTATGGTTGCACGAATCATCTGGATCGAGTTCATGTCGAATACTGCTGAAGAACGCGGATATGTTGGTGACATTTTTGGAGGATCACCAGTGATAAATAAAACGTTTCGAATTCCGCGAAGGTGATAACCCATAAGTCGAGATTGAACTGCCAGAGTATTCAAATCACGACCGGCGAAGTGAGCAATGAATTCGATCTTATCTTCATCTTGCCATTCGAGACGTCGTCTGATTAATTCAACCAGATCCCCGGGCGGGATTAGTGGTAGTCCTCGAGAGCCGTCTGTGATGTCGACAGCGTCTGCCAGTCCTTCGTCGACAAAATCTTGAATTATTGTTGCACGTAGTTCGAGAGCCTTGAGATCGGTTCCTTTAGGAGCGACCATTTCGACACTAATTGCGAATTCTCCTTCGAGAAGTTTTCGCGTGAATTCACCATTTACTTTTCTAAACTTGTCACGAGTTGTTCTGCTAACGGCATCTGACCGCAATGATTTTGATGTTTTTATGCCTGCTGATGAACTGCGTGATTTGAGATAGGCTGACATTTCGCGCACATGTTCGGTATGTACTTCGCAGCAACCACCGACTAAAGACGTTCCGGAATCGCCGAGTTCTCGTGCAATCTTTCCCATGAATTTCGGGTTTGATCTTGCAAGAAACCTGTGCCCAATCCGTTCGAATCCCCCAGCGTTGGGCATTGCAGATAGAAGGAGATCTCCATGAACTACGGCTGGAGCCTCTTTTGCATTGTCTACAAACTCTGAGGCCACCCAGGGCGCGACGCAGTTGATTCCCGCGACAGACGCCCCAGCATTGGCTGCAAGAGTAGCGAATTCAAATGGCTCTATCGGCCATTGGCGACTATCGCCGATACACGGGTCAAGCGCGCCATGTACTATGATCGGTGGTGCGTATGGCCTCGAAGAAATCGCTTTCGTGATTTGCATTGCGAAATCGATATCGACGAATGTTTCGAGAAGCAAGGCATCAACATCGCTGCCGATTAGCGTTTCAATTTGCTCAGCATAAGATTCGATACTGTTACCGCCCGGTCCTATTGACCCAAGGACGAAGAAGGCTGTCTCTTGGGCAGAAAATTCAATCTGGTATTCCGATATTGCTTCGCGGGCAATCTGGACGGCAGTGCTATTGATCTCATGGATCTGATCACTCAGGCTGGCGGTTGTAAGTTCAGTTGAATTTGCGGCAAACGTATTGCTTGTCAACACCGTTGCGCCAGCCGTGAGGCTTGACGAATGGATACCTTTGATCAATTCAGAATTACGCAGATTCAACGTCTCGTATACGAACTCAGATGACGGGAGTCTGCCGGTCATCTGAAATATGCGTGACCCAATCCCTCCGTCGGCGAGAATGGTTCCACCGCTTAGGGTATTCAGAAAAAGAGATTGGGTGTAGGACATTTTAAGAGTCGTGTAACAATTGCCAGACTGTTCACACTACCACAAGCATTGAGCTTAGAAAATATACTGATAGAAAAATGCATCTGTTTGCTAAAATGTCAGTACACGCCAGCTACTCGATCAACTATTCAGACTCCACAATTTCATGAGTAGTGTTTATTTGCAATGGACCGACAACCTGTTTGATCCCACTTGGCCAATAGACAATAATTTCTTTTATTTCGTTGGCATTAGCAAGCCCGAAAATTAGTTCAGTGGAACTCGTGGAAAGAAAACTGGCTGAGCTCAACACTGGCTTAACTTGAGTAAACTCTTGGCCGTCCGACGCGTTATAAGAAACTAATATTTTTGCTCCGACGCCGTCGGCATTGGAACCCGTCGAGTCGATTGCCATACGTCCTTTAAGTTTGAATTTAATCCAGTTGTTGCTACTACCACTGTTTATCCAAACAAATAATGGTCCACTTTCCGCATTCCGATTTCCTTCGCTATCAAATGTCTCGCCATTACTATTCGTCACAATCAGGTCTGTGAATCCATCAGAATTCAAATCCCCGACCGCAACTCCCTTTCCATTCTCATGAAATTGCAATCCTAATCGTCGCTTAGTCAAAGATTCATTGGATTCAGCATTTGACAAGTTGGAGTAGTCAACCGCAAGTATGTCCAGCAGTTTTGCTTCTACTGTCGAATCCCTAAATATTCCATTTTGGTTCTGCAGTAGACGCCCAGCTGCTGGAGCAAAACCACCTCCTGGCCCTTCGCCTCTCGAGACTAATGACCCTACCCAATAAAGATCTTCATCTCCATCATTTTCGGTATCAACAAAAGCGGCTCCGAAACCAAATTCAAATGTTTCGATACCTTCGGGTAGCGTCCAGTCTGAGGAAATAAAACCTGGCTCTAGAGATTCGGGTGGAAGTACGTCACTGTGTTCAACTGGGATCTCCGCTGCGACGTTAGTGAATACTCCATTACCATCATTGCGTAACATGAAATGAAAGCAAGTCCCCCAACCATACTGACTGGAGTACGCACAATCGCCACCAGGCGGAATCGGTTTTGGAGATTTCAACCGATGAAAACCCATGTTAGTGATAAACACATCGAGGTCTGAATCAGAATCGTAGTCTCCCAAGGCAAAACCCATCCATTGACCTGAGACATCTAACCCCATCTCCTCGGCCACCGGGGTAAATAAAACCTTTTCTGGTGATGAATCATTGCGGTAAATTTTCAGCACATCGCCGTCATCGGCAATCCAAAGGTCTTGATCATTGTCATCGTCATAATCGAAAAACATTGAAGCCCACGTCTGTCCCGCTGGATCTCCCACTAACCTGTTATTTCCATCCATAAGTGAAGGATCAAATCCCTCAAAAATATCGCCTTCAGAAGTTGAAAAAATTATTGGCTGAAGATTTTCATCGAGCATTTTGATTTGAGGGCTGAGCAGACCAGATTCAAGAGTGATATCGGTAAAAGTTAGATCCCCATTGTTCAGATAAAGGTTGTTGTAGTGTCCATGATGCCGAGCATCATCGAATCTCACGAAATCTTGATCAGCTCGATTGCCTACAAAGATGTCGATCCAACCGTCGTTGTTAACATCTGCACAAGAAATGCTCATGGTAGAACGCAAATTGGCTGATTCACCAAATGCTTGGGCAGTAACATCTTCAAAAATACCCGTCCCACTATTGATCAGCAGCCTATCTAGGGATGCCTCCAGTGAATTCGGGTTATTGTCGATTGATCGATAGTCGAGACCATCGCCAATCCGACCATGACCTCCAACATAAAGGTCTTGAAAACCATCGTTGTTAAAATCGCAAGCGGCGACTGCACTGCTGTTTTGGGCTGCAAGTTCAGTATTGGTTTTCGACCCGATCTCTGCAAACTCATTATTCTCTAGATTTTCGAAAAATTTATTAGTTCCTCCTCGAGTGATCTGGAATAATGCAGTAATTTCGGCCGAGGTGACATAAAAATCCATATCACCGTCTCGGTCGAAATCAAAAACCGCTATCCCCGGATAACGATTTTCGATTAGTGCATGAGATTCGAAAGATGAAGCTATGTTAGAGAATGTTGGAACATTTTCTTCGATTTCAGCAGCTTGCTTACTGGAGCCAAAATCACTGTTGAGATTTTGGCTCCAAAGCATGAGTTCTTTTATGGGCGTAAANGGTTCTGGAGGGTAATTGTGTGGTTGTGATCTGGGCAAGAATAAAAAAATGATCAGTCCGATAAAAGACAGCCCCAGAACCATCGCAGGAATGAAATACATAGGGTATTTCTTGAACGTCATGACTTACTACCTAACGATACTTGCTAACATCAATTAGTTTATTTGCCATAATTTTGCAAACCTCAATTCCTCTTTTTGTACCGGTATCTTCTTTGATATTTTCATCTGCAACTCTACAGCTGTGACTACGTTCTAATCTCGCTAGATTGTCTTTTGTCTTAGTTCATCGTTATTGCATCATTCTTGTCTGTTCCTTGGGTTTAATCTGTCAATTTGTTTCCGCAATTGTTACTCGACCATTAATCCACTTGGCACTGTCTCTGGAATCAAGCCGCTCAGATCTCGGGCNTCAGGGTCTGTAAGCGAGATCAAAAAATCAACGATCGAATCGATCTCCTGTTCAGTGAGCGTCGGGAGATTCTGAAGTGAATTATCCAATGTGGTTTTGACTCGATCGATTCTTTCTTGCTCAGAAAAAATATGAGTGTAAAAACCTGCCAGAGATGCCCCAGTTTCATCAACGGCACTTCGGCTAAACTGNCGAGAACTCCAACTATTANTATAGGTAGATGGCAAATTAACTCCAGAATTTGACTTTGGGTATTTTTCTAATGACTCTAGCGGTGCAATGTGATGCTTGACCACTTCTTCAAGTGAATTGAACGCACCCGAGTGAAACCAGGGACCTGTCAGTTCAACATTTCTCAAAGGAGGAGTTCTAAAAGCATAAAGGTCATCGAAATCTTGGGTCACGGTGAATCGTCCGTAGTCATCCGGTGATGCTAGACCCTGTCCAGGGCCCGTCTGTGGAGAAGCTATGTTGTGAAATTCTTGATCTGTGAACAAATTCCCACTATGGCAGCTCGTGCATTTTGCGTTACCAACAAACAGACTAAATCCTTTCAGTTGGTTATCTGAGAGGCTCGAATTGTCTCCAGCGACAAATTGGTCGAACGGGCTGTTGGAAAAAGCAAATGCATCAGACTGGAATGCCGCTAAGGCGATTCCTGCGTGCACAAAAGTGAAATTTTCACGTCTTACTTTCGGAAACGCTTTTGAGAACAGTATCTGGTATTCGGGTATCGTAAGCACGCGATCAATGAGAGCTTCCCAAATGAGTTCTTCATCATCAAGCTCTGAAATATCATTCCCACCTGGATTAACTGAATATTCATCCTTAAAACCCAACATTTCATCTCTGGATGTGACAGGAAACATTGATTGAGCCACAAGGACATTTGGCACACTTTTTGGAAGGTCATTACCGGCAGGACTTTTTATCCCTTGCGGATAGTTGAACTCTACTCGGCCATCCCAGAAGAGGGAATGCCACTTTGGATCACCTCTGTTGAACAGCTCTGGGGAATTTCTAGCGATAAATTTTCGATCTGACCCCAATTCTCTTTGGACAGATAAACCTTTTCCTCCCGTTCCTATCGAAACCGGTAATCCATCTCCAGTCGATGCCGACGGATGATGGCATGTAGCACATGAAATGTTTCGATTACCGCTCAAGATTGGATCAAAAAATAGTGATTGGCCGAGATCAAATAGTTCTGGAGAATGAACCTCACTGATCATCAACGGGCTTAGGTTCATTCTTTGAGCAATTTCTCGCAGCTCTTGAGGATCCGTCTTACCATCTGTTGAAGTACAGGCCGAAAAAAGCGCAACAGAAATTATCGTTAGGACCGTTATTTTCGATGTACAAAACTGCACGGAATTCAACTTCTAGAATCGAAATGACGCCTTACAAGGCCTCGTTTTATTCAACTATGTCTTCAAAGAAATGAGTATCTCATCGTGTCGGCCCAAACAAGCCGGTTATTTAGTTAGGTTGACCAGATCGGTCATCTCTAGTAGATGTGCCGTTGACTAATATCCGTTACAACCGCTTCATCGGCAATATGAATAACCGCACTAACTTGTAAACCAGACTATTCTCTCAGCGGGTGTTTAGTCGTGAAGGTACCATGAGTATTTTCACGTGATTTAGCCATGAAAGCGTTGGTAGCCAGATGTTTCTTTTTGTACGACCTGCTTATTCAATCGAGATATGTGATTGTTCTATGGGATGGAACGAGACGATAGACGCATCACACTAAGACAAATCCATTGGTGGATGTCAGGGTGCTGAGACCAGTCACCACAACCACAACCTAACCGGCATCAGTTCGTCTCTGAAAAGTCGGTTTGAGTAGGAATAATGCCTTTTATCGCGCGGCTCATCGTGCGCGTGGGCGAGTTGGGCTGGAGGGTATTGGCGTTTGGAAGGGGGGGTAGGCTGTGGAGTGTGGAGGAATGGGTAGTAGTGGGACTCCCGTGACAGTTAGTTCTCACATGCACGCGACACGGGCGTGTGCGGTTCGCGTGTGCGTGGGTATCTAAGGACAGAGGGATACCAGTACGGAGAGTCCCTGATTGATACTGAATTATGGTCACCTTTGTCCACTACCCCGCGTGCATTACAGCCTCTCGTACACCCCGAGTCCGAGAACAGCCCGACGGACCGCCCACCGGCTGCAGTCGACCGCATAGGTGTTGCGTAACCAACGGGCTAACTCTTCCCACGATAAACCCTGCTGTCGGTGTTGCAAAAGCTCCGGAATCAGCCGTGCGGGGATTGCTTTGGGGCGACCGAGATTACTCATCCCGACCCTCGCATGCAGTGCAGTTGACTGGAGCCTCATCAGGGCAACTTTCGTCACCGTGAATGCAACCTTGGTAGTGAAATGTATTTCTAAGTTGACCCCGTTCAATAAAGTCGAACTCGGTCATCGCACTTGCCCACTCCGGCATTCCTAATGGTTCGGTCATCATATGCTCGTCAACGTGGGCCGTAAGCCAGGTCTGCACCTCGACTGCCTTACTGCGGCATTCAGCGATAAGTCGTTTATCCCGAGCTTTGTATGCAAGCTGTTGAAGCGGTGTCCCATCACGTTTCGGAGTCAGCGTTTCAATCAGCTCCGGTTTCAGCCGA
>NYZY01000009.1 GCA_002687335.1 Chloroflexota bacterium
TGTAATGTCGACCATGGTATTTGACAAAGGTCCGCGCGGATATTTCACCATGATGGGAGTTACTCCTGAACAGGCAGTTCAAGGATTGGAGCAAGCGGGCGCTGATGTAGTTGGAACAAACTGTGGAAACGGTATTGAGCGTATGGTTGAGATAGCGACAAAGATGAGGGCGGTTACTGATAAGTTCTTAGTAGTGCAGTCCAACGCTGGTTTGCCGGTAATTCGAGGAGGCGAGACATGCTATCTGGAAACGCCGGAGTTCATGTCTAAACATTTTTTGAGGCTAGCAGACCTTCCAATAAATATTGTGGGCGGATGTTGCGGAACTACTGCTGAACACATCAGTTCACTAGTACAATCGGTGAAAGCTCGATAGTTGGTTTTCAGAATTACATGAGTAATTGGTTTGGAGAGAAAAACGATGCGTTCGTCGGCAGGCCAGCCAAAAGTAGCCAGTCTAGTGAAAGAACTCGGTAATTGTATTGAATTGGTCTCAATCGATCCTTATTTTCACCAAGTTTCCGTAGGTCTTTTCATCAAGTCTGGTGTGCTAACAGTTTTTTCCTACAGTAAGTTGTCCGGTATTGAAGATCGGATAGAACAGATCCGGGATAGGTGCATCCAGTTGGGCGACGTAGAGGCTGTCGATGGTACTAATGACCAGCTTCGTTTGATTTCCGACCTATACCTAGATCGTGCATTGCGCTTTATGTTTATTGCGGCAGTAGAAAAAGATCCTGCTGTGGCGATCCCCACTGGCAAAATAACAGCGCCAGACACTAAAACAAAATTAACCTTCGTTATAACAGGAGCTCAAGAGGGCGGTAAACACGTCTACACCGTTTCGACTGAGGGAGATGCTGAGCGCGCGGAAATGCGCATACGAGCGGCCGTAGGTGGTTTCATAAAATATTCCAATTGCGAACGGGTGGACAAAGATAAATTTTCCTTTGAAGATGGTCGAAAATACGATAATTTTGCTCGCTTGATTCTTCCATTGGCAAGGAACGTAAGTGCGGTTGAAGCGCAGCTTGAACAAGATGAGCTTGCAGGTCAGATGAATACTCAGACACTCGGTTTCGCTCAAAATTAGTAGATCGGACTCGTAAGGAATTTATGTCACCTACACTTGAAAAAATGACCTCCCGTCAACGGGTTATGGCTGCACTTGCAGGGGAAACTGTTGACCGACCACCAGTTTGCAATCCGACTAATGTTGCGACCGTCGAACTGATGGATCTCGTCGGCGCTTCATTTCCAGATGCACACCGCGACGGTGAACTTAATGCGCGCTTGGCTGCAACCGGATACACAGAACTTGGTTTTGATGCGATTTCACCATACTTCTCAATAATTCAAGAATCTTCTGCCCTTGGTTGCGACATGCAATGGGAACAAAAAGACAACTGGCCCACTGTAAGAATGTCCAATCCTATTTGGAAAAGTTCATCTGAAGTAAAGATTCCCTCAAACTTTCTTGAACATCAAGATACCAAGGCGATCACTGATTCGATCAGCATACTCAAACATGAGTACGGGGACGAAGTGGCCATTGTTGGAAAGACAATGGGACCTTGGACGCTGGCTTACCACGTGTTTGGTGTCGAACCATTTTTATTAGGGACTGTCGACGATCCTGATGAAACTATGAAGGCCCTTCATGCGTTGAAGGAAGCCACAATAATATATGGTCAGGCCCAGATTGATGCAGGAGCCGACGTGTTGACCGTGCCAGATCATGCCACCGGTGATCTCGTCAGTGGCGAGTACTACAAGCGTTTTCTACTTGAAATGCATCAAGAACTTGAGGAAGAACTTTCGGTACCGATCATGCTTCATATATGTGGATCAACCGTTGACCGCATGCCATATATCGCCGAGACGGGAATGGCGGCTTTCCATTTTGATTCCAAGAACGATCCCGTTGAAGCAATGGCAGCTGTCAATGGCAAGATACGATTGGTTGGCAATATCAACAACCCTACTACTCTTTATGCCCGAGGACCCGCAGAAGTGAGAGCCGAAGTAAACGCTGCACTTGATGCTGGGGTCCAGCTTATCGCACCTGAATGTGCTATTCCTTTGAAGACCAAGCTCGAGAATCTGCTTGAGATTCCACTTGCTGTTGAAGATTGGGTAGCCGAACGTGGTGACAATTAAGAGTTTTATATATAGATGAATAGATGAACAAATTCCGATTCATTTTCTTTGGATCTGATGAGACAATAAATAGTCGGCTCTGACCGATTCACTATAAGCTGATAAGTACAACTCGAGATAATTATGCCTATCACTCACGATGGCCTGGCACGAGAACTAGAATACGTAACGAACCCGGGTGAACATAAGCACATTTCCGAAGCTATTGAACCTACTGCGCCGATTATGCAGGAGATGGCGTACGAGCTAATTGTCGGAAATAACACCGAAGTAGACCGAATCACTCAACAAGCTTTGCAAGATGGTTTTTCAGCCAATCAACTTCTTGATGATGGTTTACTCAATGGTATGGCAATTGTTGGTGTGAAATTTCGAGATAACTTGATTTTTGTACCAGAGGTTCTGGTTGCCGCCCGGGCCATGAAAGCTGGAATGGCTCATATCGAGCCTATATTGTCAGCTTCAGGAGCAAAACCCGCAGGGATCGTCATCATGGGAACTGTTAAAGGAGACCTGCATGACATTGGAAAAAATCTTTGTATCATGATGCTTCGTGGAGCAGGATTTATAGTTCACGATATAGGGGTCGATTCGTCTCCTGAGGACTTTATAGATGCAGTCGAGGAGCATGAGGCTCATGTAGTGGGAATGTCCGCACTCCTCACGACTACGATGCCTAATATGGGTCGTACAATTGCAACCTTTGAAGACATGGGTATGCGTGATGAAGTCAGAATTATGGTTGGTGGAGCGCCTGTAACGCAGGATTTCGCCGATGAAATGGGTGCGGATGCTTACGGTGATAATGCCGTGGAAGCTGTTGATAAAGCTAAAGAGTTGATTGTGCTCTTAGAAGAACTAAAGTCCGGTTAATCATGGGCATCGGTAGAGTCTGGATATCTCATGGATGAAAAACCAGTTCGAAAAGAGGATCTTGCAGTGGATGCCGATCGGGCTCGGGTTAGTCTGGATCGTCTTTACAACATTTATAAAGATATAGCGGTAACCGCTGATGAAGTAATGCAGACTCGTTGCCCTTACAAGAATGCTGATAGTCGTTGTACGGCGAAGTTTGGGTGTCGTAACCAATTTTTTACGAGCGATCCTACTGCTCTACCTGCCTGCGCCGGCAGCGATTTGATTGATTATAGGGATGCCTGGGACAAGTAATCTTCAACTGGAACTTAACCCGCGTTAACCTGTTGGCGTGAAATTGTGGGGAGGTGCACATTAAAATAAATGTGCTTTTAGACCCCGAGGCGATATTAATTTGAGTCCTGTTTATCTCAACTCTCAAAAGCTTGACTCCGAAAAAGGTGAGTCGCTGTTTGATTTTGCCGATTCACTTTCCGTGAGAGTCCCTACATCCTGTGGACGAACTGGGGAGTGTCATGAGTGCATAGTAGAAATCCGTAAGGGTGCAGAGGCCATTACTCCTCAAACAACCTCTGAGAAATTTTTGAGGGGTGATTACCGACTTGCGTGTCAAGCATTCGTGGCTGATCAGTCTGCTGAAATTGAATTTGCGATCCTGCGTCGTCAGCCCAGAATTCTTACTTCGGGTCTCAAACGTGACGTTACGTTACGGCCTTCGTATACGAGATTCGAACAGGACGTCGTGTTTGATAGCCCGAAAGGTCCAGTCACTGTTGACAGATATACCGGTGCGATTTATGGCATAGCGGCTGATCTGGGAACTACAACCGTTGTTTTGAACTTGGTGAACCTGGAATCAGGTGAAATTGAGTACACAGCTTCTTTTGAAAATCCTCAACGTTTTGGTGGAAGTGATGTNATGAACCGCATCTCATATGATGGNGGACCAGACTCAGGGGAACTTCAATCGGTCATCGTCTCTTCGATCAANTTTGAAATTGGAGAGATGGTACGNNTATTAAANATCAGGCGCCGGCAAATNTTTGAGATCGTTGCCGTTGGTAATACNACGATGCGCGANCTTTTTTTTGGTATNGATGTGCAAAGTATTGGGACACGNCCGTACAAGTCATTGGTAGAAGAGGAATTCAANGCTGGTGAAAGAGNAACTACCGCACTNACCACTTCCGCCTCCGGACTTGGTTTGAGNATACACCCCAAAGCAATAGCATACGGTGGACCTCTAATAGCATCACACATTGGTGCTGACACGGCTGCTGACTTATTGGCGCTGGGTATCGAAGATCAGATCGAGCCGGTGATACTTGTCGATGTCGGCACTAACACCGAAGTGGTCATTGGCAACCGTGAAAAATTATATGCTGCTTCCTGTCCCGCAGGGCCTGCGTTCGAAGGAGGGCAAGTAACTTATGGAATGCCAGGATACGATGGAGCCGTTGAAAAAATCGTGATTGATGATCAAGGTTCAGTGGTATCACAGGATGTTATAGGTGACGCACCTCCCGTAGGAATATGTGGGTCTGGTCTCATAGATTTACTCGCTGAACTTCGACGTGTTAATCTCATGGATGAGCTTGGAAAGTTTTCTGATGGTTCTGGATCCTACGAATTCTCTGAAGATAACGGTTTAACATTGACAAGGTCCGATATTTCGGCGCTGGCCCAAGCAAAAGCAGCAAATTATTGTGGACAGGCGATTGTATTACGTGAATACGGATTACCTACTGACAGTTTTGAAAAACTTTACTTGGCCGGCGGATTCGCTAATTACGTAAATGAATCGAATGCGATTGACATTGGATTCATTGCGAACGTACCGATCGAAAAAGTTCAGAAAGTGGGGAATGTATCCCTGGAGGGTGCTGTGATAATGCTGTTATCGACCAGTAAACGTCGTGAAATCGAAAAACTCGCTACTACCGTGCAACACATCGAGCTCGAAACGGCACCAGATTTTTTCGATTTTTTTGTGGAGGGATGCATGTTTAAGCCCATGGAGAATATCGTTTCGTAGACTGGTGTTACATTTCGGCAGAAATTTAGGTTTTTCATTTCGATGGCAGGTATCATTCTGACCCATGAATTCGAAAGTGCTGATAACTGATTATGTCTGGCCTTCTACCGATCCTGAAAGAGAGGTCCTAGAAGCTGCGGGAATTGAACTTGTCGTTGCTCCTGATGACTCGGAGGCAACTCTTGTTGATCTGGCTATTGACGTAGATGCGATCATGTTTTGTTTCGCTCAGGTTACTGGGCAGGTTCTCGAGTCTGCGACGAACTGCAAGATAGCGGCGCGATATGGCATTGGTGTGGACAACGTCGATATACCAAAAGCTACAGAGCTTGGAATTGTTGTAACCAATGTCCCTGACTACTGTATGGATGAGGTTACTGATCATGCCCTTGGGATGATTTTGGCGTTGAATCGTCGTTTGGGCCCACATACTCGATCAGTTTTATCAGGAGGTTGGAACTCCGTCGTACTAAATCAGCCTATGCATCGCACTCGAGGAGCAACCCTTGGTATCGTCGGTTTCGGTCGCATAGGGCGTTCTTTGGCAAATAAAGCAGTTGGGTTTGGTATGAACATTCTTACCTATGATCCACTCATCAAGCCAGGGGTACAACTAGATGGTGTTAGTGCCGTTTCATTTGACGATCTCCTAAGAGAATCTGATTTCATATCGCTACACGTTCCACTGATCCCGTCAACTGAAAATTTGATCAGCACTCCTCAGTTGGCAAAGATGAAACCTGGTTCGATTCTGATCAACTGTGCGCGAGGTGGCCTGATTGATGAGGACGCTTTAGCGGCTTCTCTCCAAAGTGGACATATTGCAGGAGCAGGGCTTGATGTCGTTGAGCCGACTCCACCAGATCCTTCCGGCGCACTTATGACTCAAGAAAACGTGATCATCACGCCGCATACCGCATTTTTTTCTCAGGCTTCGACGCTTGAGCTTGAGCGACGTACTGCCGCAGAAGTCGTAAGAGTTTTGAATGGAGAGATTCCGGAAAATCTAATTAATCCAGATGTACTGGGTACTGCCAGATCAGGGATATAGCAAAAACCTACTCGAGCAATGCCTTATCAAGGACGATAATTCGATTATTGTTGTCTCATCGTACTTGAGTTTTGAAGTGAGGAATTTTGGCGTTTAAATTTGGATATTCAACATATGCTCTGAAAATGGTCGATCCATTTGAATCAGTAAAGATCATTAGCGAAGCCGGATATGACGCGCTCGAAATTTGTGTCAGTGAAGAATGGCCGTCCTCTCCTACTAATTTTTCAACAAATCAACAGGAGAACCTTGTCAGGCTAGTACAGGATCTTGGCTTTCCATCACCAATTATTTTCGGGAATATAGACGTCTGTGCTCCATACTATGATCGGGTAGCTATGTACGATCTAACGAAGAAAAAATTTGAGATGGCTCAGCGCCTACATTTTGACGACTCACCTATATTGGTTACCACAACTCCCGGCCATTCAGCACCCCCTTGGAATTCAGGCAAAAACCAAATGCGTGATGCTTTTCTTAATCTTGCAGACATGGCTGCAGTAGATGATGTGGTTATTGCCATCGAGGCTCATGCAGGGACTGATTTTGAGACACCTGAAAAGGCTGTTTGGATGATGGAGCAGACAGCCCATCCAAATCTAAAACTAGATCTTGATATTTCACATTTCGTGGTTGAAGGTAGCGATATGGTTCATAGCGTTGATCTTTGTGCTCCGTATGCATCGATGGTTCACATCAAGGATGGCGAAAAAGTGGGTGAGCAAATTAAGTTTTGCTTGCCGGGAGCCGGCGGCATTGATATAACCGGATTTTTTTCGGCACTCAGATCAAACAAATTAGAAGACATGCCTGTGTTTGCCGAGGTAAGCGTACAGCAGTCACGAGAGCCGGGTTATATGCCACGCGCAGTAGCAGAGTTTTGCCGCGAAGCGCTTGATACGGCACATGGAAAACTCAGCTGACCAAGAGGAATTTCAGTAATCATTCGTAACTAAAACAAAATGGCAAAAGTTAAAATAAACACAATAAACCATCAATCTATGCCCATTAGGAATCGAATCAGAGCTCTCGGTTTTTGGAGAGACCTGCTTGGCTTAGAAGTTATTCCATCCCAAGAATCAGGTGATGGACTAATTTGGATGCAGGCATCGGATGGGACTATGGTCCATCTCGTGCAGCGACAAGATGATAACGCTCCAAATATCCATACAGCATTTGAAGTTGAGAATTTTGATGAGACCCTGATAGCAATGCGGGAAGCTGGATATGAGATCACAAAAGGGCCCTTGGAGCGAGCAGATGGCCAAAGAGCATTCTACGTAAATGATCCGGAAGGTAATCGGGTGGAATTTACTACGAAATCCGGGTTGAAACCATCTGACCGCGTTGTAGATGAAAACGGTTACACCACAGACTAAATATATGCATCGATTTGACCCCAATGTTGTCTGCTAGAAATAAATTTGCTTCGCCATACATCTCAAAGCTTGCGAATTTTCTGGATCGATTTTCGACGGTAATTTTGACCGCAACACTTGTGGGTACTTTACTTTTAGTTCTTCCGATTGTGTTACTGCCCACTCCTCCTGAGGCGTCTCAGAATCCCACGGGAGAAGTGTTTGATGTGCAGAGCAAAATCGACGATGTTTTTGAATCTCCGGTTCACGTCATTAGCTTAGTAGTCGAGGCTAGGGATGGAGATGTTCTTCAACAATCGGATCTTCATGAACTGCTAGTCAATCAAAGTAACCTTATTGCCGAAGATCAGGACGGTGATCTGGCCGTAGTTGGGTTAGATGTTCAGTCTTATCTTTTTAGCTATTACGATAGCGAGAGTGCCAGGCAGGTTTCCGGCGTTACCTCTCTCGCAAATGCTGTGGATGAAGTACTTCGCCAGCATCCTTTACTTTCCACAACTCTTTCCGAGGCATCGGATGAGCAGGTGAAATTTGCTATTCATTTACTCTTTTCGAACTCTCAAACGTCGGGGTTGAGAGACGATATATCTGTAAAAGCCACTAGTGAAGTGAAGGTGCTGTTCGGGGAGGAGATCATTTGGTGGACTGCACCAGCACTGATATTCAATGTTTTCGCCGATAACGAAAAGCTCGGGGGTGGTGCATTATCGATAAACCTCACTGGTGATGAAGCCACGTTAAATAAAGAAGAGTTCAGTCGTAAGGTACAAGATATTCTCAGAGGAAATCAGGTCAGTTTCCAAATCTGGGCCATAGCTATAGACGTCAATCTGGAATCGGAAGAACAAGGACAGCAGGCTGGAATCTTTATCACACTAACGGCAATCATAGCGTTGGCAATAGTCGGAATCGCATTACGTTCCTATTGGTCCGTGGCGTTCACTAGTGTCGGACTAGCAGCACTGATCATATGGCTAAAAGGGATATCAACCTTAATTGGGATCAAAAGTGGTCTTATCAACGACCTCATTGTTCCAATTGCAATGATTTCTTTAGGTGTCGATTTTGCCGTTCATGCAATTCGCAGATATCAGGAGGAAAAAGGTTTAGGTAACGTACCCGCCCACGCTTTTAGACTCGGTATCACAGGAGTTGGTGGTGCTTTGATCCTTGCCTTCGCGAGTGACTCAATAGCATTTCTTTCCAATACGTCGTCAGGAATCGAAGCTGTTGTTCATTTTGGATTTGCTGCCGGCATTGCTGTCGCATCCGCATTCATCGTACTCGGGCTAGTTGTTCCCCTTGCTGTTAGTCGAGCTGAAGAAAACGCGGCTGAATTACCTATATCCGCAAAATTGAATCGATGGTTGAGAATTTTGGGAGGATTGGGTATAACCGTAGGTGCCGGCTCTGCCATCATTATTATGATCGCACTCAGCACACTGATTGGTTTGACGTTACTGTCGGTTGTATTTATCTTGCTGATAGTGGTCCCGTTCTTTATTGGCAAGCGTTTTGCACGCTCTAATGAGAACAAGATGGCAGTCAATGAAACTGGATACCCAGTTGCGGCGCGGTTTTCTGAATACATAGTTGAATCGGTTGTCAGATACAGAATCGCAGTATTGTCGGTCACGACAGTAATTACAGTTGTGGCTTTGCTAATGGCGATTCGTCTAGATTCGACGTTTGACGCAGAAGATTTTTTCTCTTCCAGTTCAGACTTTGTCGTAAGTCTGGATAAAACAGACGAACACTTAGGTGAACGAGGCGGAGAACCGGCCGTTATCCTGATATCCGGTAACCTTGCTGATCAGTCGACAATTGATGCACTGACGTCGTTGTATGAAAACTTACAGACTAATCAAACACTGGCTCGTCACAGTGATGGAACAATTCGTTACCTGCCTCCGGATCCGCTAGCAATTATTCGCCACAATACCGAGTCGGATTTTGCTCGGCAACGGGCGTTAACTGTAACTGGCATTGAAATCACTGATGCGGATGGTAATGGTTTGCCCGATACGACATCCGGAATTCGAGCTGCCTTGGAACTGGCTGTTGCAGAGGGTGTTTATAACTCGGACGGTGACGTTATATACAACTCCGATAGAGTGGCCAGTGTTTATCGTCGTTCCGAGGGCAAAGACTTTATACGTATCACTGTCTTACTTCCGGGCACCCGCCAGCAGAGCAACGTTGGCGAGGCATTTGAACGTTTGCGTAGTGATTTAGATCCACTTACAACAATTTCAGCTATTGAATCTTATGGTCTCACCGGTTCAGCGTTTACCCGAAATGAAGGATTGAAGGCCACCACTTCCTCCTTGCAAAGGTCTATTCCGATAGCGGCAGGCGTGGCCTTGATTGTCTTGGTGTTTGCTATGCGATCATTCAGGTTTGCAGTAGTGACTGTAATTCCTATCGGGCTGGTTGTTATCTGGCTTTACGGAATAATGCATGTTTTTGGGTTTGACCTCAATTTCGTGACTGCCACGATTGGTGCTGTGTCTATCGGCGTAGGGATTGATTATTCGATCCATATGACCGAACGTTTCAGGGAGGAGATGAATAGATCTATCCTTCCGTCCGATGCGGCCCGTAAAGCTGCCAGAGGAACCGGTATGGCTCTAATGGCTTCGGCGGGTTCTTCCATTGGCGGGTTCGCTGTGATGGGATTTGCCCCTATGCCTATGTTTTCGTCATATGGAATTCTGACCGGAACCATGATCGCGTTGGCCTTAACGGCATCGATACTGGTGTTGCCTGCACTACTTACAATGGTCACTCCTGTCCTCCCTTCCGAACAGCCAATAACGGAATCAGGAACATCTTTTGATTGAGGGAGATATCCTGGCGTTGGTGGTTACAGGCTATGGCACTTCAGAGGTGTAAATGCAGGGCACGTTAACCAAGATATTAATGAGTTCAACGATCGCGATCCTACTCTTCGGTAGTTTTGTGTCATGTAGTTATTTAGAAAATAACCCTAATGAAATATCGCCTTTGACTCCTAAAACCCCGTTTAGTGGAAACCGTTCGATGATCGTGTTTGAATCTGATCGTGATGGAAACACGGAAATTTACGTGATGAATACAGATGGATCTGATCAAACGCGTCTCACATATAACGACGCACAGGACATCTCCCCATCATGGTCTCCAGACGGTTCAAGGATAGCGTTCAGTTCGGATAGGGATGGTAACGCTGAAATTTACGTGATGAATGCCGACGGGTCTAAACAGACACGTCTAACAAATACCCTTGCTGGAGATAGCGCTCCATCATGGTCTCCCGATGGATCGCAGATCACCTTTAACTCGGACGGTGCAGGTAATGAAGAGATCTACATTATGAATATTGATGGTTCGAATCAAGCGCGTATGACCTATAGTGACTCATGGGAGATACTGCCGGATTGGTCTTCAGACGGTTCTAAGATTGCATTTAACTCCGACAGGATTTACGACGGTAGAACCTACGTGGATATCCACGTTATGAACGTCGATGGTTCTAGTCAGATGCGGCTTACGTCTGGCGACGCCTGGAATAGTTCAGCCTCATGGTCTCCGGATGGATCGAAGATAGCATTCGACTCTGATCGTGATGGAAACCAAGAGATTTATCTAATGGACGCGGATGGGTCGAACCTAGAACGCCTTACCTACAATGATTTTTGGGACAGCTCCCCGTCATGGTCTCCGGATGGTGCAAATATAGTATTCGACTCTGACCGCGATGGATTTATCGAAATTTTCGTAATGAATGCCGACGGATCTAATCAAACGCGTTTGACATTCAGTGAGGCGTGGGACGGCTGGCCTGCTTGGTCCTCATCACATAGAACCCCTTAGAAAAGAGAAACGCGCC
>NYZY01000010.1 GCA_002687335.1 Chloroflexota bacterium
ACATCACTCGAACTCGCGCCATTACCAAGTCTCCGATACTGATAAACAAATCTAAAGGAAAATTCTAACTAAGTGTTGACAATCCTAGCATCGAGTTAAACTCGCAACGACATGAACGTGCAAAGAATCAACTTCACCTATATGCTCCTATTGTTTGGCTACCGTAGTAAACAGGCACGCTTTAGTTAATTTGAAACATGATATTTATTGATGCTAGTGTTCAATCAACGCCGATTCAATATCGTCCAAGACGATTAGGATGATCACATTTGAATACAGAAGTTTCAAATATACATATGGAAATTGTTATACCTGACGACTATCCTCCGGTTTTCGCCGATTCAGCTGCCCTAGCTCGCCTGAACAGATTGCCAGATATAAAAGTCGAGTCGTATACGAACCGACCGAAAAACTCTGGAGAACTAATTGAGAGGATGTCTGGCGCTCATACGATAATCTTGGCTCGAAGTAATACGCTTCTAACAAACAGCGTACTGGAATCGACTTCGCCAGATCTCAAGCATATTGCACTCTTGGGAACTGCAACAGACCATGTTTCATTGGAAGCTACACGACGATTAGGTGTGATCGTAACCAACACTCCCAATTCTTCCACAGTTGCTGTAGCTGAGCATGCTCTCGCCCTTCTGTTTTCCTTGGCTCGGAAGATTCCACAGCTGGACCAACGAGTAAGAATAGGGGAATGGCCAGGTGGCCAACTAACCCAGCTTGCGGGTAAAACTTTAGGAATTGTAGGCACTGGTTCAATTGGGATTCGATTAGCCCAAATTGCCTCAGGCATAGGAATGAGAATCCTGATTAATTCGGTTAGTGAGTCTATTAAGGAAAGTGAAAAACTCAACTGGACTGAAGTAAGTTTTTCAGAACTACTCACTAATTCTGACGCAATATCCGTACATGCGAGATTAACACCGGAAACCCGAATGATGTTCGGGGCATCGGAATTGTCAAAGATGAAACCTACCGCTCTATTTATCAACACAGCGCGCGGTGACCTGGTAGATACGGGAGCTCTAGCAGAGGCGCTGGCAAATGAAACTATCGCCGGTGCAGCTCTGGACGTTTTTAACAGGGAGCCGTTAAATCCGCAATCAATATTGAATCAACTTCCAAATCTGATCTTGACACCACACATAGCGTCGAACACGAATGAAGCATTAATAGTCTCACTGAACATGGTCATCGACAACGTGATCAACTTCATTAATGGAGATAACGTGCCTAATTTGACGCTAGATTATCGTAACGGTGGATCCACTTCTTAAAAAAGCTTTGCAACAAGGTCAACAACGTTGACACTGCCATCCAATACTTCTACTATCTTCGTTGTATCTTTGAGGCAGCATCAACGCGTCAACGTTTGTTCGCGACTCTCAGTCAGTTCAAAACGTGATTGTGAAAAATGCTTCAACGAGGAAAACAATTTATGGCGAGTGACCGGATAATTCTGGTTTCACGGTCAAATCCCAAACGGGGTTTGCACGTCATTTAGGAGGAATTTATTTGTTTAATATAAATAAGACTAAGTTCATCGTTGGACTTCTTCTNAGTNTGGCCATGACNGCNGTNATCGCNTGTGGNGGTACNGAAACNGTNNNNGTCNTCANAGACNGTNGNNGTNGAAAAANNAGTNNAGGTNAANGGCGACACAATCGTTGAAAAAGTCGTCGAAACTGTAAAGGGTGACACCGTTACAGTNGAAAAAGAAGTNNTNGTTGTTGCGACCGCCACGGCACAGCCAGCGGCACCNGCAGCAGCNCCNGAAGAGCTNATNAAGGCTCCNNNNACTTCCACTCCCGCTGGCATCGCAGTTATAGCCACGGGCGGTTCAACACTGGGCAGTGAGAATGGCCGTGGAGCCAACCAGTCATNTGATNGTNTNAAGAANCTNGGTATCGGAGAAACTCTCTTCCGNCGAGCACCTGACGACAGCCACCTTCCGTGGCTTGCAACTGATTTCACTATAGCTAGTGACCTTTCAAGCGCTACTGTAAATATCCAGAGCGGCGTACCATTCCAGGTTGTCGACGGATACGACGCAGGCGAAATGACCGCAGCTGACGTTGCATGGTCAATGAATGACGCTAACGCCACCACAAACCCTGAGTCCATTCATGGACAAGCTGGTGACTTTGCCGGTCTATGGGGCGAATGGACAGCCGTTGACGACACTACGATCACTTTCGACTTCGCAGCCTACGACTCAACCTGGAAAGACGACTACGTCAGCCAGTCCGGCCAAGCATTTAACGTCTTCTCAAAGAAGGCTTTTGATGAACAAGGCGCCGACTTTGTTGCGGACCGCATTGTGGCCACAGGTCCTTACCAGGTAGAAGAGTGGATAACTGGCGAGTCCTACACCATTGTGAACCGAGAAGGTACACACTGGCTAGCAGATCTCGAGCCGAAAACAGAACGCATCCAGTTCATTCAGGTAGCTGAGCCGACTACCCGACTCGCTCTACTTCGCACCGGTGAAGTAGACATGGCCCACCTCGAGCCTAAAGACGCAGCTAAACTCGACCTGACCACGTTCACACAGAGTACTGCTGGTGGAGCTGTTCAGCTTGGTCTGTTCTTCTCCGGAAACCTCTGGGAAGACACCCTGGCAAAAACTGGTGACCCCGTTCCGCCCAAGGCGACATTCGTCCACGACCTTCCGTGGATTGGTAAGCCTGGCTCCTCACACGGCGACGGTGACCTAGAACAGGCGAAGAACATTCGCCGAGCTTTGGCCATTGCAATAGACCGTGACCTCGTAAACGAAACTCTCGTTGCCGGTCTCGGTAAAGTTGTTCACGTTGAATACTTCAGCGCTGAGCACGCAAACTGGACTGGCGAGCATGAGTACCCCTATGACCCGGACGGTGCANTTGCACTGATCAAGGCACAGGAAAATGACTACAACCACGGCCANGCCGGNAAAGATGGACCTCTGGGCGACCATGCCTTTGAGATCTCTGTTTACGCAGGACCCGAGCTCGGTGGTGGTGGTTCAATCACGGGTGAAGTTGCTGATGCTGTTGCTGGCTTCTGGTCAGACATCGGACTCACGACTTTCTCGCTGAAGTTCTCATACGCGACGTTCCGACCTACTGTCGTTGGTCGCGCCAACACCCACCCATGGATCACTTCATGTGACAAGGGCAGGGCGTCTAACCCATGGCACTTCCCGAAGGGCCTTGTTCAGACGACTCTGACACGTGGTGGCTTCAGCTGTGGTTTCGAATCTCCAGTNATTCTTGACCTCTACACCAAAATGGCCGAAGCATCAGATACCGCAACAGCAACTGCTGCTGCTAACGANTATCTGGACTACGTATACGACCAGAACCTGCAACCAGGTGTGGTCGCTATACCGGACGCCTTCTACTNCAACAACAACAAGATCAAGTCCTTCAAGATGGACTTGGCAGCTGCCAGCAACCTGAACTCACTCTGGAACCTTGAACTCAAATAGTCCAAAGTTTTAGTAACCGTTCAACTGCTACAGTAGTTGATGAAAACAAAGGAGAGGCCCACCACACGGTGGGCCTCTTCTTATTGGTTTTATGTCANTNATTTAAACCAANAAANNNTGTGNNGTTTGAAGTTACTTACGACTTCGCTATAGCATATTTTGTGGTAGTCTCACCCATCGTGAAANCGGACTGTANNCNNTAAAGCTCAANGAACNAATGCGTCGATTCATCCTCAGAAGNTTTNCGTTCGCTCTCGTCAGCATAATTACTGCTACATTCGCAGTTTTTATGCTGTCCCGATTAGCCGGTGATCCTTTACTGCTCTACGCAAACTCAGGCTATGGCATAACCGCTGAAGGCGAAGCAGCCCTCCGAAAAAGACTTGGCCTCGATCGACCGGTCCCCGTTCAATATGCCCTATGGCTTGGAAGAACACTTACGGGCGATATGGGAGAAACGATCCTCGATCGTAAGCCAGTATCCCGAATCGTTACACAGAGACTTCCATCGACTATACATCTCGGGGGGACTGCGTTTTTACTATCGTTCATGGTAGGTATCCCCCTTGGAATCTTATCGGCTGTCTGGCGAGGGTCTTTTGGGGACTACATTGGTCGATTCTTGGCCTTATTAGGTCAGGCTGTGCCATCATTCTGGCTGGGATTAGTACTGATTATGTTGTTCGCTGTGCAATGGAGATTATTCCCCCCTGCGCTCCGAGGTGATGGAATCTGGGATGTAAAACACCTGGTGCTGCCAACTATAACGCTCGCAGCTGGCGGGTTCGCTTTCTACATGAGGATCACCAGGGCAGCGATGTTAGAGGTACTCGATTCTGAGTATGTGCGTCTGGCCAGGGCCAAGGGCGTTAGCAATAACATGGTCATCTGGAAACACGCTTTTAAGAACGCGTTGATACAACCATTGACCGGTGCAACACTTGGCGTGGTTGGCTTGCTGAACGGAACTGTACTGGTTGAAACCATTTTTGCGTGGCCGGGAATGGGGCAAATGGCGATAACGGCCGTAAATAACAATGACTTCCCGCTTCTTCAGGGAGCGGTGTTCTTTTTCACGATTCTCATTGTGGCAACGACATTCGTTACAGATCTTCTGTACGCGTACATCGACCCTAGAATTCGATACGACTAG
This sequence comes from Chloroflexota bacterium, assembly GCA_002687335.1. The sequence continues at coordinate 4,635 of NYZY01000010.1, forward strand.
TTACCCCAGACCTATAACGAGCCTATTACCACGCTATGACACACCAGTCTGAAACTCAAACAACCACAATACCGGCTGAATCCGGTATGGGCGCTCTACAGCGCGAAGTCCAGAAGCGCTCCTTTGCGTCACAAGCCTGGTATTTAGTACGTAGATGGCCATTAATACCAATATTACTCATGGCTACTCTGTTGATCACGGGCGTATTCGCTCACGTGATCTCGCCTGCGGATCCCATAGAACAATCTCTCGGATTCCGTAATTTTCCTCCGACCTGGGGCAGAGCAATGCCCGAATACAATGTTGTGCCTAATCCCGCCGACTTCGATCTAGAAACCACGAAGGGTAAATCTGCTTTTTCCAGGGCCAAGAAAAATTCGTTCCCTCGATCCAAATTCATCCTCGGCGGGGACAATCTTGGACGTGACGTGCTTTCTCGTATCATATACGGCGCTCGTATCTCGCTACAGGTAACCCTTTATGCTCTAACATCCGGAGTCATAATCGGGGTCAGCCTAGGGCTGGCAGCCGGTTACTTTGGACGCTGGACCGATGAAGTAATTATGCGAATTGTAGACGTTTGGCTGGCGCTCCCGTTCATTCTTATCGCGCTCGTTATTGCACAGCAATTCCTGCACCAGGGTGGAGCTGCCTTATGGGTAGTGATCTTTATCATCGCGTTGGTCGCGTGGACACCTTTCGTACGACAAGTTCGAGCAGACGTTCTAACAATTCGTAGTCAGGAATATGTAATGGCTGCGAAAATAGCAGGAGCATCTCACCTCAGGCTAATCTTAAGGCATATTATGCCTGGCACTCTTAGTACTATTCTTGTTATTGCCACGCTTCGGGTGGGTCAACTGATACTCACAGAATCCACTCTGTCTTTCCTGGGCGCTGGCATACCCGACCCGATTCCTGCATGGGGCAAAAGCGTAAGTGACGGCAGGCAGTTCATTGAAGAGGCCTGGTGGATTTCGTTCTGGCCTGGCTTTGCCATCTTCCTGGTTGTGATGGCGTTGAACTTTTTCGGAGATTGGCTCCGAGACCGACTCGACCCCAGATTAAGGCAACTCGACTAACATCAAAACTATCGATGATTAAGTCGGGCTTGAGTCTTTCGGTTAGCCGTTTTTGATCTCATCTGATTATTACCGAGCAAATCAATGTCTTATTTAGCAAGCATATGTTAAGTTCTGGCTATAATCTGTGCGCCGACTCACGGAACTAATTTCCTCCAGGCACTTTAGTTTTCCGCAACCGTCGACTTTAAATCATTGATTCGAGGAGTTACATAATGCCAATAGGATTTATAGGTCTCGGAAATATGGGACAAGGTATGGCAGACAATCTCCTCACGAAAGGTGCGGATCTGACGGTTTTCACTCGAACACAATCAAAAATTGAAGCCATGATCGACAAAGGGGCCAAGGGATCTACATCAGTATCTGATTTAACATCAAAAGTTGATGTTGTTCTGGTGTGCCTGCCTGAGGTCAAAACATCGCGCGATTTATTGCTTGGCGATGATGGTGTGATCAAGAATATGCGACCCGGCCAGGTAGCAGTCGACCACAGTACCGTGGACATTGCGACCTCAAGAGCCTGCTCCGAAGCTGCTGAAGCTGTGGGCGCTCACTTCCTCGACGCTCCGATCTCTGGCGGACCTGGAGGAGCTGCAGACGGCACTCTATCCATAATGGTCGGCGGAAGTGATCACGCATTCGAAATTGCCCACGAGTATTTCGCAAAGATGGGCGCTAACGTCAAGTTAATGGGCCCGAGCGGTGCCGGAACCGCTATGAAACTAATAAATCAACTTTTGGTGGGAGTTAACACTGTGGCTGCAGCTGAGGCCTTCGCACTGGCAAACTCAGCTGGTGTCGACATCAAGATAGCGGCTGATTTACTCGCGGTGAGCTGGGGCGGGAGCACAATGGTCGATCGGAGTGCGCCAATCACAGCAGCACGAGACTTCGAACATTCCGCAGCTCCGGTGCGTAACCTCGACAAAGACATGGGAATCATCAAACAACTTGCAAGCGATGAAGGCTTGGCATTGGACCTGGCGATTCAAGTGCAACGCATGTTTGCTGAAATGATTGCGCAGGGTAAAAACGAGCACGACATCGCCGCTGTTCTGGAGATCATCGAAGAACGATCTAGTTGATGGCAAAGTATTCGCTGCCATAAATGTTAATACAGCGAAAGACGTGCGTCGTTTCATACCCTGGTTCTAAACATGAGCAAGTATAGGAATTATCAATAATGTCAACTCATAAGATCGCAATCGTCAAAGGCGATGGCATAGGCGTAGACGTTGTGAACGAAGGCATGAAGGTACTGGATGCCCTTGCACCCAAATACGGGATCACCTGGGATTACACAGAATTCCCCTGGAGCTCCGATTATTATTTCAAGCACGGTGAAATGATGCCCTCGACGGCTCTGAAAACACTCGAACAATTCAATGCCGTGTTCTTAGGTGCTGTCGGACACCCTGACATACAAGACAACATCACTCTGGATGGTCTGCTATTGCCAATACGACGAAGGTTCGACCAGTACATTTGCCTTAGACCATCAGTACTGTATCCAGGTGTCAAGTCACCGCTCTCGGGGAAAAAAGCTTATGACATAGATCTCACCGTGATAAGGGAGAACACCGAAGGGGAGTACCTGAACATAGGTGGATTCGCGTATCATCAGACTCCAGATGAGGTTGCTGTTCAGACTGCGGTATATACGAAGAAGGGCTGTGCTCGAGCAATAAGGTATGCCTTCGATCTAGCTCGGGAACGCGGCAAGAAAAATCATGTCACGTCAATCACCAAATCAAATGCACTCGGGTACATGACAATATGGGATCGAACATTTGAAGAAATTTCCGAGGAGTATCAGGACATCGACTCAGATTCGCTGCTCATTGACGCTGCATGCATGGATCTCGTAAGAAGACCCGAGGTATTCGATGTCATCGTCGCGCCAAACCTGTTTGGAGATATCGTGACTGATATCGGAGCGATCATCACCGGGAGTATGGGGCTCGCATCCAGTGCGAATATAAACCCCGATACCTCCGCACCTTCTATGTTCGAACCAACCCACGGGTCTGCACCTGATATAGCAGGGCAAGGAATTGCCAATCCCATGGCCCAGATCCTTACTGGAGCCATGATGCTTCGTCATCTGGGAGAACACACCGCGGCCGCAGATGTAGATGCTGCGGTACTTGAACTGCTTGAACAAGGTGAAATTCTCACCCCGGATCTGGGCGGATCTTCAACTACAGAAAGTGTTGGAGACGCCATCGCTCAATTGGTTTCAACTAGTTCATAAAACGCGCTTTGAACGCAGGACAGTAATAGAAATGGACCCATTCAAAAAAATTGAACTTGGAAACACTGGTGTTACGGTGCCCCGACTCGGCATTGGCACTGCGCCTCTAAGTGGAGCCACACTCGGTGACGGCCTGTATGGTGGCACAGCACATGATGAGGCCGTAAGGATCCTCAACCGTGCTCAAGAACTCGGCATCTCCTACGTGGATACCGCACCACTATACGGAACAGGACGGGCGGAGGCTCGGGTCGGACATTCTTCGTACAGCTCAACCGACAGAGACTCTTTCGTCATATCGACAAAAATCGGACGAGTGCTTGATCCCGTGTCAGATCGGGTAATGGCACCAGATGACCCAGACGGCATTGGCGAGCTGGTAGCGGTGAATTCATGGACGAGAGACAATGTTCTCCGTTCACTGGAAGATAGTCTCAAGCGTTTGAATACAGAACGTATTGACATCGTTTACGTGCATGACCCGGATGTAGAGACATACGGCAAAGAACAGGCCCTAAACGAGGCTTTCCCAACACTGATCGAATTAAAGGAACAGAAAGTAATCAAGGCAATCGGTTGTGGAATGAATGAGTGGCAGATGCCATTGGAGTTCATCCAGCGATTCGATCTCGATATCATCCTTCTTGCCGGACGATACACACTTTTAGACCATTCAGGACTATCACGATTTCTGCCTGAGTGCGTTAAGAGAAATGTAAAAATCGCTGTCGGTGGTCCATATAATTCAGGGATACTTGCCCGTGATCTTTCAAAGCCTGTTACGTTCGATTATGAACCCGCTTCAGAAAACTTAGTAACTCAAGCACGCGAACTAACTAAAATATGCCTAGATCATCAAGTAGATCTCAAAGCAGTCGCCCTACAGTTCGTACTTGCTCATCCGGCAATCGCCACAGCCATTCCTGGCGCTCAGTCAATCGCTGAACTCGAACAAAACATCAAAATGGTGCAACAAAACATACCCACAACACTATGGGACAACATGCGTGACGCAGACCTGATACCGCAGAATGCACCGACACCAAGTTAAACCATCACGTTAAAGAATCACCCGGTGTGGAACCCCTGATTATCGGTAAGTGCCCCAACATGAGTTTCAACAGGGGTTTTTCCAATAAGGAAGTCGAAGTCGCAACCATTTTGCGCCTGTGTAATATGCCGGGAGTACATCTTGCCATATCCACGAGAAAAACCACCATCTACTGGTGGTGCAGCAAGATTATCCCGCCTTCGTTGAAGCTCTTCTGGATCGACATCAAGATCCAATAACTTAGCTCCCACATCGAGGGTGATCATGTCACCAGACTGTACAAGTGCAAGAGGGCCGCCTATTGCTGATTCTGGCGAAACATGTAATACGATCGTACCGAAAGCCGTACCGCTCATTCTGGCGTCTGAAATTCGAATCATGTCTCTCACACCTTGAGCCAAAAGTTTCTTCGGCAGGGGAAGGAATCCTGCTTCAGGCATTCCCGGACCACCGATAGGCCCAGCTCCCTTCATGACCAGAATATCGTCCTTTGTCACATCGAGGTCTGGATCATCTATTCGTTGTTTCAAATCAATAGAATTTTCAAATACGACCGCACGACCAGTATGTTTCATAAGTTCTGGTGATGCCGCTATATGCTTAATCACAGCGCCATCAGGAGCGAGTGAGCCCTTCAAAATGGTGAGCCCACCCTCAGGAGCTAAGGGTGACTCAATCGAAAGCACCACATCATCATTATGGCACTCTGCATCAGCAATGTTGTCACCAAGATTTTGTCCGGTCACAGTCAAACAATCCAAATTTAACGATCCAGACATTTTCTTCAATACCGCCTCAACGCCGCCTGCGTAAAAGAGGTCTTCCATCAAATACTTACCGCCAGGTTTGAGATTTACTATTACAGGGGTTGATTCTGATAACGCGTTGAACCGATCAAGATCAAGTGTGATGCCAGCACGACCCGCAATCGCTATCAGGTGAATGATGGCGTTCGTTGATCCCCCAGATGCGAGCAAGATCCGAATAGCATTATCGAAAGCATCCGTGGTTAGTATGCTTGAAGGGCGGATACCTTTAGAAACCAGATCAACAGCCGTACGCCCAGATTCTTCAGCAAGGATTTTCCGCCGTGAGTCTGCTCCAGGGACAACAGCACCACCGGGGAGTGACATCCCAAGTGTCTCAACTATAGCTCCCATTGTGGAAGCGGTACCCATCACCATGCAATGTCCCGGAGAACGATAGATCGCAGATTCCATTGAA
>NYZY01000011.1 GCA_002687335.1 Chloroflexota bacterium
CAGTTTATACAGCAAGAAAAAGAGAATAAGGAAGCTGACTAACTGAGTTAGCAGTTGCTGTAGTGTTATTCCAAGCGCTTCCATATTCGCTCCCTCTATAGCGTTAACGAGTGCGGCGGTAATTATCACCCGCCGACAACCTAATACATACTCAGGCTACGGCCATCGTACGAGTAGCTCGATTATCTTCGATTTACTAAACGAAAAGTATGATGATCGCGATAACCAAAGCGTAAATCGCTATGGCTTCTGCGAACGCCAGTCCCAAAATCATATTTTGCTGAACTGGACCTGTGGCCTCAGGATTACGTCCTATGGCCTCCATGGCTTTTCCGGCCAGCAAACCGATACCGATACCCGGGCCTATGGCACCTACCGCGATACTGATTGCAGCCCCCAAATACTTTGTAGCTTCTGCGTCCAACTGATTTCTCCTAATAACTTCGATCTGTGTGACGATGGTTGTTCACGACGATATTTTCGCCACCGCTCCCCATGTAATTTAGCAAGATCTCTTTTAGTGATCCTCCGCGTGGCTGTCGTGATCACCATGACTCGCGACCGCCATTACACCAAATACTAATGTGAGCATTGCGAATATATACCCTTGGATAAGGCCCACAAACAACTCTAGACCCATGAATGGGATAATTCCGATTAATGGCAGCAGGAAAGCCATAGCGATCAGTAGTATTTCACCTGCAAACATGTTGCCAAAAAGCCTGAAAGTAAAACTGAGTGTTCGAGTGAGTTCACCAAAACCCTCAAGGATACCTACAAAGGTTGCAATCGGGCCCTGAGAGATCGGATTGACAAAAAACTTGCCACCATAACCACGAACACCCAATGCCCTGATACCCCAAACCTGCACTGTAAACATTGCAACCAGCGCTATTGCGAGTGTCGTATTGATATCAGTACTCGCACCCCTAAGAAAAGGAACGAGCAGGCCTACAGTTTTTCCCTTGAAATCCTGTCCTTTATAAACAAACTCACCCTGCACAACGCCTTTTTTGATATCACTGTGAATGCTGTCTAGCTCCGGAAGAACATCTAAATCATCACCATGATGTATAGCTTCTTCTATCTGATGAAGTCCTGATTCACTAAAGGTGATAATTCTATTCAGAGGCACTCTGGCTTGCTCTCCTCTGCCGAGGGGAACTATCGAACCATCAAATGCCACAAACGTATCTTCACCATGATCTTCTAGGAGATGAACCAGAGCTGCCGCTTCGGTTTGGACCGGCGTATATTCGGGATGTTTTTCCTGAACTTTAGCTTCAATTTTCGGCAGGTGGTGGTACACCCATTCTTCAATTGTTTCAATTCTTCCTACTGACCCCACACCTGGAAGAATTCCGACCCAGTTGATAATTACCACCACAAGGAATATGGTCGAGACCAGAGCAAGAAAGCGCCGTCCGGCTTTCGGAGTACCACCAGCAACTCCATCCACCGTGTTACCGAAAAACTCGTAAATTACTTCAAACAGATTCTGCAAGCCCGATGGTACGTCAGACATTTTTCGGGTGGCCCGCCAAGCAAGAAAGATAAGGACCAACCCACCGAACCAAAACATCACAGTCGAGTTCAAAAGTGGGTAACTACCAATGTAAGCAACTCGCTCAGCAGGAACTGAAATAAACGGTATTGGACCACCAAGCCATCCAAATCCGAAAGACGCCCCAAGGGCACCTCCAGCTACGGAAATTAGAAGTGCCGCCACGCCACCGATGGCGATCACAACAAGTTTGGGACTAGAGAAAAGTTTCCCCACTGGCTTGTATCTATTTCGCTTTCGTTTTCTACTGGCCGTTACCGATCCCGTCGAATCACGCTGAGAAGCCGGACCATGCCAACAGAAGCTGCCAACACACCCAGCGCCAGCCCTAGAACTGTAAGGACAGGTGCCGTGCCCAATTGTTTATCGAGCCAATATCCGCCATAAGCGCCTAGAGCAATAGTAATACCGACAAACCAGCCTATACCACCCACTCTGCCTAGTAACGCAATAGTTGCGAACCAGCCATCTTTTGAGTCTGTGGAGACATTGTGCGTGGAACAGCTTTCTTCGCTATTGGTAGTTAGCGACTTTGGTGTGTCCCGCACAGGTAATCCCCTGCTCTATGTGACCGACTAAGAATGGTATCACGAAGGCATCGAAATCAAAATGAAATTTCCAATTAATCAACCTTTTTTGATGAGTTAATTAATTGACCTTAGTCTCCGGCAACAGGCTCATCACCCTCGGGTTTGGATTCGTCTTCCAAGTCATCTTCAGCATCGAGATCTCCAATATCCAACGATTCTATAAAATCTGAAAAAGCTGACAGCCTCTCACGTTCCTCCTCTCCTACAGGACCTCCGGCTTTCGTTGGAGGATTGGTGTTCTCATCAGTGCCGATGACCGCAAGCCCGCTATCCTTATCAAGTCGCACCCCACACTTTTCCATCACTTCAGGAGCGGCGAATATCTGAACATTCGCTCTAACTGCAAGCGCCAGTGCGTCGGACGGACGGGCATCAATCTCTACAGTTTTGTCACCTTGCCGAACCACTATAGTTGCAAAGTAAGTATCGTTCTCCATGCTAGATACGACTATATGATCTATGACCCCACCCATACTTTTGATGCAGTTGTGCATAAGGTCATGGGTCAACGGTCGAGGAACCGACACTTCCTGAAGACGAACAGCGATCGCATCAGCCTCCGGAGGACCGATCCATATGGGGAGGTAACGCTCAGTATCTTTTTGTTTAAGAATTACGACACGCTGATGGTTGAGCAAACTGACTCGAATGCTATCTATAACTAGCTCCATCATGTTGCAGACCTCCAACTCAACGAATAACAGGCCAGCAGTTATTCGTAACGCCGCCAATAATCACCTCAAATGGTACACCGATCGCTGGGTTACACCCCAATCAAATTCGATCAACAAGGACATTATCCGGAATCTGACCTATCACTCATCTCAACGCTGTTATTAATGGCAACTTTTTTGCGTTCGGCATCTCGGCGTGTGAACATCATCCTTCGTGAACATTTCAAACATTTCATACCAATATCTGCACCGATCCTGTAAACCTCCCAGTCGCGGCTGCCACAAGGGTGTGGCTTCTTGAGGGTTATACGATCTCCAACCTTAAACGAAATTCCTGGCATTCACAAAACCTATCAAATTCTTAAAATTAATCATCAAGACGAAAAAATCTATTTTGATTTAAGAGCATCATTTATTTGATCACGCAATAATTCAGCTGCACGCCGAGCCTCGCGTTCGAAAACCAGAGGGTCACTAGACGCATAAATGATCCCACGAGATGAATTAACCAGGAATCCTCTACCGTGTTCATTCATCCCTGCCCTCGTCGTTTGTTCCACTTCTCCTCCCTGAGCTCCCACTCCCGGGATGAGAAAATGCAGCTCAGGATGCCGAGTCCTTAAAGCCTGCAAATCATCAGGAAAAGTTGCTCCAGCAACTATCCCAACATTCTGAGTTTCCGACCAGCGATCAGCCATATCTGCCATCCGATCAAACACGCGAGTCTGGCCATTAGCATCGTCAACTATTAAATCTTGAATATCACGTGAACTAGGATTAGAGGTCCGACAGACGATATACACCCCACGCCCTGGATGATTCAGGAATGGCTCGACAGAATCACTACCCTGATAGGCGTATATGGTTGCTATGTCGACATCCCACATCTCATACATGGCGCTCGCGTAAGCGGTTGCAGTAGTGGAGATATCTCCGCGCTTTCCATCACCGATAATTATATGATTTGGAGCTACATCTCTAATATGCCGTATAGTCTTTTCAAGGATCTTAAACCCTTTGATTCCCATAGCTTCGTAATAAGCAAATTGAGGTTTGAAAGCTGAGACAGCATCTTTTGTGGCATCGATAATCGCTCGATTAAACGCCGCGATATCATTGATGGGAGCGCGCTCAATACTCGGGTCGAGGCCTACACACACAAAGCTGTTCATTTTAATGGCAGCAGCATCTAGCTTTTCGAACATCGTCTTCAAAGGTGCCTCCAAGCTTTAACATCTCTGCTTAGCTTAGCGCTGTCAAAGTGAACGCCAATTATTGCACACAAGATGTTGTCCAACACTCAAACAATCTAGAGGATTTACCACACATTGTCCGTTGATCCGACCCGAAACCTCCTAGACCAAATATATAACCGGCTATTGAAAAAAAATGGGACACTACATTGGTGGCCCACAACGTATGAGTCGAATCAGGGATTCGAGATAGTTACTGGTGCGATTCTTGTACAAAACACAACTTGGAGAAATGCCCGAACAGCCCTGGCAAATATGCACGCAGAAAGCATATGGGGCTACCAAGCCGTTCAAAATGCGATGGAATCCAGACTGGCAACCGTAATTCGCTCATCGGGATATCACAATATCAAGGCCAAGAAACTCAAAGCGTTTGCCAAAATAATAACTTGTGAATACGACGGTGATGACGAGATATTATTCTCCTACCCACTCCCTGAATTGCGTAAACGACTTCTGCGCATATATGGGATCGGAAACGAGACGGCCGATGACATAATTTTATACGCAGCTAAAAAACCTAGCTTCGTCATAGATACTTACACTCGAAGGATAATCAACAGGCTCGGATGGAAGGTTCGTGGTAACACTTACCACGACTACCAACGATTATTTAGCGATAACCTAGAAGCCAACGCAAAAGTCTGGGGGGAATTCCACGCGCAACTCGACGTTCACGCAGCGCAAGTTTGCCGTAAAGTCAGACCTCTTTGCGGGCAGTGTGTGTTAGCAAACCTGTGCCCTACAAGTAGAGAACACCTGATTTAACTATGATCGGGTGTGTTTTCACTTGTCACTCAGGTGGACCCGGTATAGGCGCTACTTGAGCAGCAAAAAACGAAACGTCTTTGTGTTCGCTATCAGGCGGGAATTCGATAACTGCGGANGTAGGGAATCCAAATACCGAATCAAACCCAAGAGATACCCTNGATGGATCGCCATCAAGTGCNTCCTCGATAACCTTAAACAATCCGTCTATGCTGTAGTAGTGATCAGGATTTGGCATATCTGGAACAACGAAGCCCGGGGGCTCAGAGCCATCAGTGGTAACAGCGTTCTCAGCCCATACTACAACGTCAATTTCATTCTTTAGTACACGCACCTCTACATTAGCTTTTTCATAAGCGAAATCGCCGACGTTCCACTTAAACCCAAATTTGTAATTATTACTTGGCCGAGTAGCCCACAGTTGACGATGAATATCCAAACCCAACAAGATTGCCGTTTTGCGGTCAACTTCAGCATCCGCTGGTACAACAGGTTCCGAATCATCGGGCAATTTCACAACAACCGACGGCGAAGTAATAACGGTGGCCACAGCAGAGGAATCCGATGCACAAGCAACACCACATATAAAAACGAACAACAAAGTTAGGTAATAAGTTTTTTTCATATCTGTCTTGCTGAAGGGATTAAGTATCGAATACAGCGACACTGCTTGATTTGAATACTAAAAATACGTCGGAACCTATGAGAATACCAAGGTCTTTCAATGCATTTTCCGTCAACTCAACAATAAATTTTGGGCCTGCATCGACATGAACAAATACTTTCCCAAGGTTGGACCAGGTTTCAACAACTTTGCCCTTAATAATATTGCGTGCAGAAATATTTCCTGGTCGCTCCGCTGCCAAAATAATTTGATTTGCACCCAACGAAACCATCACACGCTCGCCGATGCTTTTACTTAGACGCCCTATCGATATTTCGACTCCATTGACCTCAACTGTAGTTAAATAATCTGTGGAGAGACCAACAACCCCATCAAATATATTCTCGAATTTATCAATCTCTTCAGAGTTACTGAGATAAGGCAAGAGTGCGGTTGGGCGATCGAACCCAACTACCTTTCCGGCTTCCAGCATCATTGCACTAGAAGCAATTGACACGACTTCAGAAATAGAGTGTGATACGTAAATCATAGGTATATCAAACTCCGCATGAACTCGTTTCAGATAGTTGAGTATCGATCCACGCCTGGCAGTATCAAGCGACGCAAGCGGTTCGTCCAATAAGAGCAACCTCGGCATAGTAGCCAGCGAGCGAGCTATCGCCACGCGTTGGCGTTCTCCGCCAGAGAGTGTGGAGGGCCCACGACTCATGAGATTCGACAATCCCATAAAGTCAGCCAGTTCAAGAGGATCAATCTGACGCTTTTGTTCAGGGATCAATTTCCACCCAAATTCGATGTTGCTCTTAACATCGAGATGCGGAAACAAAGCTCCATCTTGATAAACAGTTCCGACGCGCCGATTCTCAGGCATAACCCAAACCCTATCAAGACTTGAGTACCAAGTTGTCTCATCCATTTGGACGTAACCGCTGTCAGGCCGGACAGAACCAGCAAGGCAATCGAGCAAGCTCGACTTTCCTGCACCCGAAGGACCAAAAACGGCCGTGATCCCAGCGCCAAACTCTCCAGCCGCATCCAATCGGAATTCCGATCGTACCATTTGTATATCGAATGAAATCATGACGGAGGACCATTCAATCGCGTGAGACCCGATGAGTTAAACGATCGAGGGCGATTCAACAACCAATTATGAACTGCAAGAGCGATAACACCTAAAACCAGTGAAACAATAGCAAGACGCCAAGCGGAATTAGTATCACCCGAAGAAATTCTTGTGAATATCGCGGTAGGCACGGTTTGAGTGCGCCCGGGAATATTGCCCGCAACAATAATAGTCGCACCGAACTCTGATAAAGCCCTTACAAAGCCAAGTAACACCCCCGCTATCACACCCCTTTGAGCTAGTGGCAAGGTTACGGTCAAAAAAGTACGTAATGATCCTGCACCTAGACCTTTCGCTGCCACTTCCAAATTAGGGTCAACCCCAGCCAGAGCGACTGTGAACGATCTCACTACAAGCGGAAAAGACACTACTGACGACGCCAAAACAGCCGCAAACCATGTGAAGGCGAGAGTTGAGCCGAATAGCCCTTGACTGATCTGCCCAACCCAACCGTGTGAACCAACAAGCCACAACAACACATATCCAACAACAACCGGAGGCAAAGCTAGTGGAAGAGAGACAAAAACATCAAGGAGAAACTTACCTCGAAAATTTTTCCTGACCAACAACCACGCCGTTATTAGTCCAATGGGCAACGTCAAACCAGTCGCCACCAAAGCAATCTGGAGAGAAAGTGCAACTATTGGGATGTCGAACATCATAGAAAAAAGGTCCTAAAGGATCGGCCGCTCAAGGGTTATTTGTGACAGGAGAATCAAAATTAAAACCAGCCATCACAAATAGATTACGGGTTTTGGGCGAGGAAGCAACAAACTTCAAAAATTCAGCGGCAGCTTCAGACCGGGGGGCTTCAGCAATCTTTCCGCCAACATATTCGATGGCTGGGTATATTTCTTGGATCTCATAGACAATTAACACGGCATCTGAGCTAATAGCATCAGTTTTGTAGACAATCCCATAATCAGCATTGCCTGACTGAACGGCAGCCATAGCAGCTCGAGTGTCCAAAGCAAATATGGCATCTCTGGAAACATCCTCCCATAGGTCGACTGATTCAAAAGCCTCCCTGGTGAATATGCCAACTGGAGCCAAACTGGGATCACCAAGTGCTACGCGCGGTGCCTGCTCGACAAGTTCTCCCAAAGAAGTTAAAGCTTCCTGATCTGAAGGAGCTATGACAACGAGTTTGTTAGCCAGCCCAATCATTAAATTGTCATCCGAATACATCCCAGCTTCTCTAAGAATTAGGACTGGGTTGTCTCCGACAAAAAAAAAGCCATCTGCCGGTGCGCCAAACTCTGCGATCTGATTTGCCAACATAATCGAACCACCAAAACTAAATTCAACACGATTCCCTGTCTCCGCCTCATACAAGTCACCAGCCTCCACAACCACATCAGATAGTGAAGCAGCAACAAATATGAGTGGCACATCACTGTTTCCACCGTCATCGCAAGCAACCACCAATGCAATACATATCATGAGCAAAATATTTCTAAAAAGATGTATATCCGACAATGCTTTATGTCACTGGTATAAGAAAAAATGTCTCTGATAGAATTTAGATGTTGCATTCAAAGCGATACAACACTTTTCAATCTACGGATTATAGTCAGCAATGCCGCTGCAGCAATTGATGAGGTACGAGTTTGGACACAGCCAGCGAAGAATACAACTTCACGAGCTTTTCCTACCTCCCTTTTTACACGAAGGTCAATGTACGCCTTCTTGATCTTGCAGAAGTTGGTAAACAACGAAAAATAGTCGACTTGGGATGTGGTACTGGGGGAGTTACAAAATTAATTTTGGAACGTCTTCAATCCGCTAAAGACACCGTAATTTATGCTGTCGATCACTCAACTACAGCCTTAAAAGCAGCGGCAGAAGAAATTGGTGAACGCAAAGAACTAGTCGTTAACTACGTACATTCAGAAGCCCAAAATCTAACAGACGCTGTCAAAGAACGTGTAGACGCTATCGTTTACTGCAATTCAATTCACTATGTGCCAGACAAAGCAAAACTTGTAAAGCAAATCAAAGAAAAGCTAACTCCCCAAGGCATATTTGCATTCAATACATCTTTCTTTGAAGGTTCTCACCCAGAGGATAGCCATGAGTTCTTCCGAAAATGGATGATGCGTTCACTACGAATATTAAAACGTGAGCATGGCCTTTCACCAAAAAAATCTAGTAAGGTCGAATCACGCGTTCAACTAACGGCCAACCAATATATCGATCTTGTAGAATCCGCCGGACTAAAAGTATTAGTAAATGACTTAAATCGGGTCGAAGTTCCCCACGAAGGGTGGCACCAAATATCTGGTTTCTCCGATTGGATTGAAGGTGTAATGCCTGGGGTGCCATTAAATAAAGGACGCGAGTCACTGCAAAAAGGCCTCGCACAGATCTGGACAGAAATGGAACTCAAAACCGTCCCAAGGGTATGGTTGTCGGTAAGTGCTTCAAAAATTTAACACTGTTGAATAAATACAGGAAGCAATTCATTAAATACCCAGAGTCAAAAATCCGACTACAATCAACCAAATCCAGACAACCTACGCGTCACCAAGGTACTCAGCCAAAGTCTTGACGCTATAGCCTTGGCTCTGCAAGTCTTCCCCCAATGCCCCCTCTGATTCAATCGCACAGCGAGCCGTATCTATAGAGGTGAAGCATGGAATACGTTGCATGACCGCTGCTCTACGAATATGAAATCCATCCTGCAATGTAGATCGATCACCGGTCACAGTGTTGACTACAGCGCTCACGGTTCCATCTTCGATAATATCAACGACTGTACGACCTCTCCCACCCTGCAAGCGTTTTTCAACCTCAGTGACATCTACTCCCATCAAACGGATCATATTCGCCGTACCACTCGTCGCATAAATTTTGTGCCCTCCTTGATCGAGCAAACGAACAAGACCAGCTGAATCAGACTTATCAGGATCAGCAATGCTCAACAGTACCGCTCCTCCTTCTGGAACGTTAAGTCCCGATGCAAGCAATGCCTTTGTTATCGCTCCATCGAACGTTTGATCAATACCCATCACTTCACCAGTAGACTTCATCTCTGGACCCAGGAAAGTATCAACACCGGCTAACTTAGACATTGAAAACACAGGAGCTTTTACTGCAATCAAATTTTGCTCTTTGGCAAGTCCAGTTGTGTATCCCTGCTCCTTAATGGTTCTCCCTTGCATGACCTCGGTGGCTATACGAACCATAGGTATACGGGTGACTTTGGATATAAACGGAATAGTCCGAGATGATCTAGGATTAACTTCAATAATGTAGACCTCCGCATCTCCGGAATCATCTCTATGGTGATCACCATTAAAACCACGATATGTACCACCGCCAGTAACGATGAACTGGATGTTCATTAAACCAACGATCCCAAGTGCAAGTCCGACCCTTCGAGTGTAATCAACAATTTTTTGGACCTCAGCCTCAGTCAATGATTGTGCTGGGTATACAGCCATGGAATCACCAGAGTGAACTCCCGCCCGCTCTATGTGTTGCATGATTCCGGGAATCAATACATCTTCACCATCACACACNGCATCNACTTCAACTTCNANNCCNGTNAAATAATGATCGATCAAAATAGTCTGATCGGGGAATTCTCTCAATGCTGTTTCGAAATANCGATGNAGCTCAGATGAAGTTTGAACAATCTCCATTGCTCTGCCACCTAGAACATAACTTGGTCNAACTAANACNGGNTATCCGACATTNTNNGCTATTTNAAGAGCAANTNCCACATCAGACGCCATCCCACCAGGTGGTTGGGGTAGCCCATAACGAGCNGTNANCATTTCAAANCGNCCACGATCTGATGCCAAGTCGATCACATCAGGGCTAGATCCAAGTATGGGAAGTCCAGCAACACCCAACAATTGCGAAAGATTTATAGCCGTCTGCCCACCAAATTGGACCATAGATGCAGGAGTTGAGTGCCCTTCTCCTTCATTTTCGATAATATCTCGAACGCTTTCCTCATCGAGTGGCTCAAAATACAAACGGTCAGATGTATCGAAATCAGTCGAAACAGTTTCAGGATTTGAATTGACCATCACAGCCTTGATACCCGACTCCTGCAGGGCTATTGCAGCGTGAACAGAACAATAATCAAATTCAATACCTTGGCCTATCCTGATCGGACCACTTCCCAAAACAACCGCAACAGTATCCTCCGATGAAACAGCCTCGTTCTCTTGTTCATACGTTGAATAAAAATACGGAGTAACTGCCTCAAACTCACCTGCACAGGTATCTACCATTTTGTATACGGGTTTTAGTCCCCACCCCTTCCGCATTGACCTCACCTGCTCGGGGAGATAATCCGCAAGCGATCCGATTTGAGCATCGGAAAAACCCATTCGCTTTGCCTTACGCATTAAATCAGGCGTCAGCTCTTCGGCCAACAGTTGACGTTCCATTTCAATAATTCTCGAAAGAGCACGTGAGAACCAAGGATCTATACCTGTCTCAAGGGATACCGACTCTGCGGATCGTCCAGCGCGCAGCACAGCTGCTAATTTCCACAAACGATCGTCATCCGCAAGAAGTTGTGAAGGTCCATCACCCATCCAATTAGGATCCTCCCACAAAAGAGAACCGCGCCCATTCTCAAGAGATCGGATTGCCTTCTGTAGTGCAGCCTCAAATGTACGGTCGATTGCCATGACTTCGCCCGTAGCCTTCATTTGAGTTCCAAGAGTGCGATCGCCTGTAGGGAATTTGTCGAATGGCCAACGGGGAATTTTTACAACACAATAATCGAGTGCAGGCTCAAATGCAGCTGTAGTTTTCTCAGTCACAGCATTTGATATCTGGTCAAGTGTTTTGCCAAGAGCAATTTTGGCCGCAACCCTTGCAATGGGGTAACCGGTCGCTTTTGAAGCCAACGCAGAAGATCGACTCACTCGCGGATTAACCTCAATAACGTAATACATAGAGCCTTCATCGTCATACCCTGACCCTTCACCAAGCGTGTCGGCCACCAATTTGGAAGGACGGTATGCCAATTGAACGTTGCAACCACCTTTGATATCAAGCCCTGTAATAATGTTCAGAGAGGCCGTACGAAGCCGCTGGTAATCCTTGTCATTCAGCGTCTGGCTGGGTGCAACAACAATAGAATCACCCGTATGTACGCCCATCGGATCTAGGTTTTCCATGTTGCAAATCGTGATTACATTGCCCTCGCCGTCTCGCATCACTTCGTACTCAATCTCTTTCCAGCCAAGAAGAGAGCGTTCAATTAGCACCTGCCCAACTTTGCTGGCCGTAATCCCACCACTTGCAATATCGCGAAGTTCATCTTCATTATGTGCGATTCCACCCCCTGTGCCACCGAGCGTATACGCGGGTCGCACAACTGCGGGGTAACCGATCTCAGATCCAGCAACGACAGCTTCCTCTATTGACTCAACTGCATACGATGGAAGTACGGGCTCACCAATCCGTTCAAGTAGATCACGAAATTTTTCGCGATCTTCAGCCATTTCGACTGAGGCCACGGAGGTACCCAGTGTTTTGACGCTATACTTGTCTAGAATCCCCATCTCCGCTAGATCCACCAAAAGATTAAGACCGGTCTGCCCACCAAGAGTTCCTAACACACCATCCGGACGCTCTCTGGCAATAATTCTTTCAAGCACAGGAACGGTCAATGGTTCGATATAGATACGATCAGCCATATCTTCATCCGTCATAATCGTTGCTGGATTAGAGTTGACCAAAACGACTTCTACTCCCTCCTCACGGAGAGAACGACAGGCCTGAGTACCCGCGTAGTCGAATTCAGCGGCCTGCCCAATGATTATTGGACCAGAACCGATTACAAGTACTTTTTTAGGCATATCCTTGGGCGGATTGTTGCCCGGCACTCTCGTCAATCAAGTCTCCTTTTCACATACAGTGACAGTGCTATTCAATCTAACCGACGCAAATATGAAATTCCTAATACTTTGTAGCGGCTCAAATTCGAATCATTTTCAAAAACCGATCAAAGAGATATTCGCTGTCATGGGGGCCTGGGGAAGCTTCAGAGTGATATTGAATAGTCATAATCGGCAGATCTCTATGCCGAAGACCTTCAACCGTATTGTCGTTCAGATTAACGTGACTGATTTCCAGCGCCGCAGGAAGACCGTCTGGATCCACTGCGTAACCATGATTTTGTGCGGTAACGTAAACACGACCAGATTCAAGGTCCTTAACGGGTTGATTTGCTCCTCGATGCCCAAAATGCAACTTAAAAGTATCTGCTCCAAATGATCGAGCAATCACCTGATGCCCCAAACAAATCCCCATAATCGGAACCTTGCCTACCAGTCCTCTGGCAGTTTCCACGGAACGATCAAGCAATTCAGGATCGCCCGGACCGGGCGAAAGCATCACGCCATCAGGTTTCTGTTTTAAAATTTCCCGCGCGGATGCATCATCAGGGACAACAACGACCTCACAGCCTCTGGCGCGTAATGATCGGAGGATATTCAATTTGACCCCGTAGTCATTGACCACAATCTTGATTAGATCATCCCCAATGTCTCGTTCATCTATTGTTGCCCTAACCCCACGCCCCATTCCTCCTTGGCGAGCTCTCGCTCGCAGATCACGGTAAGCGCGAGAGCGTTCTCCGGCGTCTCCTTCCCACGCATAGATGTTATTAGTGGAGACATCTCTTACAACATCAAACTCGCCATAACGCGGAGCCTCTTTCAATGCCTGTAGGGCATGAGACACATTTCCACTTGGAGTGATAATGCCCATCATTACCCCAGATGACCGCAGTTTCCGAGTAACCGCGCGGGTGTCGATACCTGAGACTCCAGGGATACCATTCTGCGATAGATAGTCGTGTACCGTGCCCTCGGAAAGAGGATGGGAGGGTGCATCACAATCCTGGCGTACTACAAAACCAGTCACCTGTACCCGTGTGGATTCAACATCTGCCTCACTCGTACCATAATTCCCAATCATCGG
>NYZY01000012.1 GCA_002687335.1 Chloroflexota bacterium
ATGTCTCTTACGGCTCCAACATATTCCTGCATTTTGGAAATTCCGTAATCGGTAACTTGTATTCCGGTGAATGGGTGCATCAAAGTCGCGGATTCTGCGGCAACGTGTTTGTTAATCACTCCACCTTCGAACTCAGATGCAATCCACAGACCGATGTCCATTTTGAGAAACTCAAATCCCCTATCCATTCTGCCCTGTAGTGCAGCACCCATTTCTTCTGGATCTTTTTTTAAGGGGGTATCTGCGTATACCTTCACCTTATCCTCACGATACTTCCCGCCAGCGAACATATACGCAGGAACCCCAAATGCTTTACCTGCAAGATCACAAAGCGCCATTTCAACCCCACATACACCACCACCAAGTCGACCATGACCACCGAACTGTTTAATTTTTTGAAACAAGCGATCGAGATCACATGGGTTTTCTCCAAGCAAACGATTCTTTAACATCAATGCGTACCGACCAGAAGCTCCGTCGCGAACCTCCCCTAACCCCACAAGGCCTTGATTAGTTTCTAACTTGATTATTGGCCAGCGCCATCCGTCACCACCAACAACAGCAATACGCATGTCAGTGATTCGAAGTTCGGATGGCGCAGATCTAGTGTTAACCTGAACAAGTTCAGCTGTGTTCTGTTCTGTCAATTGGTATTTCCCTCTTGTCACTACGTTGTTGATTCGAGCACATCCGCTTAAGACAAACGACTAGCTTTCCACTCTTCAAAATCTCTATTCATTTCATCAGAAAATTCCCGGTCAACTTCACCAGGCGTGTAAATCCCTTCTCTGATCCGCTGTTGACCAAACTCATCTTTAAGCCGAATCGCCTCCGAGCTCTCAACCACCTCTTGAGCTAGGTGTGGTGGAATGAAGATCACTCCAGTTAACGTTCCAAGCACGACATCACCTGGTACGCATGTAGCTTCTCCAATACGCGTAATCCCGTTAATATCGGTCATGGTAACGTCGGCTATAGCAGATGGATCCAGGCCTCTTATAAACGCGTTAAAATCTCCCATCTGAGAAATCCTCTGGGTATCGCGAATTCCACCATCAATAACCATTCCTGTACCTGATCTTGACTTGATAGCTGTAGCCAAGTTGTCGCCAGCAAATGTTCCATTGAACACCTTGCCAAAAAGATCAACAACAATTAAATCGTTAGGTTCCAGTTCATCGATGACCCACGAATTCTGCCCTCCGATTCTATTCTCGTGTTCACCTTGTTTGATCAGTGAGCTATGGACATCAGGACGCGTAGGGACCCAGCGGCAGGTCACTGCCCGACCAACTATCACGCGGTCGGGATGCAGGTTTAACCAATCACCGGCGAATTGAAAATGGTAGCCATTCCGTCGACAAGTTCCCCATGCTTCTTCTGTAGTGACCAGCTTCATCCGATCGAGAATGTCATCCGGAACCAGAGGACGTCCATTGGAATCGCGATCACCTTTCCATTCTTTGGTAACCGAACGAATAATTTGAGGATTAGTGACTCTCATATTTCCCTTTAAATATCTTGTGAATAGACCGAGTGGTTATGCGATCAAAAATCTTACACCCAATACTTCCAGTTTCTATATTTGTGGGGCCGGTGTACCGTCGAAGTTAAGAATTCTGGCCTCGATTAATGCATCTTTAACCTCTGATATCTGGGTGTCAGAAAGCGGAAGATTAGGCTTTCTGGGCACAGTTCCTTCATAGCCGAGAAGACTTAATCCCGCCTTTTGTACTCCGACGCCCCACGACATCCCAAGAAAATCTATACGGTTTATACGCTCTTGCAACTCGCGTGCTTCCGCGTACCGCCCATCTAGACATGCCTGGATAATATCCCTTGCGATATGTGGACCCCAATTCCCAAATAAAAGACATGCCCCAACTGCGCCTATCATTCCGGCCGGCATGAGTAATGTGCCATTACAGGTCCAAAATTTCACTGCATCCGACACAAAAGATGATATTCGGCACTCGTATCGATAATTGAGAGACATGATGTATGCAAAAACGTTTTCAAAGGAAGTAATGTCGCGAACTTCAGCCGGCGTCACATCCACTCCCATTGGAGTTTTGGGCTGATGGATAATGACAACCGGAATGGGGCTCTTTGACGTTACCTGTTCAAAATAGTCTTGAATCGGAGCGGTGTTCCCACTACCAGCTGCTGGAGGAATTCTAACCCTGACCATGTCTACGCCGGCTTCGGCATACAGATTGGAAAGTCTGACAGCCTCCGTCGGTGATAGAGCATCAATTCCCGCAATAACAAATTTACGACCGGCATGGGCTTCGACAACGGTCTTAATCGAAAGAACTTTCTCCGGCTCCCCCATGTGGAACTCCTCACCACCATAACTGCCTACGACAAAACCCGAGAGCGCAGTCTCACAGAACTTATCAACATTACGTGATAACGCGTCAAGATCTAGAGACTCATCCGAATTGAAAGGCATGTTGGTTGGAGCAACCACTATAGGATCTGCGGAAGGAATAGGCATATGAAATCCTTATTAGCGTTTTAACTTGTGCCAAGGCTGAGAAAATAACTCAAGATGAGCATATTACCTCTAGAGGGAACAAGCTGGATCTGATGAGCAATCATTTTTATAATGCAATGAAAACTCAATGATCGAATCATTTACCAAAGTTAGCCGCCAAACGTTTATCTTTATGTCTAGAAATTGAAACAAATCTGACCACTGGCACTAGACTCAGACCTTTAGCCCAGAACTTTAGGAACTTATCTAACTTTGAACAAGACCCGGCTTTTACAAACTCTGGTAGTACTGACGGCCACCGTGTTAATGACCAGCTGTCAGAGCAATCTAGAATCTAACGCTACAGTAAATTCAAATAAACTTGTTGTTTTCACTACAGCATCAGATGTTGGCCTTGGCACTTCTAGAATTCCTCTCAATATCCGTAAAACGGACGGGACCCTCTTAATGGATATAGCTTCAGAAATCGAAGTGTCATACTCTCCGGAAGAATCCAATGAGGATCGAATTGTCAAAGATCTGAAATGGAGAGAGTGGCCAATTCACGGTGGCATCTATACCACAACCATGGAATTCAACAAGGTCGGATTCTGGAACATCAAAGTCAAGGTTAATTCCAGCGAAATTCAAATGTCAGCAGAAACTGGAATCTTGGTCAAATCTACCGCTGAGGCCCCTGATATCGGAGAGTTGGCACCTATCACAAAGACTAAGACCAGTCCAGAGGGAACAAATTTAAGGTTAATTACTACGGCGCCTGAACCAGATCCTGACCTCTATTCCATCAGTTTTGACGAAGCCATAAAAACCGGACGTCCAACAGTGATCTCATTCTCCACCCCGGCATATTGCCGTTCGGGCGCATGTGGGCCGCAGACCGAGGTATTATCTGAACTTGAAGATCAATATAAGGGTCAGGTGAATTTCATACACGTAGAAATTTTCGATAACCCCGCGGAGATGCTTAACAGTGGAGACGCGTCTATTGGCATAGAATCCCCAGTAATTGATACTTGGAATTTCCACACGGAACCTTGGACATTCACCATAAACAGCTCAGGAATCGTCGTCGGTAGATTTGAGGGTTTTGTAACTGCCGCAGAAATCGAAGAATACTTACTTCCAACGCTGGACGCTACCTAATCTGCCAAATGGACGATCCGCAAAATTCCAGAACCAGTTTCTTCATACTCAACGGTCACTGGTTCACCCAGCGCACGATGCTCAAGCAAATGGGCGGGTGTAAATCCTGAGAAAACATCGCCACCTTCGAACGTCCACTGTTTCCCCGAATCATCCTCCAGAGTCAGGCTTGAGACTGTTGTCATGGAAGACTGTTCCACGATCAGTACCTGTCCTGTCACCGTGTTTGGATTATTGCCAAGGCAGTAAGCTCCCACGATGGAAAATATCAGGGCGAGAGCTACGAAAATCGGGAGGATTACTGTTTTAGTTCGAATCATTCTCAAATACTAACAACGACATAAGCTATCTACGCCCTTTAGTCATGATGGGATCAAACTTTCCAGGAATTGCAAATCATACGATTGCTCATAATAATAAGATGCCTCATAACGGGATTTATCTTATGAACAGGAGAGAAACCATCGTAGTTTCAACGGTTAGACAAATACCCCGATTCTGTGTGTTTTTTGTGCTCACCGGCATGGTTTTTGGTCCTTAAGAGCGCTATTTGGAGTTGGGTAGATGGTATCGTCGGAGACGATACGATAGAAAACCCTGTAAGCGATAGTCGTGTGTCATTATATTTTCATTTGAGTACCCGACTAGGTAACTAAACCTTAAAGTTGCAAAATCCATCAGGACCTAGGCCAGGCGATAAAGTCGTACGACGACCTAGGCAATCAGAAATATCTCCTGTACGCACTCACGTCGGGCGGCGCGAGGTTTCAGTGCGCGGACCGACATCACCGATGATGCTGGTATACAGCTTCTTCGTCGTCGCCCTCATCGGTGGCTTATTGTTATCTCTGCCTATTTCGAGCACAGCACCTGGTTTCATGTCTCCGACTGGTGCTTTATTCACCTCCATTTCCGCTATGACCGGAACCGGATTAATAGTCGTGGATACGGAAGAAGCCTGGACAGGGTTCGGAAAGGTTGTCATAGCTGTTCTGATCTTCATAGGCGGACTTGGATTTATGACCGGTGCGGCGTTCTTACTTCTCATAACCGGTCGTCGCTCAAGTCTGCAAGGTCGACTTGTGGTCGGCGCTGGACTTGATGATAACCGGCTCGGAACAATTGCTTCACTAGCCAGAAACATCATACTGATGGCGATCATAGTGCAAATCATCGGGGCCGTTTTGATCTTTATTCAATGGTATGTAGTAACACCTATATGGCCTGGAATAACGCTAGAAGAAGGCCTCTGGCAAAGTGTGTTCACCTCTATATCAGCCTTTAACAACGCCGGCTTCGAAATACTTCCAGATGGGCTCATAGGCGGTGAGAGTTTGAGCGGCCTCACTAGAGACGTACCATCTTTAATGATCATTGGCGCCATGATCCTGATCGGTTCGTCAAGCTATGCCACACTTTCTAACCTCGTCGAAATCCGCGGCCGCAGGGTTGGGGCTCTCCTATCCAAAACAATACTGATTGGTTTCGGTTTACTGACTGCACTGGGGGTCGGCGCTGCGATCACTGTAATTGGCATTTCAAGACATATCGAAGTATTAGAGATTCTTGGAGAAGTGATCCTTACTGCAACTGTGGGCTGGGCGATCATCTTCTATGTGTTGAAATTCCGCAAATGGGCGTTGCTCAGTCTGGATACGAAGTTGGTCTTGGTAGGCATTGGCTTGATGCTGATTATCGGATTGACCTCTTTCTTGAGCTTGGAATGGTCAAATCCCAATACGATTGGAGATGAGCCTGCGGTTTCAAAAGTAACGCAAGGTTTATTTCACACAGTCAATAGAACCGCTGGCTTCTCATCAGTTGATTACAGCCAGCTACATCCTGCCAACACGAGTGTCACCGAAGGATTAATGTTTGTCGGTGGAGTGTCAGCATCGACAGCTGGAGGGATCAAAGTCAGCACACTGATGGTGATCATAATCGCGTCTTTCGCCATTTTCAGTGGCAAGGAACGGACAACAATCTTTGGTAGAGAGATCCCACGAGTAAATGTTCAGCGCGCAATGGCTGTCGCTGCAACTGCAACGCTAACATTGCTTCTGCTAGTCGTCTCCCTCTTCATCGTGCAGCCCGGCCTGGAATTTCGAAACGCTATTTTCGAAGTTATTTCTGCCTTTGGAACTGTGGGATGGTCTGCAGGTACCACGCCACATCTCAACGAAGCAGCTCAGATCGTAATCTCAATCGCGATGTTTACAGGTCGATTCGGACCTATAACGATCACACTTTTCATGGCTGGACGCGAACGCCAAGACACCATTCGCTATGCAGGTGAAAGGATTCGCATCGGCTAATATCTATAAATTCGAATCATCCAACTTGGGAAATACATATCTGGCAATCAATGGAGGCTATCTGCAATGCTCAGAGACCCGCTGATCACCATTGCACAAACATTGGCATCACTACGTGCGTGTAACCCTCATGATTAGCTGATCTGAACACACCAGGACTAGATGGCGTAGTAGTCTCAAGAACAACTTCTTTGCCACTCAAAACATTCAACACATCCATCAAGAATTTACTATTGAACGCCACTTTGGTCTCATCACCATCGACACCAGCGTCTAACTCATTCTCATTAGAGCCTACTTCTTCCGCTCGTGAAATGACTTTCACTACCCCAGAGGCATCACCATCGCCTGGATTAACAATCACCCTGATGATCCCACTACCGTCCCGTGCGAATATCGATGCAGCTCTGGTCGCCTGAACCATGCCGGCAAGATCGATTGTAGCTTTCGTGCCCCAGCTAGTTGGAATCAGCTTCTCATAATCTGGGAATGTTCCCTGGACGAGAGCGGTCACAACTTCTGACGTGTCAAGGCGGAACTTAGCTGATCGGCCATCGCCGTCTATGGATAATTCAACACTTGACGACCCATCACCAAGCAAACGCTCCACCTCCGCTAATGTCTTAGCAGGTACTATCACACCTACTTCAGCGTTCACCGGAGCGTCCAACTTACCGCTTTCAACCGCTAAGCGAAATCCATCAGCAGCAGCAAGCGTAAACGTATCACCAGCAAGTTCAACTTTTACGCCAGTGAGGACTGGCCTTGAATCATCGGTTGCCGCCGCCAACACGACGCGCTCAAGGGCACCCCTGAACGTATCCGCAGGAATTGTGACCGATGAACCGCCATCAACTGTCGGAATCGGAGGGAATTCTTCTGATGCAATTCCATTTATTTCTCCGTTAAATTTATCGCAGGTCACAACAACGCCAACTGGTTCATTTTTGAACTCAATATCCACTGTCTGCCCTGGCAATGAATTAACAAAATCAGTGAACATCCTTGCAGGAACGGTTACTCTGCCCTCGCCTTCGATTTGGGCCCCAATCCAAGTGCTTATAGAAATCTCGGTATTTGTAGCCGTCAGTTTCAATTGACCGTCATCACCTTCAAGCAGCACGTTCTGTGTCACCGGCAAAGTGGCACGCGCTGCAACTGCCCGACTGACATTAGCCAGACCGCGACTAAGGTTTTCTCGAAGGCAAGTTACCTGCATACTGATCCTCTCAGTTGTCATTGAAGATGAAGCGCTAATACTCAATGTATGGTGTCGCAGTATATGTACGACCATAACGTTTGGTCAATTTGAGGCCGCCTACATTACACAGCGATTTATCATGATGAAAATCAGGGATAAAATGCTCACACCTCTTAAGTTTCTGAAATTCACAATATTAGCTATACAACAAAAAATATACACGCAAGTCATACACCAATGAGCAATTCGAAAATAAGTGAAGTTCTAGAACGACTCTCAAATGGAGAAATATCGGTCGAACAAGCCGCTGCAGAATTAAGCCTAACTACCCCGATAAATGATCTTGAATTTGCAACAGTAGACCATCAGCGAAGTGAACGAATCGGATTTCCAGAAGTTGTATATGGTCTAAGTAAAACGCCAAAGGACACAGCTGACATTGCGGAACGTATTTTCGCCAAGGAAGGTGTGGTCTTGGTAACAAAATCTTCCAAACAAGCGTTCAAAATACTATCCCAAACAGTCCCTGAAGCCGTTTGGGAAGAAAGAGCACAAGCGATTTGGGCCGATCGGCGCGAGGAAAAAGATCTGATCCCGGGCGTTGCGGTAGTTGCGGCCGGAACTTCCGACTTGCCGATTGCCAACGAGGCAGTTCTCACAGCAACGCTTATGGGTTGTGATGTCAACCTGATAACCGACGTAGGCGTCGCGGGCCTGCATAGACTCTCAAATCGAATGAACGAACTCAATAGCGCCAAGGTCATCATAGTCGTGGCCGGCATGGAAGGAGCACTTCCTAGTGTTGTGGGAGGACTTGTACGCGTCCCGGTTATCGCACTGCCCACGTCTGTAGGCTATGGAGCCAGTCTAAGTGGCGTAGCTGCGCTGCTGGCGATGTTGAACTCCTGCGCACCCGGAGTATCAGTCGTCAACATAGATAACGGTTTCGGCGCAGGCTATCAGGCGGCGTCGATCGTTGGCGCAACTTGGAAAGATTAACTGACTGCAAAATGTCACAGGCGTGGCACGGGGGTATTTAGTCATTGACGAAGCGCAAGTTCCTCAATTAATTATTCACTAGTTCATTTTTCAGTGTAGGCATATCTTTAGAAACCTAGGACATTCAGGTATTCCAAAATATGAGTGGGCGAAAAATCAAAATACTTTTTGATACTGATATAGGTTCAGATTTGGATGACGCTGTCGCTTTGGCTTACCTATTAGCAGAGCCACGATGTGATTTGTTGGGAATAACCACCGTATCCGGAGATGTCCTGATGCGCGCTAGACTCGCAAGCGTTTTATGCAAAACAGCACAAAAGGATATCCCTATAAGGATCGGATCAAGCGATCGCGTTGATGGACCTACCAGACAACCAATGGTGCCCCAGAATAGGGTTCTAACGGAGTGGGACCATGATTCTAATTTCAGTGATCAGAGCGCCAATGAATTTATAGCTAGTACAGTAAGAAGTAACCCAGGTGAAATTGTTTTGTTAGCCGTCGGTCCGTTGACTAACATAGCGCAACTATTCGTAGATCATCCTGACGTACCACCGCTTTTGAAATCACTCCAAATTATGGGTGGTAGATTTATGGAATCGGACGAATTGCCTGCATCTGAATGGAACATTCACTGTGATCCTGCAGCCGCAGAGATCGTGTACGGCGCTGACGTTCAATTACATACATCTATAGGACTGGATGTGACCTATCAGGTCGTAATGGACTCCATGCAGGTAAAAGGACGGTTTCAACACCCATTACTCACGCCTGTCTATGAAATGTCCAAAATTTGGTTCGAGGATCGACCATTACTCAGATTTCATGATCCATTAGCCGCTGTAGCTATTTTTGATCCTTCTGTGTGTGATTACACCACAGGCACGATAACTGTAAAAAGANGTGAAGGTAGAAGTGATGGTGTTACACGATGGCATTCTGGTAACCCGGGCTCACACCGCATAGCATCTCANGTCGATGTTGATAAGTTTTTTAAATCCTATTTTTCTGTATTCGATTAGGATTNGTTGTCCGAAAGCACCAATGNTCNTCCAGAGCTCTCTGGTTAAGCNAAACTCGGNTCCGTTTGAACTTCTATTAGTTAAGCGTTTTCAAATACGCGATCAAATCGGTTATTTCANNTGAAGACAGGTCATCAAACGCAGGCATTAAACCATCAGTGAAGCCATCGACCACAAATGCATCCGGCTCCCTTACAGACTCCTCAATATACGCTTCCGCGTCGAGTGAGGTGCGCTCCCCTGCCCGTACGTAAATCCCAGCAAGGCCCGGCCCGATGACTGTCTCTTCACCCGTTGAATGACATGCCGTACAGCCTTTGTCGGAAAACAGTTGCTCTCCCGACACTGCGTCACCAGTCGATTTCGCAGGTGCGGCTTCAGTCTTGCTGGCGGTAGTTCCAGTTTCCTGTGAGCGTTCTACAGCGTCCGCTGGGGTTGGATGAAATTCCATCGGTACCTGGGTCGGAATCTGCTTCTCGTTGCAGCCAACCAGCACGAGTAGCATCAAAATCGAAGCGAATATCATTACGTTTACGCGGTTACCCGTCACAATATCATCCTTAGCGGTATTCCATCCCCATCAAATCACATGATGTAGACAGTTGAAAATTCATCTCTGAACCACGTTAGCAACAAGGCCAATCGCGGTCAATCGCATTTTTGAATCATTAGGCAAGAGACAACACGAGAAGTTTGTAAGTTAGTCGATTTTCAGTTCGACACACGCCTAATTTCAATCTCTTCGCCCGGCGCTAATGCCACGCGACGGATTTCGATATCAAGCTTCAATAACCAGTAACTCAAAGTGGCTTTACTCACTCCCAAACGTTTTGCAGCTCCAGTGAGACCAACATCGTTGACAATTTCAGGCAGAGCCTTTTCAAGTGGGCGCCTGAGCTTGCGCTCAGCCAATACCATCTTTTTAGTTTTTGCGCCTCTCATTTGTCTCCTTAGTGGTCTGAGCAGAGTATCAATGTAAATGTAGGTTGCCTCGGTTCCGTTTGACCCGATTTTTTAATACCTGATTAGGTCATTTTTCTGTTGTAACGGAAACATTCAAGCGGCATACCCCACCCGACAGAACCACGACCTACAGAATACCAACGGATCACCGAACTCGTCAAGAACTTGTTTGTTTTTAGTTCAATACTTTTTTTATACTTTTTTTATACTAATTCAAAACAATACATAATTTATAGCAATTTTTCTATCTCGAATCACTCTGAACATTAAATTCACATATTTTTGCGCATCAATACGCTTTTGTTTGATATCTCTCTCGCCAAATAATGAATATCAGCGTTGCTACGTGTCATATCAAGTCACCCCGACTACAACCTGATTGAACCCAGTTAATCAATAACAAATGCATAGCTGAGGAAATAAACTGGCTAATTAACTAGAATCTCCAACACAGCGTTCTGCAAAGAGAGCGAGGAGGCTCTAAGCAGTCCCATCCCAGGCGTTTCGGGCGAGAAAAGCCCTCTGCGGCTGCCATGCAGTTCAAAACAGTCGAAGGCATCTGAAGACAAAATCCATTATTCTTCGAAGGCTTTGTACTGTAGCCACTGATAGACTTCATACAGTATTTTCCTGGAATTGAGCACGCTCTCCCCTACTCTTCCAGTCAGTCCACAGTTCTAGGAGATAAGCCGATAGAGTTCGCAACGGATCTGATTAGCAACCTGGAAACGTCAGTCCTCGCATTTTCTTCAGATGTCTATGAATTCATGGGCTGGTTCGGCGTCATCGTGCTCATGGCGATTGAGAGCACGGCCATACCCTTGCCGAGCGAAATAATCATGCCGCTCGCTGGATGGTACCTCGTACTTGATCAGGGCCATGGTGTACCGCACGTAATGCTGGCGGGATTATGGGGAGCGGTTGGAAGCTTAGCAGGCTCGCTCGCTGAGTATTACATTTCGAAATGGGGCGGACGTCCCCTTATAGAAAAATACGGCAAATACCTACTAATCACCCCTCACGACCTGAGTCGAGCTGATAGATGGTTTCAAACAAGGGGTGAACTAACGGTATTCGTTGCAAGAATGATTCCAGGTGTCCGTGGCTTCATTTCGATCCCTGCAGGTATTGCACACATGAACGTACTAAAATTCTCCATATTTACGTTTCTTGGCGCTTTACCATGGACAATTGGTCTCGCATGGGGAGGTTTCCTGCTAGGAGAAAATTACCATGCAATACGACAAGTCTCAAAACCATTCGACATCCCAATCATAGGAATCGCCATAACCTTGATCGCCTGGTTCCTATGGCATCGAATAAGAGAAGTGCGTTCACAGTAATCGCATTCCGACTGTTTTCTCAAGAACCAGAAGAATTCACTAACTCCGTACGAGTCACCTAAGCTGAGTAAGATTAAATAAATAAAATCCTGCTATTTAGATATAGTCAACAGCATATTCAAACCGCTGTTACCCTTTTGAATTCACTAAGGGTTAAATCAATAGATGACAACCGAAATCGAAAGAAAACTTAATGTCGAAGTAAACGGCATCAACATCGAATGCGCTTCGCAGGCAAGGGTACTTGACGCTATAAATGAAGCAGGATTCGACGTCCCAACACTTTGCTACGACGAACGTACCGGACCACAAGGCACATGCAGAATGTGCCTTGTTGAAGTAGAAGTCGAAGGANAAACACAACAAGTTGCAGCTTGCACAGCTTTTGCTTCTGATGGAATGCAAGTTGCAACTCACTCAGATGAAATCNTCGATTACCGTAAGACGATCCTCGAACTCCTACTATCAGAAACATCATCNCCAACAGCATGTCCAAAATGCATTTCCTTCAAGAAGTGCGAACTACACGATGCTGCAGAACAATATGACGCAAAATGGGATGCATTCCCATCACTGGTAGCGCGTGAAAAACCAAAAGACCCAAACCCATTTATACAACGGGACTACGATTACTGTATCTCCTGTTTCAGGTGCACGAATATTTGTAATGATTGGGAACAGGCAGGTGCAATAACCGTTCACGGACGAGGGCAAGAAAACTCCATCGCTTCGTTCTTCAACAACGATTTACTTCAATCACCTTGTACTTTTTGCGGTCAGTGCATTAACACCTGCCCAACCGGTGCCCTTACAGATAAAAAAATTGTAGGAAAAACAAAAGCCGAAGACCTCAAACGAACAAAAACGATCTGTCCTTACTGCGGGGTTGGCTGCGGCATACATTTACTAAGCGAAAACGGACAACTAAAAGGAACCGAACCAGATTTCGATGCACCCAGCCGGGGTTCTCTATGTGTGAAGGGTCAGTTTGCTTCCTGGGAATTCGTCAAAAGCGAAGAGCGCCTTAAATATCCCTTGATCAAAAAAAATGGGGCGTTTGAACGTGCTTCCTGGGACGAAGTCCTTGATTTGATGACGAAGCGATTCACAGAAATTCGTGAGGAGTCAGGACCTGACTCCATCGTATGTTGGTCATCAGCCCGATCGGTCACCGAAGCAAATTACCTGATGCAAAAGTTTTCACGAGTAGGTATCGGTACAAACAACATCGATAACTGTTCGCGTACCTGACACGCTCCAACGGTCGCCGGTATGGCGGTCATGGTTGGCAAAGGTGCCATGACTAACTCTATTGAAGAGTTAGCTGGGACGGATCTTTTACTTGTGGCAGGATCGAACACCACCGAAGCTCATCCCGTCATATCGCTACGAATGAAGCGCGCTGTTCGTAATGGCGCCAAGCTAATAGTGATAGACCCACGCAAAATTGAGCTAACCAAATGGGCAACCCGCCATCTACAAATTAACATCGGAACCGATATACCCCTCTTCAACGCTTTTGCGCACGTCATGATCAAGGAAGGGTTATATGACCGTGAATACGTGGAAAAGCGGACCGAAGGGTTTCAGGAATTAGCCAAACATGTGGAGTTTTACACCCCTGAGTACGCATCAGAAATCTGTGGTGTATCGGCTAATGAAATTATCGATACTGCCCGTGAATATGCCGAAGCTTCTGGGAAAGCTGCTATCTGCTACACACTTGGGATCACCGAACACTCCTGCGGGTCTCATAACGTTCAATCAATCGCTAATCTCGGCATGCTTGGTGGCAACTTCGGAAAGCTGAATGCGGGAGTAAACCCACTCAGAGGGCAGAACAACGTGCAGGGAGCATCAGACTCCGGAGCATTACCGACTGACCTCCCTGGTTATCAAAAAATTGAACGCCCCGGGGTTCGAGAAAAATTTGAAGCAGCGTGGGGTTCTGAGTTACCAAAACGACGCGGCATAACCAAAATAACAGCACTGAACCAGATGCTACGCGGCCGCGTGAAAGGCCTGTACATAATGGGTGAAAACACAGTCGTCTCCGACCCAAACACCAATCATGCACAAGCAGCACTGGAAGCAACAGATTTCATCGTAGTCCAAGATATTTTTATGACCGATACAGCCAAGTTGGCCGATGTCGTATTACCTGCAGCTTCATTTGCAGAATCGGACGGGACTTTTGCAAACAGTGAACGGAGAGTTCAACGCGTTAGACCTGCGATAAAACCTGTTGGAGAATCACGCACAGACGTCGATATCTTGCTTGATGTGATGAAAAGATTCGGCGTGTCACAAAATCTAAACACGTCGTCCGACGTCTGGGACGAAATGCGGCGGCTGGCACCGATCCTCACCGGTATCAGCTACGAACGACTTGACAACGAAGGCGGTATTCAATGGCCGTGTCCGAGCGAAGACCACCCTGGCACACAATATCTACACAAAGACGAAATGGATTCTGGAATCCCGGGTTACTTTGCCCCGGTAGATCACATCCCGCCCGCCGAGAAAACAGATTCAGAGTACCCCATAATCCTTACTACGGGCAGACGCCGTTCGACCTACCATACCGGCACCCAAACTGGCCGAGCTAGTAGCTTCGGCCTACTCGTGCCTTCTGAGATGGCAGAGATAAATCCTGATGATGCCGATCAGCTCGAGCTTTCAGACGGTGAAATAGTGACCGTTGCGTCAAGAAGGGGTTCAGTTGAAGTGCCGATAAAAATCACAGACAAATCACCACACGGAACGATCTTCATGAGTTTTGCATTCCCGGAACTAACTCAAACGAACCGTCTTACATCCGATGCTTACGACTTTATAACCGAAACGCCTGAATT
>NYZY01000013.1 GCA_002687335.1 Chloroflexota bacterium
ACTATGCTGGATCCTTCTATTCCTTTAACATCTAATGAATGGGATGAATGGGGTGACCCTCGGAAAAAAGAATATTACGATTATATGTTATCCTACTCCCCTTATGATCAAGTCAGTGATCGTGAATATCCAAATATGTTGGTCACATCTGGGCTTTTTGATTCTCAAGTTCAATATTGGGAGCCCTTAAAATGGGTTGCCAAACTTCGTGATCATTGGGATGGGCCAAATAAGTTATTTCTGCATATGAATATGGATGCGGGGCATGGCGGAAAGTCGGGCCGTTTTAGACGTTACCGGCAAACAGCTTTGGAGTATGCATTTTTATTAGATCTTGTAGGTAAAGATATAAATTTTTAAGAAATCTACCTCATCATCCTAGTAACAAAAAACCCCACGAATGTGGGGCTTGATGTTGTAGAAAGGGTAAATCTATTTTAGTAGTACCATCTTTCGTGTTTGTACAAAGTCTCCTGCTTGGATTCTATATAAATACAGACCAGCACTAACTGAAACGCCAGCATCATTGGCGGAATCCCACTGGATTGACTTGTATCCCGCGGTCTCATGGCTATTGATCAGGTTCCTTACTGTCCTGCCCATCATGTCATAAATGGCGATATTCACCATTTGGTCTTTAGGCAGGTTATACCGAAGTGTCGTTACTGGGTTGAAGGGATTGGGATAATTCTGGTATAGAACATATTTATTTGGCAAAGCATCATGATCAACCCCCGCATTTTCAGGATCTGTGATCATATCAATATCAATCGCTTGAGACATCGTCATCCCTTCAAGGTAAAGGGTGGCTGTTTCGTACTCGTTCTGGTCTTGCTGGGGCATCATACTGAGTGACATACTCATTGTATCCCCTGAAATAATTTCACCTGAAAGCCGTTCCCAACTAAGCCAGTTTGTCTCATCCCCCTGAATAACCTGGAGATTGTCTACTCCAATACCAGAAGACCAGTTTCCGCCACAATCATCATAATGAATACCTACAGTAAAAATCCCCGGCTCAATGTAAGGCGTAATATTGTACAGAAGAGTGTGCCAGTTTGCTTCTGTATTATCAAAGGCATAATATCCACTCCAGTGAACAGCTGTTCTAAATGTGCTGTCAACTATAGTCCACGTTGCGCCATTATCCGATGAAACAACAATAGACGCATCTTCAGAATAACTCCCTCCGCTCGAGCAACCTCCATAGGGTTGCGGGTAATACATATCTAACATGAAAAAAACCGGTCCCGAGCCATCATATGGAATTGCTTGGGATTGAAGAATGGGACTTGTTGAAGTATAGTTGTAATAGTAAGGGTCAGCTCCGTCATTCCAAAAGTAAAAGCTCCCGTCAGAGTCTGCAGGATAACTTAAATAGGTTCCATTGGCATCATCCACTGTTCCGATGGTCCAAATACCTTCAGAGTCAAAAAAGTTGGTCGATGCCCCCGTATTAAAATCGTCAGATAATAAAGTGTTTCCCGCCGTGGGCTCAATCAATGCATCCGATGAAAAATGAAAATCATGATTAGCCGTATCACTATTAATTAATGAAAATTCGAATACAGAGTATTCCCCTTCAATAGGATCCAGAGTATCACGGAAAGATGATTGTGTTAGCTGAAATGGGTCCAACGGCGCTAAGCAGGCAGACGCACTATTGGCAGATTCACCTTCTTCATAAACAGCTGTGACACTAAAACAATAATCCACATTATTACTCAGTCCTGTAACAATGAAGGAATTTTCTTCACTAAAACCCACATTACTACCAGCCTGAAAAACGTTGTAACCAGTAAAATTTCCGCAGGGATTTGCATAACTGCTGCCATCGCCACCAAACACGCGAATATTATCTACATACCAGTTCTCATTATAACCAATGCTGTCAAAAAAGCGAAAGCCAAGATAAATAGATTGCCCGGCATAATCGGATAAATCAACAAAATTAGCTACAAATCCATCTCCCAGTTCCATGGGATTAGAATAATATACAGCTGTCCAATCCACTCCATTGGTAGAAATTTCTACCCAGTTAGAATCATTAGCAAAATCACTGAATTCGATATATTCGTCAAAATAGAGAGTCGCAGATGCATATGAGGACAAATCAATGGGGCCGGTACTCATGCGACTATTCACTGGTGCAAGAGTGTCAGAATAAGATGCAAAAGCACTAAAGTGGTCTGAGCCCCCATCCGTGCAAGCATACATATCTGTACCACAATCGAATTCCCCATCTGAATCCTGGAACCAGCCTCCTGATGTATCCTGGCCAATATGCTCAATGGTAAATCCTTCCGCAGCGGATTCACAAGTGGCAAAACAGGCGGAAAAAACTTCTTCACCAAAACCGCCTAAGCTGTCTGGTTCATCCCAATATAATTCAACGGCACCATTCAAAGGAATCCCTTCCAGAAAAGATGGCGGACAAAGGTCTTGGCCTTTGACCGGGCTTGCGATAATAAGGAAAGCAATAAAAAATAATGAGAATAAAAAATTAAGATTAAATATCTTTTTGGTCATGTTATGCTCCTCTGATACAACCTGCATCAAGCTTTATCTTCTATATTAATTGAGTATTATTTTTAATATATTTTAGAGAATTTAACTTAAGAATAGTATACTGCACGATGAAAAAACAATCATTTTTCTTTATTGCGAACATTTATTTTTTAATACTGACCACAAATGTTTTTGCGGGTGCTACCGGTAAACTGACAGGATACGTTAATGATAATCAAGGCAAGCCTCTTGCAGGCGTTAATATTTACCTAGACGGTACGGCAATTGGTACTGCTTCCGATGAAAATGGGCGCTACTTGATCATTAATATTCCCGCTGCTCCCTATACTGTAATTATTTCTTATGTTGGTTATCAGACAATTAAAATGACAGACGTTATCATTAACGCAGATCGCACAAGATCGTTAAATTTTGATATGGTTGTATCTGCGGTGGAAGGTGATGAAGTAATCGTAGAAGCCAAAAGGCCTGTAATCGTTAAAGACCAGACGGCCACCACTACCACCATCGAAAGCGCTACCATGAATAATATGCCGGTGAATAACATCTCTGATGTCCTGTCTACCATGGCGGGAGTTGTGCAAAACCATGGTGGTAATTATATTGTAGGCGGCGGCTATCACTTTCGAGGAGGAAGAGCGGGTGAAATCACCTACCTGGTAGATGGATTTGTAGTAGAAAATGCACTCTATGGAGATATGGGTATGGACATTTCCCGAAATGCCATATCTGAAATTTCCATGATCACTGGCGCTTTTAATGCTGAATACGGTGAAGCCACCAGCGGTGTAATTAATATTGTAACCAAAGAAGGAAAATCAAATTATTCCTGGCACCTTCGAGGCGTGTCGGATAAAATATTAAATCCGAATGTACACGGTCAGGATCTGTACCGTATGGAAGGCAGTCTTAGTGGCCCCGTGCTGCCAATGAAGCCCAACCTGGCCACATTTTTCTTGAATGCGGATATTTTAAAAACACGAACCGCAATGTGGAAAAATCAGCTCCCCTACGATATATTAAAAGTGGATATGGATAATGATGGCATATTTGATGCGGGTGATGGCGACAGTCTGGCAGTTGCGGACCTTACAACTGACGGTAACTATGACCCAGTTGAACTGAGAAAAGGCGTTATTGAGATCAATGATATATTTAGCAGTCAAAACCGTTACAGTGGGAAACTCGTTTTAAGACCTTTACAAAAATTGAAGATTGTGGCATCAATCAATGAATATTATAATAAAGGGAAAGGCTTCTCCATGGACTACCGCCTAATCCCAGAAAAGAATTCTACGGGAATTGAACGAACCCGGGATTTGCAGTTGAAAACTTCCTATACTATATCAAAAAACATGTTTTTTGATATTAAATATCATCGCTACTCCCGCAATCAATGGAATGGCTATGAACCCCATCTCAATGATCGCCACGAACTGTATACGGAAATTTTCACGATTCCGGAAGAGTGGGAAGGATCCATCCCATCATCACTTACTCCTGGAGGTGATTTTCTTTGGCTCAGCTATTACGCAGAACCTTTTATGGACCTTAATGGAGATGGTTCCTGGAATCAATATGCAGCGGAGTACTGGAAGGACGAGAATGGAAACGGTATTTGGGACAATGGTGAATATTACAATGATTGGAACGGGGATGGCTCCTGGAATATGTGGGACCTGGACAACGATGGGCGCCCGGATCAAGAGCCGTATCAAGATATGGACGGAGATGGTGAATACACGCTGGGGGTTGATCCTCCAGTTAGCAGCCCAGATGCATATGATGGAACTGCTCCCTACTGGTTCTGGGGGGATTATGAAATATTTAATAATTATGGTGATACAGTGAGGATTGCGACATCGACCAACCATGATTACTGGTGGTATCATTCCGATTATACAACCTTAGGCGGATCTTTGACTTGGCAGGTCGATGATCGTCATCAAATTAAAACCGGCCTTGAATCTAGGCAGTATGATCTGGGTGAATTTTGGGCATCAGGCATTGGAGGGGGAATCTTTGGCAACTCATCTGATGCAAGTTTCTTGCTGTGGAACCACAAACCCAGATCAATGAATTGGTATATTCAGGATAAAATTGAATTCAGCGACATGGTGATTAATGTTGGTTTAAGATATGATCGTTTAGACCCAAATAGCACCTATCCCGACCCAACCCGGGAGTTGGGATATGAATACATGGATGACAGCGGTATTGCCCATATTATCGAGCCAAGTGAATTAAGTCAATTAACAGAACAAGAAAAAGAAACTCTAAAATGGGGATATATGGAACGGGACAGCGAAGGAAATTTGGCCAGCTTTACATCTGCGCCAAAGGCACCTGTTAAGGACCAGTGGAGCCCCAGGCTGGGGATTGGATATCCTATAACAGATCGAACTGCCTTCCATTTTTCCTATGGCCAGTTTTATCAGTTCCCTGATCTGATCAATATGTATAATTACAGCAATTATCAGGGACATAATGGTAGGCCACCCGGGTGGTCCGATGAAGCAAATTCCATGGCCCAGGATTTTCTTTACGGGAATCCCTACTACCCGTTCCCTTATAATATTACTGACTGGTATATCCCTGAAGTGGGTACTCCAAATGTGAACCCGCAACGTTCTACTCAATACGAGATTGGACTACGGACACGAATCGGTAACCAATATTTATTGACTATCAATCTCTATTATAAAGACATGTTTGATTATATTGCGTCTAAGAGATACGATGCAGATCCCAGCCAATACGCTATCTACGAAAATATGGACTATGCGAATTCCCGAGGGCTGGAGATGTCTTTCCAAAAATTATACTCTGCCGGATTGGACTGGGAGGTCAACTATACCTTGTCCCGGGCAGAGGGCAATGCTCCCACTAGTGATTATCACTGGTATGTTGCAGAATGGGCTAATGGCTATGACTGGCAAGATTTCAACCATACTTACACTATGCCCTGGGATCAAACTCATAATATAAATTTCCGATTGAATTATATCGCCCCTTCTGGTTTAGGTCTCAGTATGATCGGTAGTTATGGTAGCGGATTTCCCTATACACCAGAGGATGCTCGAGCGAGGCCCATAGACAAACAATATTCTGGTAGAATGCCTTC
The DNA here is from genome assembly GCA_002687335.1 of Chloroflexota bacterium. Next base: position 5,654 of record NYZY01000013.1, read on the forward strand.
CACATCTAATGTGGATTTAAAACTTTACTATGATTTAAAGATGAAAAATCTGGACATACGCTTGTTTGGAGATATTTCTAATGCTATGAATAAGGCCAATGTGCTCGCAGTCGATAATACCACTGGCGAACCTGATGCTACTTTAGACTCGGGCCAACCAGCCATATATGTATGGAAACCATACTACTTCAGCCCACCAAGGCATATTGAGATCGGAATTAGTGTTGCATATTAGATTTATCATCCAAAACCTTATTGTTCTCTGCTTTCTGGCTTTTACATTAGTACTCGGACAAAGCGAGAAGCTTACTAAAATAGAGTATTACGAACGATATCTTGCCAAACCACAACCTAGGAAGAACGCAGGTAAGACACTGAGTTTTCAGGATAGAAAACGAAGCGTTCTAGATAAAGGGAATTTGGTATTACGCATGTCAAATGCAGCCATCTATGGTTATGATCCCTGGGGATTAAACCATGAGTTCCCTGCGGGCAGTATGCTCATGAATGGCTGCTGTACCTACCAATGGACAGCAGGACCAATTGTCGGAGCATTAAAGGGTGGTGTGCCGTCTGTCAGCGTGGGCACCAAGTACTCTGCCCGAGACCACGATGAAGAGTTTGAACCACTGCCAAATTATGATGCCGGATACGTAGATACGGATGCGAATATTGGTATTGCCTTCAGTGATATCCCTGAATCCTGGCCAGATCAGTGGCCCATTGAGACGGCATTGGGTGACACTTTCATGTCCATTATATACAATGCATCTAAAGTTCCTGTAGATACATTGTTCTTCCCAGGTGTTGAGTCAGAACTGGGCCCCGAAGGTTTTCCAGATGCGCCATGCGGACTTGGCATCCAGGCCGACCGTGAAGCCTATTTTGTTGTCACAGACAATGACCCTGAATATGGCAATACATTTGCTAGTAATAATGGTGTAGGCCCACTGGATATCCGTATTGATGTCTGGGTATTAAACTACAGTAATACCTTTGGTAATGATGGATTTATTTTCATCCAGAAAATGACAAATGTTGGCAAAGATACCCTGAAAGATTTGTATTTTGGTGCGAACACAGACCCCGACACCCCGGAACAGGGCTGGAATGAATGGACAGATGATCTAAGCATGTTCATTGCCCCTAACGACCCCCAAATCGCTGAAAAACTATCTGATACAACCGATGCTCATTTGCTGGAAAATCTAGCCGTTATGTGGGATCCCGATGACCAATCGGAAGGGTTCAAATCATCTGGCATTGCTTGGGTAGGATTAAAATTTTTAGAGTGTACTTATTATGGCAATGATGGCACTACCCGTCCATATGATATTTCTGCATTTCATACAGTTGAATGGAGCAATGACACCCAAAGCGATGTAGAAGCATATAATCTTCAGATGTTAGGCGGTATTGAAGAGCCAGATAATATTACGCCTCATCCATCGGATACCTATAACAAACCCTACACCTACGGACCAGATGTGACTTGGATCATAGCTGCTGGAGGCCCGGAATCCGTTAATGCGAGCGGAGAAACAGTGCCCGCACTGGATGTAGCTCCTGGCGAATCTGTAGTTTTTACCTTTGCTGATTTTGTGGGTATCAATGAAGCTGACCTTCTGCGCAATGCCAAAGTATTTCAGTCACTTTATGATAATGGGTGCTCTAGCCCACAGCCTCCAGACCAGCCTCTTGTACGTGCCGTACAAGATGATAAACGGATTGTTCTTTACTGGGACAAACGTAGTGAATCATCTATGGATCCGGTCACGGGTACCAATTCGTTTCAAGGCTATCGGGTTTATCGCAGTACGGATAGAGGCAGTAGTTGGGGCAATGTAATTACAGATATAAATGGAAACCCTACTGATATATTTCAACCACTGGCAATCTATGATAAAGTGGATGGAATCTCCGGCTCCCATCCCATGGCTGACCCATTGATTTACTATAATCTTGGTTCCGAGTCAGGGCTACAGTATACCTATATTGATGAAAATATTATCAATGGTTACGAGTACTGGTATGCAGTTACTGCATACGATGGGCCAGATAATTGGGCAGGAGCAACAGTGGATCCCATGGAGAACTCAAAATCTAAAGACGCTTATTTTTCCAATGATAATACCGTTGCACTTATTCCCCAAGCCCCTGCTTCTGACTTTAAAAAAGGAGGGGTAGATAACGTAACCCATAGCGGCTATGCAGATGCAACCCTTACGGCTATTGCTGCGGACCCATTTATAGTAGAAATGCTTGGTCATTCTGAAATCACTGACAATGACCTGATAAGTAAAGGACATTCTTATCTGGTAGAATTCCATACCAGAATTGATACAGTTGATTCCAGTAGCGAAGATATTGCTGACTGGGACACAACCTATGTTTACTACTGGTCCATGATGAATACTTCTACGGGAGATACAATAGTTGCTGAAGAAACTGATATTGTTTCTGAAGTGCAGCATGTGATTGATGGATTTATCCCATCTTTTTCTAATGCAGTGTGGAATATTGATGGGGAAGATTCAACAGTGTTCATTCCTTTAGATACCACCACAGCGAGCGGGGTTTCTTTTGGCGGACTTGGACATGCCAGCGCCAGTGAAGCAACATGGTGGGGCTATATGTCCACTCTACCTTCAAATTCTGTAGGGGCACTTGGTGGTATTCCAGCCATTTCCGATTTATGGAATGATCTTGAACTACGCTTTACCAACACCGGCTCTGTGGCCTCCTACTATAATATCCTGACCCTGTACGGTATGCAGGAGATTGATACAGTCCGGGTTCCATTCGAATTATGGGATGTGGAAAATGCACAGCAACTGAATATTGCCGCATACCAGACTTTGGGAACTGCTAAACCGGGAGGACGAATATGGACAATGGATAGTTTAATGGTAGTAGACTCGGTTTTTGTAGCCGGTGATACAACGCTGGTTACTTCTTGGGTATATGGATACAAGTTGAATACGGATTTTCAATTTATTCCCGGGTACACATCATATTCTTCAGAAAACACTTTGCACTACACAGAAGATACGGGTCAAATGGGCTGGGTAATCAACTGGGACAAGGATAATTCATTCTTTAATACTGGGGATAAATTGAAAATTTATATCCCCAATCCGATTATTCCAGGCCAAGACACCTATACCATCACTACTACTAAAGATAATTATGCACTTTCCAGAGGAGACCTGCATCAGGTTAAGGTTGTTCCCAACCCATATGTGGTTACATCCGTTTATGAACAGCTTTCATTTGTAAAAGAATTGCATTTTACTCATTTGCCCACGGAATGTGTAATTCGGATCTATAATAATGCCGGGGAAATGGTCCAGCTTTTACAGCATAATCCATCGAGCCCGGGGTATCGTGGGCCAAGTGTTGAAGCATGGAATTTAATGACTTATAACAACCAAGATGTTGCATTCGGGGTTTATCTTTTTCACGTAGTCTCCGGTGGATTTGATTCTGGTGAAGAGTTTATTGGGAAGTTTGCGGTAATCAAATGACACGGTTAGTATTCATTATTCTAATTTTTTGTTCTGCCTTAATGGGCCAATTTGATAATGCTGGCACTTCAGCAGCAAACTTTCTGAAAATAGGTGTAGGTGGAAGGGCTTCAGCAATGGCAGGTGCGATCACGGGGCAGGTAGATGACCCTACCAGTTTATTTTGGAATCCTGCAGGGATCGCAAATGCAAAGGGGATTGAGGTTACGGTAAACCATACAGACTGGATTTTTAATTTAACGCATAGTTATTTGGCGGCTATAATGCCTGCTGGTCGAATTGGGCACTTTGGATTAAGCATCAATTATCTTGACATGGGAGAAATGGAGAGTACAACTGAATTCCAACCTGAAGGAGATGGGACCACTTTTTCCGCATCAGATATGGCCATCGGAATTGCATACGGAAAAAATATGAGCGATCGGTTTAATATCGGTCTGCAACTAAAAATGATCCAAGAATCGATCTCATTCTCATCCGCAACTGCATTAGCCATAGATGCCGGCTCACAATATATTACCCGTTTTTCAGGATTAAAAATCGGCATGTCTGTCACTAATTTTGGAACTAAAATGAAATTGAATGGCACTGACCAGAAAATAGATGTCGATCCCTTTGAAGATTTAGATGGTAATCCGGATGTGATTGCTACACTGCGTACAGAAGACTGGCCTCTGCCCATGGGATTTCGCTTTGGGCTCTCATTTCAACCTCTAGGACCAGAATCCATTATTAAAAATTCTTTGTTGAATCTTACTCTAAATACGGATTATTATGATTCTCGGGATTTAAATCCTTATTTTGTTGGCGGAGCTGAATTAAAAGTTGGAAATCTACTTTATTTAAGATCTGGTATTAGACGCGAATATCAGCACTATAGCGATTCTATTGATGATTTAACTACAAATGAAATAGACGATTCAGCCAATTCCGAACTGTACGTGAACCGCTGGTCATGGGGATTTGGGCTTACTTCAGAAAGTTTTCCTGCCATTCCTTATAAATTAAACCTGGATTATTCCGTGTCAGATCTGGGCGTTCTGGGTATCAGTTCTCAGATCGGTCTTACATTTAAATTATAGTCGATGAAACAAACATGAATTTTTGTTTTCCCTTAGAGGGCCTGTGCATCCATTGAATGCTGAAAAAATTTCCAAATCTCTTCACTAGTGTTCAAGTCTTGGTTCCCTGAATTTGGAGGCCAGCCCTGTGGCCAATCATGCCCGCCATCTATAACTTTATAAAACCATACTTCATTGTTATTAATACCATTTGTATGTTTTTCTGTAATAATAAAGCTACCATCGTTTTTATCAATATCCGCAAGTGTGTCAATACTTGAGATAGCACATTGGTTGCGATCTACCCAAAATTTTATGGTTGATTCAACACCCATATAGGCTCCCCATTTGTCTCTGTTGTCCACATCCCCATCATAGTAGGTTGTGTTGTCCGCTGTCCCGTGGACCTGGAAAACGGGTACAGGATCATTTTTATTGCACGATTCATAGATCCATCCCATCATGCAACCTGTGATAGGGGCGATTGCTTTGATTATATCTGGCGCCTCGCAACCTAACAGATAACTCATATCACCGCCGTTAGACATACCGGTACAAAATGTTTTTTCAGGATCTAAATTATATTCTTGTTGCAAATATATCGCGAGGGATTTAATAAACGAAAGATCGTCTACAGTTTCATTCTTATGTGTTTCGTAGCCTACATTCCAAAATGATGAGCCCTTTTTTGTATAAATTGTGCTTTCACTACTACCTGTTCCTTGAGGATAACAGACTACAAAACCATTCTTATCTGCAACCATATCCATACGGGTATATTCACGAATAAGGGAATTAGTACCTCCCAACCCATGTAATACAAATACTAAAGATGCATTTGGCTTAATGTTTTTTGGAATATGAAGAATATACTCTCTGGATCTTCCATCAATATCAAATGTAAAAATATTATCTACCTGATTATTTTTGCATGAGATAGATAGAACTATCACAAATAGAGTTAGTAGTGCTTTTGTCATGAGATTTCTTAATCCTAGAGTTTATTTTGAATCATGCTTTGTTCAGTAATTTATTTTAATAGAGTCATTTTTCCGGTTTTTAGATAAGCCCCTGCCTGGATCTTGTAAAAATAAATGCCACCTGAAACAATTTTACCGTCATGATTTGTAGCATTCCATTTGATGAACCATTGACCCATTTCTTGTGTTGTTTTAATCAAATTTTTTATTTCTCTACCATACATATCATAGATACTAATATTAACAAAGTTTTCTTCTGGTAAGAAATAATGAAACGTAGTTTCCGGGTTGAACGGATTAGGATAGTTTTGTGCTAATAAAAATGTATTCGGATTTTGGCTTTGATTATTATCCTTAATCCCCAGATTATTATTAATAAAGATTTCAAAAAAATTCCAAATCTCTTCGCTTGTGCTTATGTCCATATTGCCCCAAACGCCAGGCCAATCGTGCCCTCCGTTAACAACTTCATACAACCAAACTTCATTGTTGTTGAGCTCATTAGTATTTTTATGACTAACCACATAACTGCCATCTGACATGTCTATGTCGGGTAAAGTATCTATAATAAATTCATTGCAGTTATTCAGCTGTGTCCAGAAATTGAATGTTGTATCAACGCTTTCCCATGGGCCATAACCATCATTATCATTTTCGTCTGCGCCATCCCACCACGTCACATTATCATCTGTTCCATGAATTTCAAATACTGGTATTGGGTTCACAGGTGCACATGAGTTATATAACCATGTCATCATGCAACCCGCAACAGGCGCAACAGCCTTAAATACATCTGATGCCTGACAAGCCAGGAGATAACTCATATCTCCTCCATTGGACATTCCTGTGCTGAAAGTGTTCAGGCCGCTCAAGTTATACTCTGTCTGCAGATATTGGGCCAGAGACGTGGAAAATCCCACGTCATCTACTGTTTCATCCACATGCCAATCATAGCCCACATTCCAGAAAGCACAATCCCAATCATCGATAAGACCTTGAGGATAACAAACAGCAAAACCATTATCATCTGCAATTTGATTTAGCCCAGAGTAATTCATTATACCGTTGGCAGACCCAGAATATCCATGGAAAACAAATAAAAGTGGAGCACCCGTAACCAATGAATCTGGTATATATAGGTAATACTCCCGGCTTAGACCATCATGAGAAAATTGGTGGTGCTCTGGTTGTGCCTGAACAAATAAGAAAAAAAACAATACTGAAATACTAAAATATTTCATCAACACTATTTGCCTTTATGATGTATCAATGGAACGGCCTTAGTAAAATCATTATCGATATTTTCAGTGTATCTTAAAATATAAGAAAAATTATATGAACCTGGTTTGATTAGGTATTCTTCATGCGTACGAGGATTCCAACTATCGTCGCCTCCCAGCCCCATCATTTTATGATCAATATTTACTGTCACGGGTCCATCTTCCTTAACCATATAAGTATGAGTTGCATCTGTAATGTTTTCTAATGTGTAATGATGAGTGCTCAAATTGAATTTTTGCAAGCCAAAAATAATAACTCCAGCATTGGTTGTATTAGATAATGTGGCCCAGCGAACGTCTGTTTTATTACCATTTTCTTGGGGCCGTATATAAGGAAAATATTGTTCAGAAACTGTGCCGTCATAAATACCAAGGAATGCGCTATGTTTGCGATCCCTGTAAGATTCATGGGGGCCTCTGCCGTACCATTTCAGATCTGAAAATTCTTCAGGTATCTTAAATGTGATACCCAATTTGGGGAGAACGGGCAAAATGGGGTCCACATTTGACTGCACATCTACAAGCATATCCCCATTGCCAAAAACCGTATATACTATTTCTACATTGATCTCTCCTTTCTCATTAGAATGCTTTTCTACAACTGTGATTTGGATGGATCTGTCATTTATTTCTTGTACATCAATTGACTCCACGCTCCGATGAAGATGATTGTAGCCCGCTTCGAGCCAGCGTGATGCAAAACTTTTATCGTCTCCACCTTCATCATTATCAGTAGGGGCTCTCCAAATATTGTGGGCCAATGGTGAACTCAGCATGTTTTGCCCACGGAGTGTGACTTGCTTTAATTCACCACTTTCATGGTCGAAAACAAAACTCCGACCATTTGCTCTTACTTTTGTGTGTGAATCTGATTGTTCAATAATCAGTCCAGGAAAGGTGGAACTTGATGCTGAGTTTTTGAAAAATTCTTTTTTTTCTTGAATGACAACCTGGTCAGAAGCAATAAGGTGTCCAATTGGGGCCCAGGGCGTTGCATCTTTTAGACTGAATGTAAAATTTATAGCATACTCATGATTTGCACTTTTCTTGCGGGACTTTGTAAATACCGGCAAATCGAGTGGGATTATCGTACCGGGAGGAATGTTCAAGGTGGGAATAGTTCCCTTTGCCAAAAAGGCACCATCCTCCAAAAGTTCCCACTCACCTGTCAAATGATCTAGGCTCTGGAAAAAGTAGCGATTTTCTAACAGGAATTTGTTAGGGTCATTACCATCCCAGGTTACCTTGGCGTTCTGCATATGATGTTTAATCTCATACAAACCCGGATGCGGTTGGCGATCTGGAGAAACCACGCCATTGATACAGAAATTGCGATCATGGAGCTCTTCACCAAAATCACCACCATAGACATAATAGGATCCATTTTCATCCGTTCTCAGGAGGCCTTGATCCACCCAATCCCAGATAAATGCACCTTGGATACGTGGGTATTTATATATGGCATCCCAATACTTGAAAATATTTCCGTTACTATTTCCCATGGCATGAGAATACTCACAAAGAATTACAGGGCGCTCGGGATTTTCATCATGAAGCTTGATCATAAGATCCACAGATGGATACATATTAGCAATGATATCATAATGATTAGGCAAAGGACCATAACCTGGTTCCTTGCCTTCATAATGGATCAATCTTGATGAATCATATTTACGAATCCAATCGGCCATCACATCATGATTGGGACCGTAACCAGCCTCATTTCCCAACGACCAGACAATAATTGAAGGATGATTGACATCTCTCAATACCATCCGCTGTGCGCGTTCCAGAAAAGCTTTCTCCCAGATTGGATCCAGTGTGAATTTGGACCAAAAGGCATGAGACTCCAGATTGGTTTCGTCATAGAGGTAAAGNCCGTATTNNTCACANAGCTCATACCANCGAGGGTGATTGGGATANTGAGATGTTCGGACTGCGTTCACATTAAATTTCTTCATCAATTTNATGTCCGCAATCATGGANTCATCGGAAACAGTNCTGCCCGTTATGGGATCATGTTCGTGGCGATTCACGCCCTTGATAATAATGGGTTTACCATTCACCAGCATTTGTCCATTTTTTAATTCCACACTTCGAAAACCAGTCCTGCAACTGACATATTCTGTTATATTATTCTCCAGATCTTTTAACGAAAGAACCAGTGTATATAGATGAGGTGTTTCTGCAGACCACTGGCTGACATTATTTACTTCTAAGGAAAAATCAAGTATTTTTTCGGCATTGGGGCTCAGTTCCTGCTCAATGGAGCGGATAACGCCCACCTCTTTTTGAGTTTTGTCAAAAAGAGAAGCTTTAAGTAAAATTTGTTTTGGAGAAGACGAATAATTTGATAATTGCGTTGTTAAAGATAATAAACCATTCTGGTAATTATCGGTTAGGTCAGCGATTGCCTTATAATGACGAATATGAACGTCGGGCACATGCATGAGATATACATCCCGGTAGATTCCACTCAGCCGCCAGAAATCCTGATCTTCGATAAAAGCGGCATCCGACCACCTAAATACCTGGACCGCAATACTGTTTTCTCCGGGTAATAAATAAGATGTAATATTGAATTCTGCCGGTGTCATGCTCCCCTGGCTGTAGCCCACCTTTTTCCCGTTTATCCAAATAAAAAATGCAGATTTAACACCATCAAAGTGTAGGATAATTTGTCCATCATTCCAGGTGCCTGGCAATGAAAATGTTCTCTTGTAGGAACCGACCGAGTTATTATCCTTTGGAGGAATTGGTGGTTGTGGATCTGGAAATGGATGTTTTACATTGGTATAGATTGGCTGGCCATACCCTTCAAGCTGCCAGGAACTTGGGACATCTATATTACCCCAGTTATTAACATTATAATCCAGATTAAAAAATTTCAGCGGTCTTTCATCTGGTTTTGAGACCCAGTTAAATTTCCATGTGCCATTTAAACTAAGAAAATGAGCAGATGCTAACTTATCTCCGAGTAAGGCCTGATCAAGATTATCAAAAGGTATCAGCGTGGCATGACCAGGTTCTTTGTTCTCCCCAATCATAGTTGGGTCTTCCCAATACTCTGTTTGCCCTTGGATTAGAGTCGCCATAAAAATAAATAAGAAAACAAATGCTATTGGTTTATTCATTTGCTTCTATTTAATTAACAGCAATAATCACTGAACCATAATTGTTGCCCTTTTCTATTTCCTCATGGGCTTTTGCGCTCTGTTCTAATGGGAATATCGCTGCAACACGATGATCAAACTTCCCGTCACTCAGAATAGTTGTTATATCTTTCATAGCCTGTTGTTTTGCTTCCCAAGGCATGGCATAAACCAAAACCATTCTTACAGTCATATCCATGAACATCATTCTTATAAACGGTATGGTAGGATTCATATCTGTCATGGATGAATAAGTTGCAATTGTACCGCTTGTTTTTAATACACGAAGAACAGGAAGCAGGTTTATACCAAAATCACCATCCACAACCCGGTCTACTTTTTCCCCATTAGTAAAATCAAGTATTTCGGCGGCTGTTTCCTCCGATGGATGATCAATCACAAAATTTGCACCTGCTTTTTTGCAATGTTCAACGCTTTGGGGACTGGACCCAGTAGCAATGACCGTTGCACCGAAGTATTTTGCCCACTGAATAGCGTAGTATCCTACCCGACCTGAACCACCTGTTACCAGTAAAATCTGTCCATCCACGCTGCCATCAGCGCAAACACATCTGTGAGCAGTCATAGCAGGGATACCCATCATAGCCCCTGTTTCATAGGATGCATTATCAGGCATCCTGACTGCCTGGTTGGATGGCACACAAACATATTCTGCAGATGTTCCTTCCTGTCGGCCATATTGGGCATTGTAAATCCACACTCGCTCACCTACTTTGCGGTCATCAACAGCAGCGCCTAGCGCAACTATCTCGCCGGCTCCATCGCTATTGGGTATCACAGGACCACCATCTAAAAGCGCAGGATTTGCGCCGAGTCTTTTCTTCGTATCCGATGGATTTACTCCGGCAGTATATAGGCGAACTTTCACTTCACCTGTATCTGGTTCAGGTGTCGAATAGTCACCAAATTCCAGAACATCTCCTGCGGGGCCAAATTTAGTGTACCATACTGCCTTCATAAAAACTCCTATAAACTATTTGTTAATCCTTCAGTATGTCCATCTAAGCCAATGGCCTGACCTGAAATATATCTGCCATAGGCAGACGTCAGAAATAGAGCCATATTGGCTACGTCTTCCGGCTGAACAAATGTTTTCATTGAAACCTGTTTCACATACAATTCTTTGATCTCTTCTACCGTTTTCCCTTGCTCTAAAGCATCTGCTTGAATGACCTGTTCGATGCGATCACCACTTACACTACCAGGACAAATAGCATTAACTCGGATGCCTTCACCGCCAAGTTCCATGGCCAGTGTTTTTGTTAAACCGATTACTGCCCATTTTGCTGCCGTATACGGACTCCGTAACGGGAATCCAAAGAAAGCTGCGCTGGATGCAATATTTATTATAGACGCCTGGTTAGAAGTTTTTAGTAGTGGAATCGCAGATTTAAGAGAATAGAACATCCCACTTAGATTCACTGCAATTGTATGGTCCCACTCATCAGGTTCCACATCCTGCAGGTTTGCTGTAGGGCCAGCTATACCAGCACAATTAATCAGGACGTCCACTGAACTGACCTGCCGCTTTACGGCGTTGAAAAATGATTCAACTTCTGAAAAAATAGAAATATCTGTTTTTTGGATAAAAATATCAGGATTTTCAGTTTTAAAAGATAGAATGAACTCATCAGAATTATCACATACAAACACACTGCTACCTTCTCTTGCGTAGGCCATTGCAATTGTTCTGCCAATGCCCGATGCACCGGCGGTGATTACAACATTTAGTTTTTGAGACAGGAACTTCATTTTATTTATGGTTTCTTAGATTAATAAATAAGGACACTCCCATCATAATATAGACAAAAACTAAAGGCAGGGCTGATATCAAGACTACCAGTTTTAAAGATTCCAATCCGCCAATATAAATCAAGGATAGCGGCAGGATCACCAATGTGAATGCCCAGAATAGTCTCTGCCATCTTGCAGGTTCCTGATCAGGTTCAAGTTTTTCTGTGGCACACAATGCCAGAGCATAAGAAGTGGAATCAAAGGTCGTGGCCATAAATACTACACTCATAAGTGTAAATAAGAATATCGTTAAATGGCCGCCTGGCAAGGAGCCAACCACACCTGATATGGCGCTTGCTGCTTTACCAAGATGAATCAGTTGGGTTGTGATGAATTCACCGGAGAGTTCTAAGGATAGAGCATAATTCCCAAGTATATTGTAGAAAATAGCACAACCCATACTCCCAAAGAATAAGGTCCCTAAGATTACTTGGCGAATCGTTCTTCCTTTTGAAATTTTTGTAATAAACATTCCATTAAAGGGCCCTACGGCTACCCACCAGGACCAATAAAATATGCTCCAGTTTTCCACGAATCTTGAGTCGGTTAAAGG
>NYZY01000014.1 GCA_002687335.1 Chloroflexota bacterium
AATTAATTCAGGAGAAGGAGGCGCTCATTAAAGAGTTAGATTCTCTTTCCCGAATTGACCCCCTGACCAAGCTGTCTATCCCGCGGTGATCGACGGCGTAAAAGTGCCGGATAAATTGTGGGGTTTCACTCCCTTTACTTACCCATTTAATTGGAGTGGAAATCCTGCTGCTACCGCTCCGGCTGGCTTCTCGGTTGATGGACTTCCTATCGGTTTGCAGATTGTGGGTCGCTGGGGCGACGAAGAAACAGTGATAGCTGCTTCCAAGGCGTTTGAAGATGCAAGGCCCTGGGCGGATAAGTTCCCAATTGAATTCAAATAGGTCTGCAATAACGTTTGGCCGATTTTGTATCCATATTTGATTGTTAAACATATGTGGACTGCACATATCGTTTTACGATTGTCTAGACTTGCCGCGGTGTTCTAAAAATCTTAGGTGTGAAGGAGACCACAAATGCCAGATCTGGAAGTACGTCGATTGGGTCGTACCTCGATGAAACCGAAGGCTCTTGGATTGGGTGGTGGGCATCTCGCTGGGCCGGAGCAAACGGACGAATCGGCGATTGCCACGGTTCGTACAGCCATCGAACGGGGCATTAATTTTGTGGATACCGCACCCGACTATGGTCTTAGCGAAAAAAGAATTGGAATGGCTCTGGCCGACGGCTGGCGAGATAAGGTGTACCTGCAGACCAAAGTTGGATCACATCCCAAATTCACACGCGACTGGTCGAAAGAAGCGACGAACTGGAGTCTTGAGAACAGCTTCAATGCGCTGCAGACCGATTACGTTGATTCAGTGTTGATTCATGGTCCTCGTTTCGATATAGAGGAGCCGTTGGGAACCTGTCTTGAGGTTATGCTTGAGTGGAAAGAGAAGGGGCGTATTGGCGCTGTCGGGGTAGGTGTGCGGCAGCCAGAATTTCATAAACGGGCGATCGAAGCAGGGGTAGACATTGTGCTGTCTTTCCTGAATTACACGTTACTCGATCAAACCCTTGCCGACGAAACGATCCCATTTGCGATTGAACACGATGTTGGGATCATTATCGGCAGTCCGCTAGGGAACTCACTACTGGCGGGCACTGAACCTATCCAGAAAGAGGAGTCGTTTGGGGCAACTGTTACAGGCCTGCACGATGAAGACGGCAGAATCATTCCCTCAGCAGTTGGCAGCTATCTGGATCCCGCAGTGTATCCACCTGCTCATGCAATGTGGCAGTGGTGTAACGATCGCGATCTCAACATCCGTGATCTCGCCATACAGTTTGCGTTAAACGCGCCAGTCAAAGGCAATGGTATTGTTCTGACTGGTTCCGCCAATCCAACTGAGTTTGAGGAGATTTACGCTGCGGCCACGACTCCACTGTCAGAAACTGTGTGGCAGGATTTCAAAGCTGAATTTGGAGTAAGGATTTAATCCAGTTTTGTTTTCACTACGTTAATGGGTTCTTCATTCGCTTTTTATCCATGTTCACGAGATCAATTTGGCCAGAGCCACAGCACTGTATCGGAAATGGATGTAAAGGAGTTCAAAATGCCAGATCTCGATGTCCGGAGGTTGGGGCGCACGGAGATGAGACCAAAGGCGCTTGGATTGGGTGGTGGGTATCTTGGCGATCCGGAACGAACAGATGAGGAAGCTGTGACCACGGTCAGGGGGGCTATTGATATGGGAATTAATTTCATTGATACGTCGCCATATTATGGTGTAAGTGAGCCTCGGGTAGGTCTGGCCTTAGCCGACGGCTGGCGAGATAAGGTGTACCTGCAAACCAAGGTAGGCTCCCATCCGAGATATCTCCGGGATTTTTCCAAAGAGGCTACGACCTGGAGCCTTGAGAACAGTTTCAAGCAACTGAAGACTGATTACGTTGATTCGGTGTCTATACATGGTCCACGTTACGATATTGATGCCCCGTTGGGCGCTTGCTTGGATGTCTTGGTTGACTGGAAAGCTAAAGGTAGGATTGGTCATATCGCCATCGGTGTGCGACAGCATTAATTTCATCGAAAGGCGATAGAAACGGGTGAAATCGATATCGTGTTGACGTTTTTCGACTACACCCTGCTTTCTCAATCAGTTGCTCAAACGACAATTCCTTTAGCGCTCGAAAATGATGTAGGAATTATTCTCGGAAGTCCTTTGGCTGCCTCACTTCTGGCAGGACCGGAGCCGGAGTTCCAGGGTGACATGGAAGATACTTTGAATTCAGATGGGACTCTTACGCCATCTGCAGTAGGCGGGCCGACGGATCCTGATGTAATACCGTACGCATACCGTATGTGGGAATGGTGTGAGGACAGAGGTTTGAGCATTCGAGATCTGGCGATGCAATTCGTTCTTAATGCACCGGTTGAAGGCAATGGTATCGTCCTGACCGGCTCGGCCAATCTGCGCCAATTCGAGGAAGTATATGCAAGCGCTACTACGGATGTACCAGAAGCCGTGTGGCAGGATTTTGAATCTGAATTCGGTGTAAGGATTTAGCTGGGATTATCCTCAGCGATAAAAACGGGGATCACCCGATCGGTTTTGTTTTGATACGCTCGATACGGAGGATACGTCGCTATAGCAATGGCCCATAATCGCTGCTTTTCTAGTGAGTCCACTACTTCCCTGACTCGCATCGAATGGACTTCTGCCTTATCCCGTATTTCGACATCAGGTTGTTCCTTTAGATTGTGGTACCAACCCGGGTGTTTTGGTGCCCCGCCCATTGAGGCCACTAGGATATAGCTGTCACCATCCATGACCTTCATCAAAGGAGTCTTCCGGACTGCACCTGTCTTGCGGCCCCGGTGGGTGACTATGATGACGGGTAGGCCCGTATCTTTTAGCGTTGTTCCCTTAGCACCGAGACTGCTCTCGTAAAGTTCTACCTGTTCCGCTACCCATGACGACTTACTCGGTACGTAATCACTCATTTCGCATCTCCAATTTGTCTTGATTTGTCCAAATCGTTAGTACTCTCACACTGGATAAATTGAATTTTCTATTGCCAGCTCTGAAGCGATGCCTGCAAACCAATCTACCACTTTAGTTGCTATCCAGTTTTCGAGCTACTTACGATGGAGTGCCTTCAGTAACTGCGTTGATTATGGACTCGCAACGTTCCAATGATTGGTCTTTGTCTCGTCCCTGGCACAGCATGATGATATTTGAGTGAATGATGTAGTCAGCATATTTCACTGCTAGGCTTCCTCCACCTCCGTTACTGGTGAACCCAGATGTTCGACGATCTCGTGTTCCTTCCTTCCAGGTGACGTCCTTATCTGATACAGCGCCATCTGGCCCAGTAACTTCATTTGCGAAAAAAGTGCCTTTTGTGACTGCATCATCGTGAGACGTGTAGAACCGAATCTCGTAATCAACTGATTCCCCGCCACCTGGCTTCCAGAATCCGTAGATTGCTGAAATCGCTGCCGTCAGCTCTGCTACATCGTATTCCTTTGATTGTTTGAAACCTATCGATAGGAAATCTTCAGCAGTAAACAGTCTTCCCGTATCTGTTATTTTGGGAAATTGTTGAGATTGTTCATCGTTCGTATCGGATGTTTCGCTGCATGCGGAGGTCAATACTGTTAGCAGAAAACCTAAGAGCAATAACGAAACAAATAATTTTCCTGCGTCATTTTTCCGATTCGAACGGATTGTTTTTAGGTTGAGGTTATTCAATGCTCTTTGCGAAAGTTGGGCTCGGTGCACTTCGAACGATTGTTGGGATCTAGGGCTGTTCATTTTTACTGGTGTCTAGATCTTTCAATGCTTCGTCTATTTGTGTGGCATCGAACCCTGAAATATGTCTGTCTCCTATGACTGTGACAGGTGTCGTGTCATACCCCATTTTGATGAGCTCTGTCCGACCCTCAAGATCTGTTGAAATGTTTTTCTCGATAAACGTCACTTTACGAAGTGCAAGAAATGCCTTGACCATTTCACATGCACCACACATGTTCGATGAGTAGACCGTGATGTTGTCCATTGGTTTCATGTTTAAATTATTTTCAGCTTCAAGACATGGAATTCTATACGGCGCGATCTAGTGTCAATTGATGTTCGCCAGCTGGCAATCAACGTACGCCGTCTTGCGGTGCGTACCCGAGCACGTTTTTTGCGTGGGAATTGTCTCTAAATAATTTTTTATTGTCTGATGTAGCCCAGAATATATCGAATTTCAAATTCTGTGGCGCCTCGATGCACTTGACCGTTAATTGTTGAAGATCTCTGTAACTGGACCAGTTTGCCTGTGCTCGACCAGGCGCTGCGTTGTCTTCAGCTGTGCAACTGCTGATTCGCAAGTTAATGACTGACATTCCAGAGGTGAGTGCAAAATATCTTCCCAGATCTTCGCCAAATAACTTAGTTACCCCGTAGAGCGTTATGGGCTTTGGTTCAGAAAATTCATTCACCATTTCCCATGATGAAGGAAGATCGACTGGTTCGGGTGATACCAGCGTTTTGTACGGTTCTTCGAGTTCGTACCCGTTCACGGTTGCCCCTGAACTGGCGAGGATCACTCTCGAGACACCGGATTCTTTCGCAGCTTGAAGAACGTTATATGTCCCGACGATGTTGTTTCGGAGCATTGAATCCCATCCTGCATCCATGCCACTGGCACTGCTCATACCGCCGTCTGCTGCGAGATTGAGAACGACATCCGCATTATCGAAAGCGGGTTTTAGCTTTTCAAAATCAGCGATGTCAGCACGATGATTTCGTTCTATCGGTAGCCCACTAACCCCGCTGCGGGAAAGGGCACTAAGGTTATATCGCTTTTCGAGCGTGCCACGTAATGCCTGACCTACGACCCCGTTAAGACCAGTGACTAGGACATTAAGTTTTTTGCCCATAAAATGTTGCCTCGTATATTCAGTTTGTTGTGCTAATCGACTGGGCCTAACCAGGCTGTTACTCCACCGTCTGCAAGTAACTCTGAACCCGTTACATATTTTGCCTCGTCTGATGCCAGAAACAGAATCGCTCCGGCTATGTCCGACGCATCAGCGATACGTCCAAGGGGAACGCGCTTTTCATGTTGTTTCATCCACTCATCGTCAAACATTTCGGCGGTGAATGGTGTTACAGCCCAGCCAGGTAATACTGCATTTACTCGAATATTATCTGGCCCGTATTGGACGGCGGCTGAGCGAGCAAAATGGGTCATACCTGCACGAGAAGTCGCATAGGCATTGGCCTGATTATGAGTAATTTTTGCCATCATCGAGGAGATGAGCACGATCGAACCGCCACCGTTTTCACGCATTTTAGGTGCAACTGATCTGACACCTAGGAACATCCCCAAGTTTGTAACGTCCATTACCTGACGCCATTTTGGCACGGTCACGGTTTCTATAGTTTCACCGCGATTGTTAATCCCAGCCGCCATGATCATTATGTCTAGGTGTCCGTGCAGTGATGAGGTTTTCTCAACCACTGATATCCAATCCGATTCGGAAGTGACGTCCAAGTGGGAGTAATCTGCTGTCAGGCCTGCCTCACGCATGTTTTTTACGGATTGCTCGCCAGCAGCATCGTCGATGTCACCGATCACAATTTTTCCACCGCCGCGAGCAATTTCTAGTGCCGCAAGACCAGCAAATCCCATAAGAGAAGTTTCAATGGCGTGTGCACCACCGGCAATAAGAGCGACTTTTCCTTCAAATCTGTTCGATATTGTGTTGGGCATGCTTCCTCCTAGATAGCCGGGTGTAAATTGTGGAAATCACTTGCAGATTCAAATGCATAGCCGATTTGTACGAGTAACGGTTCGGAAAGATGATGCCCTGCTACTTGTAGTGATACAGGCATTCCATCAGTATTGAGGCCACAGGGTAGAGCGATAGTTGGCAAACCAGCAAAATCGTAAGGAACAGTGAACCTGCCACTCCAGGGGTCTCTGTCGGGTGGGATGGGTCCGTATAACAACTCGGGTGTGACCGGATAAGATGCTCTTGCGGTTGAAGGGCACGCAAGGACATCTATTCCCGCCATTGTATTTTCTAGCTCGCCGTTCATCATTAGCCTCGTTTGATGGGCCTCAGCGTAGTCCTTTGCAGAATAACCAGATCCTATTTCCAGCCATTCCTTAAAGAACGGACCGTAATGGTCGGACTCGCTTGGGTACGTCGATGAATGTGCAAGGGCAGCTTCAGTGGTGCAGATGACCGGCCAGGCATCCATTGCATCTCGCATTATTTCAGGCATTTTTACGGGAATGATTGTTGCACCTAGTGATTCCAGTATCTTCACACCGTTTGTCACGGCCTCGTAGAAAGAAGTTTCCATGTCAGTTGATGAATAGTCTTCGTCCCAACCGATACGGAGTTGAGAGACCCCTTGGCCAATACCGGCGAGCATATCTGGTACATCCCCGGTAAGTGTGGTGGGATCATTTGGATCCTGGCCCGAAATTGCCTGCAGCATTATCCCTGCATCGACAGACGATCGGGCTAATGGTCCCACGTGGTCTAGCGATGGGGCCAGATCCATGACGCCATACCGGCTTACCAGCCCCCAAGTGGGTTTCAGTCCCACAACCCCACATACTGCTGCGGGATGTCGGATGGATCCTCCGGTATCGCTTCCCAGGGTCCCATATGCAAGACCAGCCGCAGTTGCGGCACCGGATCCACTGGAAGATGCTCCTGACCAGTGTGATTTCCGCCAAGGGTTTTCCGGTATTGCGAACTTTGGGTTGTAGCCACCCACGGCCCCTTCTGTCATGTTCAGTTTTCCGAGAGAGATAGCTCCTGCTTTTCGTAGGTTTATAACGACGGTTGCATCGGTTTTGGGTATGTTGTCTCGAAATACATATGAGCCGCCCATCGTTCTGATTCCGCTCGTGTCGCAGAGATCTTTAACCGCTATAGGAATACCGTGTAAAGGACCTCGATAATTCCCTTTGACTATTTCTTGTTCTGCTTGTAGCGCCTCTTGCATAGCCTGCTCACCAGTAACCGTGGCGTAAGCTTTCAGAGTTCCGTCAAGCTTTTCTATACGTTCAAGTTGTGAGCGTGTTAGCTCTACCGGGGATAGATCGCCTGATTTAATAAGTGGAGCCAGTTCGTAAATCGTTTTGTAGTGCATCTTTAGGCCAACCGAATCCTAGGGTGAAATCTGAACACGGAATGGAGTTTATCGTCAAATTGTCTGCTCATCGACACTTGATTGAATTCCCACCATTGTCAAACCCGTTGTTGGGTTGTTTTGTTTGCTGTGAGTTGCACTGGTTCATTTTTTACTGTTTCTTTATGAAATTTATGCGAACTTATGATTTGGTTATGGGATGCAAAATATTGCGGCAAAATTTTATTCTTGTATAGATGGGTTATTCGTGCGTTTTAATTGAATACTGTGCTACTTTCGCCGGAGATTTGTTGTTATGCAGATTTCAATCACTTAAGGAGAAGATTCGTTGTCTCAGGAATTCGACTGCATCGTCATCGGGGTTGGAGGCATGGGAAGTTCCACACTGTACAACCTGGCTAAACGAGGTCGAAGAGTTCTTGGGTTGGAACAGTTTGACATTCCTCATGCTGAGGGATCCTCTCACGGGGTGAACCGGATCATACGGCTGGCTTACTACGAACATCCGTCCTATGTTCCTTTATTGCGAAGAGCTTATGAACTCTGGTCAGAGATTGAGTCTGTCACGGGTGAACAACTTCTTTATAAAACCGGCTCGATCGACACAGCCCCTTCGGGTCACGAGGTATTCGAAGGGTCGTTGGAATCATGCCTGCTGCACGACATACCACACCGTGTCCTTAATCACGCTCAAATCAACGAACAATTTCCTGGATATCAATTACCGCCTGGTCATATGGGGCTTTTGCAAGAGGANGGCGGTTTTGTACTGTCCGAACGTTCAATTGTCGCCTATGCAAATGCNGCCATGTCAGCGGGTGCNGAAATTCATGCACGAGAGNTNGTNNNAGGTTGGGAGNCTGATCAAGGCGGTGTAAGNGTTTTCACNGATAGANGTGANTACACTGCTGAGCGCCTGGTTATCACAGCCGGNGCATGGACTNCNGGCATGATCCCGATTCTTGANGANCTAGCGGTTCCAGAGCGACAGGTGCTGGCCTGGCTGCAGCCGNTGGATGGTTCTCTATACACCCCNGAGGTATTTCCAGTCTTTAACGCATATTTTGATGAAGGAAGGTACTACGGGTTTCCTGTTTTCGGTATACCAGGATTCAAGGTGGGACGGTATCACCATCTTGAGGAGGTAATTGATCCTGACTCTGAGATAAAAACGGTTACTGGTGAGGATGAGGCTGTATTGCGCTCAGCGGTCGAAAGATATTTTCCAAAAGCTAATGGCACAACTATGACCCTTAAGACGTGTATGTTTACGAATACTCCCGACGAACATTTCATTGTTGATTTGTTGCCTGGAAATACTCAGGTAGCGGTCGCTGCGGGTTTCTCGGGACATGGTTTCAAGTTTGCCAGCGTGATCGGTGAAATACTGGCTGACCTCGCTATAACTGGTGAGACAGAACACAACATTGATCTGTTGAAAATCGACCGATTTTAAATGTTCAGTAACGCAACTGCTTATCGACGATGTTGATGAGCGGTTGTTTGGATAAATATCGTCGTAAATTTTCAGCAAATATATTAACCGTACGTTTATCCAGAAGCTCCTTTTCTGAATTACCTGCAATATGAGGTGTGATGATGACGTTAGGGAGTCCCCATAATTCGTTATCCGCCGGTAATGGCTCTTCTGCAGTGGTATCAAGCGCAGCTCCCGCTATAAGGCCTTTACGTAATGCTGATGCTAATGCGTTCTGTTCCACGAGACGACCGCGTGACGTGACGACAATTCTCGCCGAGGGTTTCATAATTGAAAGTTGAGCACTACTGATCAGATTTTCGTTTTGAGGAGTATATGGGGCGGTGATAACAACGTAGTCTGACTGTTTTAGCAGGTCATCCAATCTAGAAAGACCCCAGACTTCTTCTACTACCGGATCCCCGTCTACAGGTTGCTCGTCGACTGCAAGCACATACATGCCCAGAGCTTTAGCTCTCCATCCGATCTCTCTCCCTGACTTACCAAAACCGACAATTCCGCAAGTTTTATCTCCAAGATATTCGACTACGTTTAATGCTCCTTCTTGATCCCACCTCCGTGCTGATTTGTCATCCCAGAAACGCGGTAATTGCCTCGCAAGGGCAAGCATCAAAGCAATGGCGTGCTCACCAATCATTGGGGCTCCGGCACCACGTGCGTTGGTTATTACGACCTCGGATTCAATTATTCCCGGGACCGAGTTGAACAGTCCTTCCATTCCTGCGTCCAGTGTTTGGATCCACTTGAGGCACTTAGCCTTTGCGAACTGCGCGGCCGTCAGATAACCGAATGCGATCTCCGCTGAACCTATTTCTTTCATGATCTCGTTATGAGAGAAAGCCTCGATCAGATTAATGTGGGGGTGTTCTGCTCGAAGATCGTTGTAATAGGGGATGCCGAATTCGGCCAGTAACAGTGCATTCATATGTTTTTCGATTATGAGACTAAAGTTTTTTCAACACTTTTATAGCTGAATCCACAAGGATATCGCCGGCCTCTCGGTTGTAAGGACTCGTGGTGGTTCCGTAATAACGTCGGTATTTTTCCATATTAACTATTTCGGTTAACGGGATGTTTGCGATTTCATCATAGGGCTTTCGTGTCGATATGTACCCAATGTAATGATCACAGTAACTGGCTATCCAGGGCCTGTTCTCAGGGAATGCGTTTTTAATCTTTAAACCAAGTTCATTGAATAGCTCACCGGCGTGAGCGGAAACGCTGATTTCACCGATACGGAAAGCGTGGACGATCACAGGGACGGGTGGCAGGTTTTGGTTTTTCGCCAGATTGACCTCGTTATTTCCGCATCCGTATAACTCCGGATGGTTTTCGGCAGCATTCGCTGTCGTTGTGCCAGGAAGCCAAGTTTCGCCAGAATAATTTCCGAGCGAACTGATTAGAAATTTACGGTGCTCAAGTGCTTCCGATACAGACCAACTGACCTGGTGCCTTGGTAATTCGATCTGATCCGATACGCAACCGATAGGTACGTTTGATGAGGTTGTTACAGCGTTTGCCAATTTCAGAGCTGCTGTTGCCAGTGCTTTTCCCATCGCTTGGGTGTCTTCATGTGAATGTAGATGCTCTGATGCTTTGTTACCGAACCACCAGTCGAACGGATGAATGTCACCGGCAGCCCCCTGTATAAATAGAGCGACGGAATTTTCCAAGACTTGTTCGATTTCCGTGGAGGCTTCTCCGGCGAAGTCTGCTGACCACTCTAGGTACTGGCCGCCATCAGCTACGCCATGACACGCAAAATTCATGAGGCGAGCTATAGGATGGTCGTTGTCATCGTCGATACACATCACGCTAATTTCGTTATCAACGGGCCGTTCCGGATACTGGCGATTAACACTCCATCCTGTAAATGTTCCAGTAGCTGTTCCGATATTGGCGGGTACGGATCTGTGCAACGCGGCCGAGACACAGCCGGCGACCTGGTCAGCGAGCCAGGCTGCCCAAATGGTCCATGCTTCTGTTAGGCAAAAAATCGTGTCGGGCGAGGTGTGATTGTGAGTGAAATTCAGGAGAATGCTGTCAGGACGTATTCCGGTAAGACTTAATATTTTTGTTTTGATGTCCTGGACTGTTTGTAAAGGAAGCCCGGCAAGTTCCAGGGAGATTACCGCTAGTACTGTTTGTTCGTGTTTCAGCACGACCGAACGTACATGTAGTTCCCTGTGGACACCCTTGGCTTTTCCTTGTCGTAAACCCCAGTTCCCCATCGGGTAGCCTACAGGGGGCGTTATAACCGCCTTTGCAGCACCGCTAAATGTACGAGTCGTGAGTTCTTCAGGCACGGAGTTTTATTCCCAGTTTTTATATGTACCCGTCCCGGTTTGGCGTGCCATCTGGATCTGTACGCCATCTGGGTCATAACTGTTGGAAATGGTTCGTCCAGATTGTTTGTTTTCAAATGGCTCGAATAAAAACTCGACTCCTCCGAGGAATTCGACTTCTTTTTGGGCCTGCACCGGATCATCTACCAGAAAGGATAGATGATCGATCCCGAGAGTTTCACCCTCTTTTTGTTTGTGTAATTCGATACGAACGGGATCATCGTCATCCCCATTCCATAGGAACACTGTTTCACCGGCATCAACGGTTCCTTCAACATGCATGCCAAATTTTCTGTAGTACTCGATCGACTTGGCAAGATCCTTAACTATCATGTCAATGTGGTCAACCCCGAGAAATTTCATTACCTGCTCCAAAATTTCGTTTGTATCGAAAACGAGTTGAGAGTCTATTCTTCTATGCGAGTATGCGCCAATAGATGTTGCTTTGCCATAGCGTTGTCTGTTGACTGCATCAGGTGAAAAGATATTGGATGAAAAGCAAATTTCCCCGAGAGTTGCCCAAGATGAAAGTTGATTGTGAATACACTGTGAGCACGAGGCGTATACTGCCGTGCGCTCGTTTACTTTTTAGGCGGCAACCTTTGTTAATGAAATAACAGACGTTTTGAATGTTTAGATTGACGAAAATTTGAGGTAGTTACCACGCAATCCTCTGCNACCGAGCCTGACACAACCAAATCCTACCGAGAACGCCGAAGCGTTCGTGCCCGTCTTACAGAANCTGGTCCTACCGGCNCAACGGTNATTAGNAGAATCTTTGACCTCGCCCGTGCTTATCCGTGGCATTTGCTGGCGGCCTGNTCATTTGCNTCNATTACTGCTGCTATNTCCGTACTAATACCTAAGTTTCTCGGTCAGGGAGTTGATGAGGCATTCACACTNTTCAATGAGGGTAACTATCAAAGTGCTGAAATCAGGTCGATGTTACTCAGGACTGCGACCATTGTCCTGATTGTAGCGGCCTTGCGAGGCTCTACTGGGTTTGTCTACATGTTCCTCGGAGAAACTCTGAGTCAGAGAGTGGCCAACAGGCTTCGCATGTTGTTTTTCGACAAGTTGCAGGTCCTTAGTTTCAGCTTCCATGACAGGGTGCACACTGGCCAGCTTATGTCCAGAGGACTGTCTGACATAGAAGGCGTAAGGATGTTTGTGCAGCAGGGGCTTGTTCAAGTTTTCCGTGTTCTTTTTACGGTGATTTGTGCTGGTTTCTTTATGGTGTTGATTGATTTGCAACTGGCGTTGCTTAGTTTGATTTTCGTGCCATTTATGACATATAACAGCGCTAGGCTAAGGCTTAAGCTCCGTAGTATTTGGCTGCAGATTCAGAATACTCTGGGTGAACTCACCACGACCATGCAGGAAAATCTGGCTGGTGTGAGGGTGGTCAGGTCCTTTTCTGCTCAGAAGTATGAAGAGCAAAAATTCGATGTGACAGCTCGTGAAGTGCTTGAACTTAGGATGGATGCCGCGAGAAGCCAAGCTCGGCGCGGTGGGGCGATATCTTTCACATTTATATTCGCCTGGGCGATCGTCATATGGTTCGGTGGGTTGAAAGCGATAGCCGGGGAAATTTCGATCGGAGAGTTGACCCAGTTCTTCTTCTACCTTGCCCTGCTGCGTATGCCCGTCAGGATGCTACTCGGAATCATAAACGCAACGGCTAGAGCAACCTCCGCAGGAGGCAGAGTGTTCGAGGTAATTGACATTCCGTCCGATATCCGTAGCAAGGACCGAGCTAAGCCTATCAAGGTAACTGATGGAGTCTTGAAGTTTGAAAATGTTTCCTTTTCATACGGAGATGTTAAGGCTCTTAAAAACGTAAGCTTTGAAGCTCGTAAAGATCACACGATTGGTATCGTTGGGGCTCCAGGCAGCGGAAAGAGTTCTGTGGCGAACCTCGCTCCGCGGTTTTACGATCCCGAAGAAGGCCGGATAACTATTGATGGGGTTGACTTGCGTGATGTCACAGTTGCGTCGATCAGAGATGCCGTTGGAACCGTAGAACAAGATCCATTTCTCTTCGATGGTTCCATACGTGACAACATCAGGTACGGGGATGTTAATGCTTCTGATGAAAAAGTGATCGCAGCAGCAACGATTGCTCAAATTCACGAATTTATAGAAACGCTCCCCGAAGGATACGATGCCGAACTGGGGGAGCGTGGAGTCGGCTTATCTGGAGGCCAGAGACAGCGAGTTGCCATAGCAAGAACTCTTCTGACCGATTCTCCGATATTGATTTTCGATGACTCAACCTCTTCGGTCGATGCCGGAACTGACGCACGTATACGGTTGGCTCTCAAAGAATTAACACGTGGCCAGACGACGCTGATTATTGCTCACAGGCTTAGCTCACTCAGACATGCGGAAGAAATCATTGTGCTGGATAACGGCGAGGTTTCAGAACGGGGCACACATGATGAGTTGGTTGAACATGGTGGGCGTTATAGCGAACTGTGGGAACTTCAGCGAGGTGATATGGGAGTGGCGGAAGAATAACGATGTTTAGATTTTTTAAGAGCCGATCGACATCTTCTGCTAAAAAGCGTGATAGGCCAGCCAATGTAGAAGAAGAACATTCCACCCTTCATGAGTCCGACGAAGAGATTTTTGCTCAGTTAGACAGCACGGTCTTTAAGAGATTCTTTTTTTACGCAAGTCCGTACAAGAAAGCGATGTTTGTTGCGACTCTGGCAGTGATTGGTTTTACCTTGGCAAACCTTTCAATACCACTTTTGATTAAGTTTGCTATCGACGGTGCGATCCATAACGGGGATACAAATCTTCTTGCAACGATTGCTATTTCACTGGCGGTGGTTGCAGGTTTTTATTGGCTGACTCATATGCTGCAGAACATTCTTATCACTCGTGTGGCTTTGACAGTTCTTTATGACATCCGGGCTGACATGTTCCTTCAACTACAACGCTTGGCGATGTCATTTTCCGACAAAACACCTATTGGCGCTCTCATGGCAAGGATGTTTGGTGACGTCGGCGCACTACAGGAAATGCTTGAGGCGTCAATAGAAATAATCGGTGATTTTCTGACCCTCATAGGGATAATAGTGATCCTCTTCGTTCTCGATGTGCAGCTTGCTGTGGTAAGCCTGGCGATTCTTCCGATGTTGCTCTTCATTAGGCTGGTGTGGCAGCCCATTGCGAGACGAGCCTTTCTTAGGATGCGACGTAATTCTTCTATAGTCGGCGTTTACCTCGACCAGAACGTAACTGGTATCCGTGTGATTCAAGCATTAAACAGGCACCGAGAAAATCATAATGTCATGCAAGGAAAGGTTCGGGATTTTTTTGGTTCTGCTATGCGGGCAGCTCGTCTCGGCGGCGTGATGTTGCCTACCGTCGAAATTATGACAGGTATTGCTCTTGGCCTTGTCTTGATAGTTGGAGGCAACCGGGTCTTGAGCGGTGCTATAGAAGTAGGAACTATGGTTGCTTTCCTGTTATATGTTCAACGGTTTTTTGAACCGATACGTTCTCTGACAATGCACTATGCAATGCTCCAAAGAGCTGTCGCATCTGGGCACAGAATATTTGAGCTGCTGGATATTCCACTCGAAATACAGGATAAGCCCGGGGCCAAGCCGATCGGTGCAGTTGAGGGGCGAGTGGAATTCAATGATGTGACATTTGGGTACAACCCAGACAGACCTATTCTTCGAAATATCACTTTCGCCGCCGATCCAGGTCAGACAATTGCTCTTGTTGGTCCAACAGGTTCAGGTAAAACTTCTATCACGGCACTTGCACATAGATTCTACGAAGTACAAGACGGATCCATCACCATTGATGGGCAAGATATCAGGGATGTTACCCAAGATTCGATTGGTGAAGTGATGGGAATGGTGTTACAAGAACCATTCTTGTTCTCACAGTCTGTTCTGGAAAATGTGCGATACAACACTTCTTATGCAACGCGTGAAGAGGTAGTGAAAGCCTGCAAGGTCATCGGGGCTCACGACTTCGTTATGGAACTCGAAGATGGTTACGACACGATTCTTGAACAACGCGGATCTAACCTGTCGGTTGGGCAAAGGCAATTATTGAGTTTTGCACGTGCGCTGGTATCTGACCCCAAAATTCTTGTTCTGGATGAGGCGACGGCCAATATAGATAGTTACACGGAACGTGTTGTCCAGGATGCGTTGAAGAAGTTATTGCAAGGACGGACAGCCCTTGTTATTGCGCACCGACTTTCCACCATACGTAATGCGGACCAGATCATAGTTATTCAAGATGGTGAGATTAATGAGGTCGGTACGCATGACAAACTGGTCTCAAACGGTGGCCTCTATTCTCAGCTCTGGCAGACAAATTACACCTCGTTTGATGACATTGCAGGAAATGCAGATGAAGTGATGGCGGCTCCTGCAGCTAGTACGTAGGCTTAGCGTTACGGCGTCTACTTTGTCTTGGCGATATTAAATTTTGAAACTCGGACTGGTGAGTTCTACATCGTGTCCTAAGTGAAACGTGATTTACGCGATTCGAAATTGGATTTCACGTCAATCAAAACTGTGCGTCCATCGTCGTTCAAGTTCTTGGCTTTGTTTAATGCAGGACCCATTTCTTCCGGTTTATTCACTTCTATACCGACCCCACCCATACCCTCAGCAATCTGCGCGTAATTACCAACCATGTGTGAGACTCCATACTGTTCCTGGGCAGTTGGAAATCCTCCTGGGTATGTGGCCATTCCACCGTTGTTAAGTAAAACAGTTGTGATTGGTAGGTTAGATTGCACAGATGCTGCTACATCTGTACCGGACATGCCCCAGGCACCATCACCCATAAAGTTGAGGCAAAACTTGCTCGGGTCAGCAAGTTTTGCTCCGATCATTAATGGGATTCCGAAACCAAGATGCGTAGTCTTTCCCCAACCGATGTAACTGTGGGGAGTCGTAGCGACGTAGAAAGGAACCATGCAGTCTCGTGGACCGCCGGCGTCATGTGTCACTACGCTGTTATCGTGATCGAGGTTGTTGTTTATCTCGTTTATAACTCGATACGGGTTTAAAGGCGCTTCATCAGAATTTAGCAAAGGCAGCCATTCCGCCATCCATTTTTCCCGAACTGCTGCTATGTGCGTTGCTACTCCCGTATCCCTACCATTTTCACCTATCTGGGCTTTAACCTCTTCGATCAACAACTCCAGAGTGATCTTGGCATCGCCGATCAGACCTATATCCGATGGAGTATCTTTGTTGACATCATCTGTATTTATCGTGTTGTGAATGACTGTCTTTTTATCTGAGGGCAGGGTTCTCGTATAGCTGTTGATGGTTAGGCTGGTACCGATCCCTATCACAACATCACTTTCGTTTATCCATTCATAAGCCTGTCCAGTGGTGGCTCCACTGCCAGCCCCTAAGGACAGAGGTAGCCGTTCATCATAAGCAGATTTGCCTTCCATTGTTGTGAAAACGGGAATATCAGTAAGTTCCGCGAATTCGGCGAGTTCTGCGGTGGCCCCTGCGGTGAGCACTCCAGCACCCGCCCATATCAATGGTCGGTCTGCTTCAAGTAATGATTTAACGGCATCTTTAACGTCAGTTTCAGAAGGAGCGGACTTGGTTGCTACCGGAGATTTATAGTCAAGAGCGTGGTCTGGGACCTCCATAGCACAGACATCCAGCGTCATCTCCACGACTACGGGTCCGCCATTGCCGTTCCTGAGCGCCTGGAAAGCTCTACGCATTACATCCTTGATTTGAGTAGGTGTATGAATTATCTCAGCGGATTTCACGACTCCTTTCCAGTTTTCGTTTGCAAGAAAGTTTGGTCTTACGTTCCTGCGTTCAAGTGGATATCCACCTGGAAGTACCAATATCGGTATGTTGTCCCCAAAAGCCTGCGATAGACCTCCGACTGAGTTTTCAGCCCCACCAGCGTGTTGCATTGCCACTACGCCAAATCTCTTACCGTCACTCATTCTGCTGTAGCCATCGGCCGCCATTACTGCACCGCGCTCGTGTCTGAACATCACAGGGCGGATGCCGGTTTTTGCTGCTTCTTCAATAAGGGCGTTGCTTGGGAAGCAAGTCATTTCGTTGACGCCCTCTTGCTTGAGAATTTGGGCGATGAACTCTGTTCCGTTCATTAAATAATCTCCGTGAATATTCCAGTTATTGACCAGATGGCACCACGAGTAGCGGTTGGTCGGGGCGAGGAGATTTTAGTCCTATTAATGGATTAGCACAAAACGCCGCACGATGAAATTGCGGTATTTGACCGACTCAGATAGCAACCTCGCAACCGTTATTGCCTTCATTTGGGCACACGATTGCATTTACCTTGACCTCTGTTTCCTGAGAGGTGATCAGAANNTTTGGTAACTGGTTAGAATGACTATGGGTTTTACGATAAAACCTTATTTCTAAACATTTAAATTTTGCATGGGAGACCCAACATGGGTGCCACTACAGCCCCGTTAACCGAAGATCTGCTCGATCAACTCAGGAAAATCGACACTCCGACGATTGCAAATGCACTTGAGTTGTTGGAAATTCGGCCGCGTACCGAAGGTTTTATGAGGCCTGAGATCAGATCCATATCAACGGTGACTGAAACACATATTGGTTATGCTGTTACGGGTGTGATTTCAGCCCGACACAAATCTCCAAATGCCCTTGAACGGCGTGATTACTATGAAGCTATAGAGGCGATACCCACACCGCGTATGGTCGTTTTACATGATCTTGATTACCCTGCAACCATTGGTTCTTACTGGGGTGAAATTCAAGGAAATATTGCCCTGGGCCTTGGTTGCGTCGGGGCCGTGACTGATGGTGGTGTTCGTGATCTCAAGGAAGCAGAAGAAATGGGGTTTCCTTTCTGGGCCAAGGAAGTACTCGTGTCGCATGGATATGTACATGCAGTTGCCTATAACGTTCCTGTGGATGTAGGTGGGGTATATGTTCAACCCAGCGATCTGATCGCAGCTGACTTGCATGGCGTGATACAGGTTCCTCTTGAGGCCGCTGAACGCCTTCCTGCTGCAGCTAAAGCTCTCGCAGAACAGGAGGCGATCGTAATTGCTGCAGCACAGGCAAAAGGGGTTTCTGTCGATTCCCTGAGTGAGGCCTGGGTAGCTTCTATTACAAAAGGCGCACAGTCTAGTTATTAGATAATCGGTTTTCTGTTTCATGATCGTTGTAGAAAATTTGACCAAACAGTTTGCTGGTCGCGACTTGTTCTCGACGGTTTCTTTCACTGTGTCATCAGGTGAAAAAATCGGCGTGGTTGGCCCTAATGGTTCTGGAAAAACAACGCTGTTAAAGATGATTGCAGGGGATGAACCGCTCAGTAATGGACAGGTGAATCTTACTGGCGGGCAACTGGCCTATTTGCATCAGGAAGCTGATGTCGAACTTGATAGATCCCTCAATGATGAAATGTGGACCGCGCTTCCTGAGTTATACAGCCTGAAAAATCTTATCGATCAAATAGAAGATGCTTTGATTCTAGAGGAACTTAATGCAGAATCCCTTGCTGCTGACTTGAATCGTGCACATGAACGCTTTCGTGTTCTTGGGGGCCAGGGTATTGATGCTTCGATAGCGAGGGTTACCAGTGGTCTGGGTTTTTCTCATGCCGATCTGAAAAAGCCGTGCGGAGATTTTTCTGGTGGCTGGAGAATGAGAATTTCATTGGCAAAGATATTGTTGAAGCGTGATGAACATTTACTTCTAGACGAACCGACAAACCACCTGGATAAAACATCGAAACGCTGGCTTGCTCGTGAACTTGGCGATTACCCTGGAGCAGTTCTCATGGTTACGCACGACGGCGAGTTTCTCGAACAGGTTGTAACCCGCGTGCTAAATGTCGAACATGGCTCTGTGATGTCATACCCTGGGAGCTTCACGCAGTACGTTGAGGGTAAGAAGGTTCGACAGGAGCAACTGGATGCTGAGGCTGGTCGACAGGAAAAAGAAATTGCAAGACAGGAGCAATTCATCGATCGATTTAGATCTAAAGCTACTAAAGCCCGACAGGTGCAGAGTCGGATTAAATCACTTGAGAAAATAGACCGTGTTTCCCGGATGAGTGAATCAAAAGCGACCAGATTCCAGATTAAATCCTCGGGCAGAATTGAGCATAAAGTCTTACTGGCGGAAGGTATATTTCATGACTGGGAAGACTCTCCTGTGCTGCTTGATGTGTCACTGGAGATTGAGCGAGGACAAAAAATAGCGCTGATCGGTCACAACGGAGGAGGTAAGAGTACTCTCCTGCGAATTCTTGCAGGTGAAGTTGATCCGTCTGAAGGTTCGGTTCAATGGGCAAAACGTGCCGAGAGGGGATATTACGCCCAGCATCAGGATGAATCCCTTTCTTTGGATGCGACAGTTCTCGAATCTGTTAGGGAATCGGCACAGAATCAACCAGATGGTGTTCTTCGCGGAATTCTCGGCCGTTTTCTGTTTTCGGATGATGACGTGTTCAAGACCGTCAGGATGCTCTCTGGTGGAGAAAAAAGCAGGGTAGCCCTGGCTAAGTTTCTTGTTCAACCTACCAATGTGCTCTTACTAGATGAACCTACCAATCACCTGGACGCAGCTACCCGTAGGGAGTTGCTTAGTGCTTTAGGCGATTACGATGGGACGATTGTCTGCGCGAGCCATGATCCTGCCATAGTCGAAGAAATAGCAACACATGTTTACACCGTTGAAAATGGTGAAATAACGCTCACGGATGTAAGGGTCTGATAAAGGCTTTCAGTCGTTTCTATTGAACGGATTCAATTGGATTTACGGTCACGCGGTTCATCGGTACATCCCCTGTATTCGTGAATTGGTGTCTGATACCGCCTGGTACCAGTACAGCATCTCCTGCCTTTATTGGGTATTCCTTCCCGCCGCAAACCAGAATTCCTGAACCCTCGGTGATGAATGCCTGATGTTCCCATGGATGAACATGGTCTGGGCTGGACTCGCCGATAGCGTGCTTTACGTAGAGCATTACATAGGATGACACGCCATCACCTGGGCCGAGCATAGGGTTTTCATGATCGCTTTGATTTCTGATTACCGGTTCCAAGAGTTACTCCTGTTCAGAACACTAAAGGTAGATTGACTGAATATTTTGATTTAACTAAACCTTACGCCAAAACGGTTCTCTTTTCCTTGCGTTTACTAGCACTGATTCATCCCAAGGATCCATCTCATACCCCTGCGGCTGTGGCGGCTGCCCATCCCAGCCAATTCTCTTATGAACCCTAGAATCCTTGTAGTAGACGATGTAAACGATTGTTCTTATTGTGTTGAAGTGCTCCGGGT
>NYZY01000015.1 GCA_002687335.1 Chloroflexota bacterium
CGTGGCAGGTTTACACCCACGGTGGACGCAAGCCGACTACACTCGATGCTACCCAATGGGCAAGAAGAGCTACCGAATGCGGAGCGGGCGAACTACTTGTTACGAGCATGGATACCGATGGTCAAAAGACAGGTTATGATAATGATCTCCTATCATCAATTTCAGGCTCCGTGACTGTTCCCGTGATAGCTAGCGGAGGCGCTGGTGCTTTAGAGCATTTCTACGACGCGCTGGTATACGGTAAATCGGACGCTGTTTTAGCTGCGTCTCTGTTTCATTTCGGGGAACTTAGAGTTTCAGAAGTAAAGTCTTATCTTTCAGATCGTGGCATTCCAGTACGAAAGGTCGAGTAATTGGCAGTTACTTTGAGATCAGGAACACCCAATTTACCGCAAGCAATCGCATTCGACTGCTACCGAACATTGTTCGATAACTCCCATGATGACTGGAAGACCACATTTGGTGAAATCATCAAAACCCAAGATCTTCCACTCACTGCGGAAGAATTCTGGAATCGGTGGAGAAAGTACGAAGTTAACTTCCGTAATATTCGAACTGATCTAGGAAGACCATTTAACAGCCCACCCTTCAAGTCTTACCGACAAGCCTGGACCGAGTGCTTTGAACAGGTATTCAAAGATATCGGTGTCGATGCAGATGCAAACGCAGCAGGTGATCGTGCGGCTTTACACATGACAGACAGACCAATATATCCGGAGACGTTAGAAGCTCTAGATTTATTGATAGGCAGAGTGAAACTAGGGGTTTTTTCTAACGCAGACGATGAGGGCCTTCTACCACTACTTGCAAGTGAAGGACTCAAGTTTGACTTTGTCGCCAGTTCACAATCTGCACAAGTATATAAGCCAGCACTAGCTGCATTTCATCACCTGTATGCTGGTCTTAAAACTGACGCAAACAAAACCTGGTATGTCGGCGACCAGTTGTTCGATGATGTACTTGGGGGTTATCGTTCAGGAGCAACCACAGTTTGGATAAATAGAAACGGCACAAAGATAGATCGTGAACCTGTTCCAGATATTGAAATCACCGATCTACGAGAACTGTCCGCGATACTCGAACATATCGGTGGGTAAGTCGAACCCTGTTGGTCTAACCTACCACCAGCCTATCCAAAATCAATTGACACATGAGGAAATCCGAAAATGATTCAGCTAGATGACCGAGGGCTGTTACCGGCGATTGTCCAAGATGCAGACTCAGATCGTGTTTTGATGCATGCATACATGAATGCTGAAGCGTTGAAGCGCACACTGGCAGGTCCAGACGCATGGTTTTACTCACGCAGCCGACAAAAATTGTGGCACAAAGGCGAAACTTCTGGGAATTTCCTCAAAGTCGTGCAAGTTGAACACGATTGCGATAGCGATACCATTCTAGTGAAGGTAAATCCATCAGGTTCTGCATGTCACACTGGATCAAAATCCTGCTTCGACTCCGGTGTAATGAATAAGGACTCCCTGAATGTTGAGGATATATCCAATAACCTTGGTCCTGGGATCCTGACTGAGTTAATTGATGTAATCAAACAACGCTCCAATGACAAACCTGAAGGCTCTTACACCGTTGAGCTTCTAAAAGAAGGTACCGGCCGTGTGGCCCAAAAGATCGTAGAAGAAGCGGGAGAAACTGCGATTGCATCTGTCAATCAAACCTTAGATGATGTAGCTAACGAGATGGGTGACTTGCTATATCACTGTATGGTACTGCTGGTTTCCCTAGGCATGCCAGCCGAGCAAATATGGGCAGTACTTGCAAAACGACGCGGCTAGGTATCAGGTGTTTTGATCTTCGAATCCGACGCTGATCCGGTCACTGTAATACCGCTGACAGGCTCAAAAGGATCTGAGGACAATTGTGACGCATTATCACTGGGACTGGCGCGACGCTCATCGAGAGCCATAGCGTATTCAATAGCGACTATGGCAACCTCCATCATGTCATTGTCTGGCTGGCGAGTGGTTAAATCCTGAAGCAAAATATTTGGGTAACTAGACACCCTAACCAACACATTGCCCTGATGGGTCCCTGCATAACGAATAAACTCGTAGCTCATCCCAGCGATAATTGGAATCAGTACGATTCTTGAAACTAACAAAACCCAAAAAGGGTCCCTCGGAAAAAACATGAACATGATGATAGACACAAGAACTACTGTCATCAAAAATGAAGTCCCACAGCGTGGATGAGCTGGTGGGAAACGCCTGACTGAGTCAATGGTTAATGGCTCACCGGCCTCATGGGCGTGAACGACCATGTGCTCGGCTCCGTGATAACCGAACACTCGTTTTATGTCGTCCATCCGACCAATTAGCCATACGTACGCTATGAACAGACCGAATCGAATTCCACCCTCTACAAAATTTGCTGTGAAATTATTGGCACCAACGTTTTCAACTAGTCGTGAAATGAACACTGGAATAAGAAAAAACACAACTATCCCAAGTGTTATTGAAACACTGAGCAACCCGGCCATGGCAAGCGAAGAAAACTCCTGCTCTTTTATCTCGTCTTCACCAGCAGCAGATTCATTGGCTGAAATAGTCAAAGATTTCATGCCAACAATAAGAGTTTCGAGAAGAACCAGCACCCCTCTGAGAAACGCTATCTTACGAAGTGACGAGTTGGCCCAGCTTTCAAGAGGGACAGAACGACGAACAATCAATCCATCCGGCCGTCGCACCGCCAAAGCAGCGCGGCTTTGCCCCCGGATCATCACACCCTCGATTACCGCCTGACCGCCATATAGAACTGGAGGTTTTGCCAAAAACTATTTAGCTCTTATCCGCAGAACCGCCAAGATTGTATCGACGCATCATGCGCTCAACACGACCTTCAGTGTCGACGATTCGCTGTTCACCAGTCCAAAAAGGATGGCATTTGCTGCAGATTTCGGTTCGCAGGCTTTCTCGTGTGGAACCGACTTCCCAAGAATTCCCACAAGCACAATTCACTGTGGCGCTTTTGTGATATGTCG
Organism: Chloroflexota bacterium; assembly: GCA_002687335.1. The sequence goes on from NYZY01000015.1 coordinate 2,999, forward strand.
GATGTATGTTGGCTTTCATATTTTTGTTACCTGGCTAAGAAACAGATGGATCAACGTTAACTCGCTTCGCATCTTTGCGAGCGTAATCGAATCTAACCACCCCATCGATTAGTGAGTAAATGGTGTGGTCCCGACCGATACCTACATTGTCTCCAGTGTGGAATTTTGTGCCACGTTGTCGAACAATGATAGACCCCGCTATCACCTGTTCGCCAGCAAATGTCTTAACGCCCAGTCGCTTGCCTGCACTATCTCGACCGTTTCGAGAAGTCCCTCCACCTTTTTTATGTGCCATATAAAAATTCCAATTCTCTAGGAGAATAATAACGAGAACTATTTTACTGAAATTGACTTGATCGTAACTGAAGTAAAGGGTTGACGATGGCCACGTTTCACACGCTGACGCGTCTTGTTCTTGTATCGCAGGGCTATGACCTTATCTGCCTTGCCATGTTCTGCGATCTGACCGACAACCTTTGCACCCTGAACAGCGGGAGCGCCAATCGTGAGTTTTCCACTTATTGATGTCATCAACACACGATCAAATATGAAATCTGATCCTATTTCACCATCCAGCGTTTCCACAGATACCGTATCGCCTTCGCGAACTCGGTACTGCTTGCCGCCTGTGTTGATAATTGCGTAATCTATGGTCATTAGTTTTTCATCCGTTCGCTACCCAACCTTACTATTCTAATAATGTGTAACACGCAGGGTCAATTTCATTTTTAGCGAATTTAGCTCACCATTCACCGTTAATGTATATTCTTCTCTCTAAGCACTAAGTGAAGAACCGCTTCGTAAACATCTACTCGATACGGTATGAGGGAACGAGTAATCCATCTCTCTGAGCTGCCTGTATTTCTAGTTCTAGTTCAGAACTAGAATCTGGAAGTTTGGCCTGCACCCGGTTATTGTGCGTATTTAACAACTGTGATAGCCATGGATAAAATCCAGCCTCTCCGGAGTAATCGTTAAAAATAAATTGCCCTTGCAAATCACACCACGGAGCCAAATCAAGGTAACCATCTCTTTCCAACATAACTGATCGCTGACCAGTTAACGGTTTCGTGATCGCAGATTCATAACCTTCAATCATCGATTCAAATGAATATTGTGCAGAGATTTGCTGCTTGCCTGCGGTTATAGACGCTTTAGGTAAGTTCAATGCCTGAACAACGAATTCCGCTGCAGATGCGATATCTCCGTAAGCGACAAGATTTATGCCATCAATGTCACTGAAATTTCTAAATGCCCCAACGCGAGCGCATATAGCGGGCGTACCGTGTGCGATTGATTCAATCGGTGTCAGCCCGAAAGATTCGATAAATGATCCCAGGCAAAGCGTTACATCACCTGCAGCATAGTAATTTGAAATCTCCCCAGGGCCAATCCATCGGTGAAGCTCAACAATCTCCTGTGCATGAAAATCCCTGGACAAATCCTGTATTTGACTTACCGTATCAGCCATATCATCCAGAGCAGCGTCTGAAGGATATGCAGGCATCAACAATCTGACTTTGCGAGTAGGGATTAATTTTTGCACCTCAACTGCGGTTTGAATCGCCTCCGAAACCCCTTTATTTAGTATCGGACGATGAGGAAATAAAAGAATCAGATCATTATCTTCCCGTGACCTAAGTTCCTGCGGCAGCCGAGGTGCAGGTATCTTATCGGGGACCTGGATTCCATTTGGTACCGTCACGATCGGCTCTACAGTTTTTCGCCCTGAAATCGCTACGGCTGTTTCAATGCACCGTTTTAGATAGTCACTTGGGACTATGGTCAAATCAGCAGGCAATGTAAGAGCAGAAAGTAATGCCTCCTCATAAGTGAAATCGTGAATCGACCTAACAATTTCACAATCGTATAAAGCATGTCTCATATATATAGCATCAGCATGAAGGTATACCCTCTGGGCCCAAGAACCAGCACCAGAAAGTACCTTTGCCGTGTTCGCCAGATCGATTGGTGAGACCTGGTGAGTTGCGGGGAATGTGCCACGAAGTCGCAACTCAGGGTGAACCGGAACTCCATTTATTTCAAATTGACAAGCATGTTTTCGCGTTCGAGTACACCAAAGTTGAACGTCATGCCCCATTCGATTAAGTCCAACCGCAACATCTTTAAGGATCTTCTGAGATCCCCCAAAAATACTGTTAGGAAACAAAGGGGCTACTGAAATTGCGGCAATACGCAAAAAAAATCCTAGACCTAATGTTGCGGAAGATTCTGACTCGAAAACCCGCCAAATTGACGCTCAAGCCACACCAGTGGAGCACCATCGCCAACCATTATCGCCTCTACCTCGCCGATAAAGACCGTATGGTCTCCTGCTTTATGCCCAGCTATAACGCTGCAGTCCATCGAAGCGATTGAATCCTTTATAACTGGAGACTTAGAAAGAGTGGTGATGTGTTTAGATTCTAGGTTACCGCGAGATTTAGGTGGAATCGCAAAATGCTTCGCTATATGAGCCTGATCCACATGAAGAATACTCATCCCAAAACGCCCAGTAGTTTCAATCAACTCATGCGACTGACGTTCTTCACCAATTACTATCAACATTAAAGGAGGGTCCAATGAAACGGACGTAACACTGCTTGCAGTCATTCCGTGCACGGATCCACTCGGTTCAACCGTGGTGACCACCGTTACTCCGGTTGCAAACTTGGACCAAGCATCACGGTATAGCTGATTTATAGATTCAGCCGTCTGCAAATTGGTCTTCCTTATGAGATAGGAGGTTCTATGACGGAATTATAGACATATCTTCCACTGATGCGCAGCTTTGAATCTGTCGAATCAGCAAAGTTGGGCTGAGCAATCACCTTAAGCATGATTTAATTGTGAGGAGCTACCCACAAAAAACCAGCGCGTTCCAACATTATTTAGGTGGAAATTATCGGTTCGCCACGACAGCCACAATTAAACTGCTATACAGAAATATCTGCTAGACCTCAGAAGAAACTTCAGTGTCTAATTCGTCTTCATTGAGTGCTTCAGTATCCCCACCATTTTCAAGTTTAGAAAGATCAATCTCCGTGCCAGCTTGTCGACGTTCGCCAATCACACGGATTGCCGAAATTCTGTCTCCCGATTGGGGTTTTTGTATCCAAACACCTGAAGTATTCCTGCCCGTTGAGGCTATCTCGCCTAGATTAGTGCGTATCACCTGAGCCTTTTCAGTGACTAACACCAACATACCTGTCGAGTCTTTTCGGACATCCTCGCTAACCACAGCCGAATCAGCTACATGATTATTCTTAAGTTTTTTACTCTGCGTTTTGAGCGTTATCAAACCCTTACCGCCACGCCTTTGCTGAGTATAGTGTCGTAGAAGAGAAAGCTTCCCAACACCTTTTTGCCCTACGACAAGCAAATATCCTTCATCGTCAACAACATTCATTGATACAACTGCATCCTTCACCTGAACAGCCATACCCTTCATCCCACCAGCAGCACGTTGACGAGGTCTTATTTCTGACGATTTAAACCTGATAGACATGCCCAATCTGGAAACCAATACCAAGTCTTCGTTTTCATTTGCCAGAACTGCACCAATTAGCGCGTCATCTGGCTTCAGGTTGAAACATCGAAGTCCACTACGGTTCATATTTCTAAGCAGCGGAAGGTGCATGCGTTTCACTTGCCCCTTTTTTGTCGCCATGATCAAGTAGGTATCTTCCAAGTAACTTTGCACAGCGACGACTGCCTGCACCTGCTCTCTCGGCTCCATATTGAAACCGAGATTCTGAACCGGGGTCCCCCGTGAATTCCTTGATTGATCTGCAGCAAGTTCGAAAACCCGAGAAGCGAACACCCGACCTCGATCCGTAAAAAACAACAAGTAATCGTGAGTATCCGCAATTTGAAGATGAGGTGTGACGTCTTCCTCTTTAGTCATTCTCTGACCACTCACACCCCGTCCGCCACGATGCTGCTTTTTATATGTGTCTAACTTAACCCGCTTGACGTAACCATTGCGACTCAATGTGATGACAACCTCATCATGAGGTTCTGTATCTTCACGCCTCCACTCACCAAGTTCTTCTGGATGAACCTCCGTGCGTCGTTCATCACCGTATTTGCGTTTGAGTTCTTGTGTTTCCTTGCGAACAACTCGCAGAACTTTTGCACTGTCTCCAAGGAGTTCCTCAAGCTCTTGGACCAAAGCTGTTAGATCTTTGTACTCGTTCTCGATTTTTTCACGTTCTAAAGCGGCCAATCGCCTTAATTGCATATCGAGAATGGCCTGAGCCTGAATCTCCGAGAGAGCAAACTCGGCCATAAGGTTGGACCGGGCTTCCTCAACGTCGGCCGAACCTCTAATTAATTCGATCACTCGGTCTAAGTTATCTATAGCAACTCGAAGTCCTTCGAGCACATGAAGACGTGCCTTGGCTTTTTTTAAATCGAATTCAGCCCGACGTCGAACCACTTCTACACGGAATTCTAAATAGTGACGAAGTGCCTGCTTCAAATTCAAAACCCTAGGCGTACCATCCACCAAGGCGATCATGTTGCACGAGAACGAATTACGAAGGCTAGTTTGCTTGTACAAATTATTTAGAACGACAGGAATAGCTGCCCCTCGGCGTAGCTCGAGCACAATTCGCATGCCCTTACGATCCGATTCATCACGGACTTCACTTATTCCTTCGATTTTCCGTGCCTTGATCAGATCGGCAATCTTCGCAACGAGGTTAGCTTTGTTGACTTGGAATGGGATTTCATTGAACACNAGACGCTTTCGTTCCTGGCGAGCAATNTCTTCCACTTTGTGGTCTGCCTGNACCATGACTCGNCCGCGACCNGANACATAAGCATTACGTATGCCTTCTTGNCCCCANATATGAGCTCCCGTCGGAAAATCTGGACCCTGTACNAACTGCATAAGATCATCTACCGACGCGTCCGGATGNCTAATCAAATGNACTAAGGCATCACAAATTTCCGCAGCATTATGCGGAGGTATGTTNGTTGCCATGCCAACGGCGATTCCCGCTGCCCCGTTGACCAAAAGAGCAGGCAGCCTTGCAGGNAGTACCGTCGGTTCTTTCAACGACTGGTCAAAATTTTCACCCCAGTCAACAGTATCCCTGTCAATGTCTCCAAGCATCATTTCGGTTATAGAAGACAGGCGACATTCTGTATATCGCATCGCAGCAGGCGGATCTCCATCTACCGAACCGTAATTACCTTGACCGTCCACAAGCGGATAGCGCAAAGAGAATGGCTGGGCCATCCTAACTTGTGCGTCATAAACTGACTGATCACCATGAGGATGGTATTTTCCAAGCACTTCTCCTACCAAACGTGCGCTTTTCTTGTACGAGGATGTTGGACGCATGCCTTGGTCATGCATCGCATAAAGAATTCGACGTTGCACGGGCTTAAGGCCATCACGAACGTCTGGAAGCGCCCTTGCCACAATAACACTCATGGCGTAATCCAGATAAGACGCCTTCATCTCATCTTCGATTCCAATCGGCCTGATGCTTCCAAGATCGCTACTACTGTGGTCGCCAGTGACCATAATTTTCTCCGGCTAATTGGTTAGTTTAATTTAAATAAACGTTGAACTAGATACAAGTACAAAATAGTTAACGTAAGAATACGCTTTCCCCCCGCGCACGCGCGAGCTGGGTCATGGGTAAGGACCGAATACCCTATCCTTGGAAAATTAGACTCGCCGTTCGCTTCGTTCAACTAGTGCAAGCAAAAGACTATCGAATCCTGCAGGAGTCCTATCGATCATATGCGCCGGCCATTGGACACCAATAAACCAATCCCTGCCGGGTTTTTCTATAGCCTCAACCACTTGGTCTCCCGCATATACCGAGGAGAGTAATCCATCGGCAACCTGAGCCGGTAAAAGACCATGGCTATGATCTGATGGAACGGTAACCCAACCTGAACCCGCTATGGTGTAACCAACCTTTCCGCCGGGAGCCATGAACAATGGATGACTGCAAAGATCTTCTCCAGGGACCCTGTGTCCCGAAATTTTCACAGGAGTCTGTCCACCCATCGCAACGTTCAAGGCATGCATCCCCCATCCGATACCTAGCACGGGATAACTGCCTTCTATCGCATCTAAAAGACCTTGCGGAACATTATCAGCATCTGAATATGCCTCATCACCAGCAATCAATAATCCTCCGGCAGTCTCTGGAAACGCGTCTGTTACACCAACCTGGACGGCCACACCGCCGCCATGATTAATGGCTCCAACAAATTGTTCAGCGGGTTCCCCCGGTCGAACGATCAATGCAACAGAAGAGAAATCGGACGTCAAGATTCAGCGGCCATAATCGATAAGAAATTAAACATACGGGTTAAAACGGGATCCCCCATAAACCCATCCACTCTGTGAGTGATCTCTCGACAATAAGACCGTGCTTTCGCAGATCGTAAGCCAGACGGGCCTCAATCGGTCGATCACGGTCCCCTTCTTTATCTCCCGTCGGCACAAAAGGGTAAAACGCCTTTCGGTCGTACCTATATATCCAGTATGTCCGCAACCCTGAACGATACGTTCTATCATCTACCTCGCCTGTGAAATACATCTCAAAGACAGCAGCTAGAAGATTATCTCCACCTTGATTGGAGTCGATAGCATTGCCAACCGTATACACGCTAGAAACAAGGTCATCGAAGTTCCCGTCTTCCAATATGATCCATCTCATTCCCCGTTCATCATCTTTGATGCTAAAAGATGTCTTAGTAGCACTTTCACCGACATGCAACACCGTTTTCAACTCAGCTTCGATGTTACTTAGAAAAGAGATGTCACCACTGTCTCGATATGTCACGCCGGCGCGTCGAGCTGGGGTGATCTCACCAAGTTCCTGAAGTTTTGCCTCTACCCTCGTAACACTAGACATTGCAGACCAGTCATCTTTGGGGACCCGAGTACGGCTAAACCAGCCCATATCTATCGCACTCCGTATTGCATACGTTGTTCAAGCTCTCGAAGTCGTCGCACGCGCTCTTCTAATGGCGGGTGGGTTGAAAATAAATTCATCGAACCTTGGCCCTTTAATGCCGCTGGAATGATCAGGAAAGCATTAGCTGTTTGCAATTTTCTAAGATCTTGATCCGGAATACCTGCAACCGTGCCAATGATTTTCTCCAA
>NYZY01000016.1 GCA_002687335.1 Chloroflexota bacterium
TTGGGTTGGGAAGTGGTGGTGACCCAGTAATGGCCGATCTCTCGCGCATGCCACACACGCTGGTCGCAGGTTCAACAGGTTCAGGCAAGAGCGTATGCATGAATGCAATCATCACCGGCCTGATATTAACGAAAACACCATTGGAAGTTCGGTTGATCATGATCGATCCAAAAAGAGTTGAATTAACTCCCTATCAGGGCATTCCACACCTATATCATCCAGTAATTGTAGAGTCAGACAGAGCAGTTATCGTCTTGCGATCACTTGTCGATGAAATGATGGGGCGATTCCGACAACTTGAAAATGCTGGCGTGAAAAATATCGCCTCCTACAATGAGAAAATCGCTGAAAAGATGCCGTACCTTGTCATACTGGTTGACGAGTTGGCTGATCTTATGCTGACGGGGGCCGGTGATGTAGAACGGCTGCTCGTACGACTAGCTCAACTAGGACGAGCAACTGGAGTACATCTAGTAATTGCCACCCAAAGGCCTTCTGTCGACGTGGTTACAGGACTGATCAAAGCCAATTTCCCGAGCCGTATCTCATTCGCAGTAATGTCACAAATCGACTCACGAACTATTCTTGATTCAGTGGGAGCAGAAAAACTATTAGGGCGCGGTGATATGCTCTACATGCCAATCGACAAACCCAAACCATCTCGTGTACAAGGAGCATTCCTGACCGACAATGAAATCGAAGGAATCGTCTCCACATGGAAAGATGCGAACCCACCGCCGCTGCCTGAACTAGTGGTTTCGTTTGAAGACTCATCTGGGGCAGATGGAAGCATTTCAAACTCTAGCAACGGCGATTCATTATTCGAACAAGCAGCAAGTTTGGCTCACTCACAAAAAACCTTATCCGTATCTCTTCTACAGCGCCGCCTACGCATAGGATATCCGCGTGCAGCGCGCCTGATGGATGAGCTGGAAGATGAAGGGGTTGTTGGGGCAGGCGAACCCGGAAAACCCAGACCCGTATTGTAAAACTGGTATTGATCCCATGCGGCAAATCATAACGAACATTTAAAGCGCGGTTGATTTCGTTATATCGCGATAACTGGGCTACGAGGCTTACAATGGATCGAAGTAGATAACAATACTACGAGCTTGCACTCGACAGGAGTAGAACACACCGAAGTGGCAGATATAACTCCCCTATTCCCAGATGATCAACCTCAGGAGTTGACGCCTATAGACCTCGAAAGCCCACGCCAATTTTGCCTGGCGTGCGGGGCGAACCTGTCAAAGTCAACTAAGTACAGGCGGTTGAGAATTTGTCCTAAATGTGGGTACCACTACACAATTTCAGCCCGACGCCGTATTGCAACCATAGCTGACGAAGGAAGCTTTAAAGAGACCAGCAAGTGGATTCAATCCCTAGATCCACTGGAATTCTCACCTCGGATTTCCTATCGCGTTAGGTTGTTGCAGGACCAAACTCGCACCGGACTTACTGAGGCAGCAATAACAGGCACCTGCCTAATCGGTGGAACTCCTGTGGTGATCATAGTCCTTGATTCGAGTTTCCTTGGAGGTTCGATGGGTGTCGTCGTAGGCGAAAAAGTCACTCTTGCCCTGGAAATGGCAGCTCGCAAAAAAATGCCCTGCGTAGCAATGATTACGTCAGGGGGAACGCGTATCCAAGAGGGTGTTCTCTCACTGATGCAAATGGCAAAGACCACACTGGCTGCTCGAGCACTAAGAGATAAGGGTCAACCATTTATCGTCGCACTTAGTAACCCATCTACAGGGCAAGTTCTTGGTAGCTTTGCATCAATGGCCGATATCATTTTTGCTGAACCAGGTTCGCATATTGGATTTGCGCCTCTCGCTGACATACGTGAAATCGAAGGAAAACGTGTCGGCAAGGAACATACAGCCGAAGCATATCTCGAAAGAGGCCACCTCGATGCAATCATAGCCCGTGACCATCTGAAACACGAACTAGCGTCAGTGTTAGATCTCATCTCACCAGAGTTCAAGCTAACTGCATCTCGACGATTTAATTACTCGGCATCGCCCGAACGGCCACGAGAAGCTTGGGAGATGGTCAAACTGGCTCGCCGGCCTGATAGGCCCAGGGCCCGGTTTTATATCGACAACGTTTTCGCCAATTTCTTTGAGCTGCATGGAGACCGTGTATACACCGATGATCCTTCAGTTATCGTTGGATTAGCGCGGCTAGGTGGACAAAGTGTGATGATCGTCGCACAACAAAAATCTCCAACAGTTGCTAACTCTAATGAAGCTGAAGATGCTGCCCTGCAAAGTGGCGACATCACCCCTGGAGGGTTCCGTAAAGCTCGCAGGGGAATCATACTTGCAGAAACATTCAATTTACCCGTCGTAACAATTGTAGATTCCCGTGGACCAAAGCTTGGAACTGACATGGAACAAAGAGGTTTAGCAAGCGCCATTGCACGAATGATCGATCAAATGGGTGGGGCAAAAATCCCAACACTTTCAGTTTTGATAGGAGAAGGCGGTTCTGAAGCGGCATTAGCCTTTGGGTTGGCTGACAGAGTCTTGATGTTAGAAAACGCTATATACACACCTATTTCACCGGAGCGTGGCGCTCAAACTGAACTAAATGACCCCAACAGGGCTTCAGATGTAGCGAGAGCTCTTAAATTAACTTCAATAGATTGTATGGAGATGGAAATCGTCGATGATGTTGTACCAGAACCCGAACAAGGTGCACACGGTTCTCCAGTTGAAGCTGCACGTTTACTAAAGCGAACCCTGATGCGTGAGATATCCAATCTTTCTGAAACAAACAACAAAACTCTCATGCGTAGGCGACAGAAAAAATTCCGTAAAATCGGAGAATACGGCAGTCGATTTCGTAATGCACTACGTAGAGAAACGAAAGCATGGCAAGCAGGCTTGGTGGCAGGAATGCGCGCTTTGCGTCAAGCGCCAGAAGAAAATATCAGTCCAGAGTTTATCGACGACGAAGAACTGCCAGACATTGACAACCAAATAAACTGAGAAAATCACCATGTGTACTCATATTCAAATTACTGATGGCATCAGAAATTCCTGAGATTTTTCTCAGAATAAAGTGTCAACCCAATCTTAAGTCAGGCAGAAAACCTTGAAAGAGTCGCGGGAGTATCNACTAGTCGTTAATCANTCAGGTAATTGAACCACGTTCTCTAGAGTTCCGCCGTTCAACGCACGCCTTGCATTCTCAAATGAAAAAACAATGGCGCGATCAACTCGNTCCTGTGAAGAACCTGCCAGATGTGGAGTCACNACCACGTTATCCATTCTCAAAAGTGGGGAATCCATCGGAGTCGGNTCTATTTCAGTCACATCTAGTCCTGCACCCATTATCAATCCCCGATCCAATGAATCGATCAAATCTGACTCATTATGGACCGGACCTCTGCAAGTGTTGATAAATATCGCATCTGATTTCATAGCAGCANATTCAGATCGTCCGATAAGTCCGGTAGTTGATGAAGAAAGAGGAACATGAACAGTGACAATATCCGAGCGATCAAGTAATTCATCCATTGAAACTCTTGTAACTTTTAATTCTCTTTCGTACTCTGCAGAGAATTCTCTTACATCTGTGTAAAGTGTCGTGGTCTGAAATCCTTGCAACATNCGAGCAACCCACGTACCAATGTTGCCAAGCCCTATTATCCCAACGGTACGACTGGAAAGNTCGTACACCTTACCGAAATCACCGGACTTTGCCGGTTTCTGCCACGTCCCAATTTTTACACCGTCGACGCCTTGCGGCAGGCGCTTATAAACCATCATCATCATGCCAATAGCATGCTCAGCAACAGATCGGGCGATGGCCGGCGAATTATTACAAACCTCAATACCCATCTCGCGGATAGCNGGAACATCAAGCTGGTCAAATCCTGCACTCATAACTTGCAATAACTTCATTTTTGGCATCTTAGACAGCATTTCTGATGTGATAGAAAGACCGTTAGTTATAACTGCAACAGCATCTACTAATGCATCGGTCCGTTCTCTTTCAGGTGCTTCGGGACTCACAACCCCCCANTCCAGATCGCTTGGCCCCAATTCCAAAGCTCGAACNGTCCGAGCTCCATCATGCTCACCGTAGTAAATAACACTGTGACCCATAAAACCCTCCGACCCTTTAATGACATTCCAAGGATATGATTACCAAACTTGCANGCTCAATNCANTTATTTAAATATCAAACAGAATATATCGCTGGAAGGCCTGTTNATACAGCCTGATCAGCNANAAAAATGAAANNTCNATTTGACGATCTCTAACTTGGTTCTACAATTNGNGCACATATTCGTGGGGAGCTTGGGNAATCCTAGCTGAGAGGGCGGTAGANAAATTCGCCGCCGACCCATACACCTGATCCGGATAATGCCGGCGTAGGAAGNAGCCCAAAACCGCCTACAAACCGACATAATCTGANAAGGCGGTTTTTTTNTTGTTAGGCGACATANAGGACACGAGGCNAGTACGAATGGATGANCAACTTACNATTGCTGGNAANACGTTCAATTCTCGGCTNATGACAGGNACAGGTAAACACAAAACCGTTGNAGACTTGATGGCATCAGTTGANAAANCNCAAACTGAAATCATNACNGTCGCTATACGACGTTTGAANCTCGACAATCCNAACGAAAAAACNATTCTNGATGANCTNAANTGGGATAATTATCAGATCCTNCCNAATACNGCTGGATCCAAAACCGCTGACGAAGCAGTGTTNACAGCTCANCTNGCNCGNGAAGTNACNGGATCNAATTGGATCAAGATCGAGGTGATNCCNGACCCAAAGTATCTGCTCCCNGACCCNATNGGGACTCTNGAAGCNGCNCAAAANCTGATCAAAGATGGTTTCNTNTGTCTTCCNTANATGGGAGCCGANCCNGAACTTGCAAAACGACTTGAAGATATCGGATGCGCTACGGTGATGCCACTTGGCTCCCCTATNGGTTCAGGTCGAGGAGTTTTGACTGCCGAAGAAATTCAAATAATCGTCGAACAATCAAGCGTACCTGTTGTTGTAGACGCTGGTCTGGGCGTCCCTTCAGATGCATCGACCGTAATGGAATTAGGTGCAGATGCGGTTCTTGTAAATACNGCTATCGCCCAGGCCACAAATCCCGGCCTAATGGGAGAAGCATTTAAGCTCGGAGTTCAAGCTGGGCGAAAGGCATACCTAGCAGGTCGTATCCCCGTAATAGACAAGGCCTCAGCGAGCAGTCCGACTGAGGATGTGGCAGTTACGGTTACCGCAAGCAGTTGATTCGCCCATTAAGTGATAAAACNCTATCCGTTGTGACCGATTTAGACGTAATCTCAGATTGGAATCAATTAGCTGTATGCGTTATGGCATCAGTTAGAGGTGGGGTGAATTTGGTTCAAGTGCGGGCTAAATCACTAAATGTGAAAAGACAGCGAGCGCTTGCGACAAAAATAGTCGAACTTGTTGGAATACACGCTCGTATAGTCGTAAATGGCGACCCAGAAATAGCTAAAGCAAGTGGAGCAACTGGTGTTCATCTGCCTGAAAATGGAACATCTATATCTAATGCAAGAGCGATCTTAGGACATAGTGCTCTTATCGGGAAATCAGTTCATTCTACCGTTGCCGCTATCGAGGCTGAACAAGACGGAGCAGATTACATCTACTTCGGTACGGTTTTCAAGACGACATCCCATCCTTGCGGTCATACGAACGGACTCCCGGGAATAATTAAATCATCGAATGCCGTGTCAATTCCGGTTATTGGCATTGGCGGAATCAACCGTCAAAATATTAAAAGTGTTATGGATGCAGGTGCTTCAGGGGTAGCGGTTATTAGCGCGATAATTGGAAAACGTGATCCATACAGATCCGCAAGAACACTCAAACAAATTATGACCGGTGGACGATCAGGCGCAACCTAGAGCATTTAGAGGATACAGTGTAAATCCCCATGATTGAAATCACGGTCAACGGAAATATCTCAAAACTCGATGAACCGACCAACATCAACGAATTCCTTGTATTAAAAGGATTCGAAGGTCGGTCTGTCGCAGTAGCTGTAAACTCAATCGTTATTCGCAGAACATCATTCAATAACACCATTATTAATGACGGTGATATTGTCGAAATTGTTCGCCCGGTCGGCGGCGGTGTTTAGCCATCACTATCCCCAGTGCTAATCCTTCATACCCGAACGGATATCAAAACAGCCAAGTACCTTCGCGAGTCACGCAAATCACCACAATCGCCATCGGTGGAGGTGCGCTATTTCTCGCTGCACTTGATTTCTCGATCAATGTAAATCTGCCAAAGTTCAGAGCAGATTTAGGTGAAACATTAATCACTGTCCAGTTGATAATAATCTTCTATCACGGTGCTAGAAGTGGATTCGGTTTTATCGCAGGTGGCATCGCGGACAAGTTCGGAATCAAATGGCCACTTTCAGCTGGCATTGTGCTGTATACCACGGCTGTAGCAGCTATTTCTATCCAAAATTCTCTGGAACCTATCGTCGCCTTGCGTGTGCCACAAGGCATAGGGGTAGCCATCCTTTTCACCCTCGCCCCTGCCCTGATTGCTCGGGCTTTTGGTCCTTCACGACGTGGTAGTGCCCTCGGATTCACATTAGCTNCGATGGGTGCTGGCACTTTCACAGGCGCTCTAGGCGGAGGATTGCTGGGAGAAGAATTCGGATGGCCAGCGATTTTCTGGATGCGGATTCCGATAGGAATAATACTTCTGATCGCCACTATAATCGGCCTTAACCAGAGTTATACGAGAGCAGTTCGTGATCGAGTAAAAAAACGTTTTGATCTCGTTGGATCCGCAATTCTCTTCGCTTCACTTTTTACGTTTGTGCTGGGGTTATCGTTCGCTCGTGTTGATGGATGGATAGCAGCTTTACCAATAACACTACTTATAACTTCAGTTGTTCTTGGGCTAACATTCGCTAAAGGCAATAAAACGGGGAATTTCACGATTCTGCCAATTGGCTTGATGAACTTTCCTGGATTCAAATCGGGTGCTGGTTCAAATTTCCTGATAACTGTTGCATCTTTCGTAATGTGGTTTTTGTTTCCTTTTTACGTAACGGATGTGATGGGACGGAGTGTTTTAACCCTCGGCGCTCTGTTGGCTTTAATGGCCATTATGAATTTGCTTGGGTCAGCTGTTGCTGGTTACCTCGCAGACCGCGTTGGAGACAGGCTTATCACGTTCACCGGTGCAATGTTAACGGCTATCGGACTTGTGTTAGCTGGAATTCAAGGCAATGCCCCTGCGATGCTAGTGGTCATATTGGCAACTATAGTAATTGGCATAGGCTTTGGTGCCCACCAAGCGGCAGTTTATGCCCTCACACTGAGGGGGACTGCACCTGAACATGCTGGTAGCACGTCAGCAGGTCTCACCGTGTCGCAAACTATCGGTACCGTCGTATCAATTGCATTGATGACATCCTTACTTAATTGGCAGCAATCAATCAATGGAAGATCATTCGTGGAGGCATATCGGATCTTATATTTTATAGCCGGTGGAATCGCAGTTTTAGCGGGTGCACTCGTAATCAAAAAGCAATCAGACAGTATCGATAGAACAATTAATGTCGATTCAAACCCAGAATAGATATTGCCTGATACCCCGTCTCACAGATAACGCATGTTATCCTTCGCCCCATACTCAAATTAATCGTTTGTAACTCACAGTTTTAACCAAAGAATTTCGAATAGAAACGCTTATACTCAACACTTTGGTTCACCTTTCGGCTTTCGGGAGAGCTTCATGTCAATATCGACAAAAATAGTTCTGGTACTTAGCGGAGCATTTATTCTTTCTGCTGTAATGGCTTCATGTTCTTCAGGCCCCACAACCGTCGAAATCGTTCAGACAACCAAAGCACAAAATAAACTCGATAACGCGGCTGCTACTCGTGAAGCAGCACTCGCAGCAGGCGAAAATCCTGATGAAGTACAGGTGAAAATCGCAGCAGGTAGTCAGGCAGATAAAATCAATAAACAACGTGCCGCCACGGCAACTGCAGAGGCCGCAGAAGGTATCGAGGCTGTAGGCTCAGGCTCTGACATTAAACAGGAAAAAGCTGTTCTAGAAATTGAAATACCAGATGGCCCAGCCTTAAGTCCAGAGGATTGCGTTCCCGTACTATGGGATGAAGACACAAAAAAGACGGCCAAAGGCGACACAATTCAATGTGTAAAAATAGACATTGTCTCGAGGGGTGCGGAAGGTACCAGATTCGACCCTGAAATAGCGAAGATCACAATCGGGTCTACAGTCTCGTGGTCCAATGATCGCTTAAGCGCTAGCAGTGCAGCTTCAGATGAAGGACAAGAGGAATCCTGGAATTCTGGTGAACTAAAGAAAGAATTATTCGGGGCTAACCGAACTTTTGAACACACCTTTAACACGGCAGGTTGCTTTACCTATGCGTCTTTATTCTCGGGTGATAATACGGCCGGTGCAGGTCTGGGTGCTATATGCGTCGTAGAGGAATAAATACCTAATCCTCAATACATAATAATGCCCTGAAAACTGAATATAAAAAGCCCCCGAGTATAACGGGGGCTTTTTATATTACCGAATGTAACTAATCGATCTGACGCAACCTTGGGTCAAGACGATCTCGCAACCAGTCACCCAAGAAGTTGAGAGAGATCACAACCATAAAAATCGCAGTTGATGGCACCAGCACCTGGTGNGCTGCAATAGTCAGGTAATCCCTGCCTTCAGTGGTCATCACACCCCATGCTGGAGTCGGTGGCTGNATACCAGCTCCCACAAAGCTAAGAACNGACTCCGCNAGGATCAGGCCGGANGTGTTCANCGTACCNACAACAATTGCNGTGTTAAGAATTCCCGGCAAAAGGTGNCTAAACAATATTCGGAAGTCAGATGCGCCGTTCACACGNGCNGCAGCCACATAGTCAAGACTTTTCAAGACCATTACCTCGGCACGTACTACCCTCACNAACGATGTCCAGGCAATTAATGCCAGAACAAACAAAAGAACGGTNAATCCTCTACCAAAGATCAAGGTCACAATCAAAGCCACCATGAGGAACGGCATCGCGTACCAGATATCCACAAACCTGGTTATCAGCTCGTCCATCACCCCACCGTAGTACCCAGCAAGCATTCCAAGCGACACACCAATAAACGACCCAATCAACAGCGAGACCAACACGACCTGCATAGATATGCGGGCACCATGAAGTACCCTGGAGAATACATCTCTTCCTACATGATCCGCACCCAGAAAGTGATATCCCTCTGTCCATAAGCCATAGCGGGGCACATCACATTTGAAGGGCTGATCGCGCCCTGTAATTTCGCCATCACCATTAATGTCGACCCAATCTGCCTTTGCATACGGGGGATTCCA
Source organism: Chloroflexota bacterium (assembly GCA_002687335.1). The sequence continues at coordinate 9,395 of NYZY01000016.1, forward strand.
GTCATCTGTCTGAATACATTTAGATCTCTGCAATACAGGAAGGTGTCGATCACCTATGATGCCAATATCACGCTCGTAAGGCGCAACAGTAGGACCGATAATTGCCGTAATGACCAAAATAATCAGAACAATGATAGGAATAACAGGGTAACGGCGGACGAACCACCACGCCTGAGCAAAAGGCCCCCGATTGTGTTCCATCGGTTTCAGAGGTGATTCGAGCGTCGCTGAATCCACTTTTTGAATTTCTTCCTGAGCGTCACTTGTAGTCATGAGGGATCCCCGTTATTCCGAGCTGTCGCCAAGGCGTACTCTTGGGTCAATTATCGTGTAGGCAACATCTGCAATGGTGGCAAAGACCAAATAGATCAATATGAATATGAAGACCGTACCAAGCAGCAACGGAAAGTCATTGTCATTAACAGCTCGGTACAGCGCCTCATAGCCGATACCGGGCCATGAGAACACTATCTCGACAACCAGTGCACCATTCAACCAGCCAGAAAAAGTAAGCAACGCCGATGTGACAGGGACAATCAAAGCATTACGAAGAGCATGCTTATAAATAACCCAATTCCAATTAACACCCTTGGCTCTGGCTAACCGAATGTACTCAGAGTCGAGTACTTCGAGCATGGATGATCGAGTGAGACGCATAAGGCTAGCGGCTGCACCCCAGCCTAAAGCCATACAAGGAAGCAGATATTCCTTCCAATTGAATTCCGGAGACCTGCCACCGGCGGGCAGCCACTCCAGCCAAACGGCGAAAATCCATATCGCCACCAGGGCAGTAACAAATGGAGGAGCAGCCTGGCCAACGATGGCCAGGCCTCTTCCAAAATAGTCCCAGCCAGAGCCGCGCTTAACAGCGGCCAACACACCCATGGGGATTCCCAACGCGATTGCAAAAACCCAACTACCTATCGCAAGCTGTACTGTCGCACCGATCTTTCCCCTCAAGAGTTCGGTTACAGCTCTATCGCGTGCGAGAGAAACTCCAAGGTCTCCTCGCAGAGTTCTGCCAACCCAGTCAACGTACTGCTTCCAGAGGGGATCATTCAAGCCCAACCGATCTCCGAGTGCTTCCCATTGTTCTTGCGATATGCCATAACCCGAGTCAGGTACAAACAACTCTCTCGGATCATTGTGGAACTGTATTAAAACGAAAATCGCTAAAGTCGCACCAATCACCGAAATGATGGATGAAAAAAAACGTCTTGCCAGAAAATTAAACATCTATTAGGCACTTTCCAACTCATGCGAACCGGAGCGTGTTGTATTGAAACCTTTTAAACGACCGTGTAAGGCTGCATCATACTTGACTTTAAGTCTCCTTGAAGCCTGCACAGAGATCTTAAAGCCTAACAACCGTTCGGGAATTCTAGCGTTACCAAATACTTTGTCAACGATCACTAACTGAGTACACAACTTTATTAACATTTTTTTGATGCATAGCTAAGGATGAACACGCCTTATCTCACAGGTTAAAAAAGACGGGGGCCGGAAACTCCGACCCCCGTCTCAGTTAGCTAACTAACTGTTTATCACGAGTGTGAATCTTTAGTTCAATACGATGAACTCTGGGTTACCAGACACGTTTGAGTAGTGCTGCTGGTATCCATCCCATGACTTGATCCTGTCGTTGACTACGATTCCTTTCGGAACCTGGAACACACCGGCGTATTGCAGCCAGAACATGCTGTAGTCGACCCAGTTCAAGTGCTTCTCGGCTCGGACGCTAGCGTCCTTCTCACCAAGAATCTCAAACAGCCATTTCGCACCGGCCTGAGATTCGAAACCAACACCCCAGCCAGGTCGTGACGACGATGTGTCTACCGTCGGCAGCGGCCAGTCTATCGGGTATACGTTGGAGTGAACGTCACCGTTCTTCAAAACAGGCAGGTACTGAATTCGCTGTCGCATGCGTGGGCTGATAACTCCACCGTAGTCTTCAACTAGACCAGAGATCTCGATACCGAGACGTGTCCAGTCAGACATGATGGTGTCAGCAACTTCAAGACCAACAGGTCCTGCTTCTGCTGCGTAAGCCTGCAGTACGAGCTCGCCAAATCCTTGGCGTACACCGTCTACCAGTGGGTAGCCAGCTGTCGTAAGGAGATCTGAGGCAACATCGAGGTCGCCATCATCAATCTTCCACGGAACAGTCTCTTGTGTTCCAGAACAGGTAATGTCATTACCAAGCCAGTCGAAACAACCGGTTTCTCGAGCTGCATCCCAGCCAGGGTACTCAGGACCCATGTACTCGGAGTAGATCGGCGTGCCAAGGTCGTTCAGCAAGGAACTGATGATGGCACCACGGTCGATAGCGGTCGAGAGGGCAAGT
>NYZY01000017.1 GCA_002687335.1 Chloroflexota bacterium
GATGATTCCTACGCGATTCTTGACTTACTCGACATTGGAGACATTATCGGTATAGAAGGTGTGGTGATACGCACTCGGAGAGGTGAAATTAGTGTCGAGGCAAAAAACATCACGTTGTTAACGAAGGCTATTCGTCCACTTCCAGATAAATGGCATGGATTACAGGATCAAGAGTTACGTTTTCGCCAGCGATATCTAGATCTCATATCTAATGAAAAGGCTATGCAGAACGCGTTATTGCGTTCCAAAGTCGTTCGTTCAATGCGTGATTTCATGCATGCCCGTGGATTTATAGAGGTTGAAACTCCGATTTTGGTCCCTGTCGCTGCAGGAGCACAAGCGACTCCATTTGCGACACACCATAATCAACTGAATCGCGATTTGTATTTGAGAATAGCTACCGAACTATATTTGAAAAAGCTGATAGTAGGCGGAATCGAACGGGTGTTTGAGATCGGCCGTCTATTTCGTAATGAGGGCCTTGATCACGATCATAACCCGGAATTTACTACCATCGAGAGCTACCAAGCTTATGCTGATTACAATGATGTTATGTGTATGGTGGAAGAGATGATTGCTCAGATTGCGCAGGATACAACTGGATCGATGATATTGCCGGCGATATCCGAAAAGCGACCAGAGATTAACCTGACTCCGCCTTGGCCTCGCCTCGATCTGCGAAGTGAAATTATTCAGCGTACTGGAATCGATTTTGTTGAAACACGCGATATCGAGTCTCTTTCTAAGGGAATGAAAGAATCTGGGATTCACGTTGAGCCTGGGTCTGATTGGGGTCGTTTGCTTGACAAAGTGATTTCCTCAGAAGTCGAGCCGAATCTTGTTCAGCCACATTTTTTGATTGACTATCCGGTTGAAATGTCCCCACTCGCCAAAAGTAAACCGGGTTCCTCTGATATTGTTGAGCGGTTTGAAGCTTTCGTCATGGGTACGGAACTTGCGAATGCATTTACGGAGTTGAATGATCCGGTTGATCAGCGAGAACGTTTCGAGCAACAGGAACGTTTACGAGAAGAATTCGACAATGATGAGGCTGATCGCTTAGACGAAGACTTTCTGATTGCAATTGAGCATGGGATGCCGCCCACCGGAGGTTTAGGTCTAGGAATCGACCGGCTCACTATGCTCCTTGCTGGCGAGGAATCTATTCGCGAAATTTTGCTGTTTCCAGCTATGCGCAGTATTTGATCTGGGTATTCAAAGTAAATGTATGGGTAGTAATTGGTTAGTGGTAAATTTCCGTAAGAGAAACAATTAATGCTTTCACTGGAAAATATTGTTCGAAATCCTGAAAAAACACGTTCTGCTTTGGTACGGCGAGGGGAAGACCCTCCGATCGATCAGATTTTGCAATTGGACTCACAGCGGAAAACACTGATCCAGGCTGCAGATACTGATCGGGCCTTACGAAATACCGTCAGCAAAACGATTGGTAGAGAGAAACGTAAGCCAACTGCTAAAGAGATCGCTGAAATGCGTGAGACAGGGGATCGTATCAAGTCCCATGAAAATGATCTTGAATCGGTTTTAACAGACATGGAAGCGGTCTTGTTGTCCTTGCCAAATATGCCGCTCGAAGGCGTTCCTGACGGGATGGATGAAGAATCAAATATCATCGTTCGTACATCTGCAGGTGACACGCCAAGCCATGGCAATGCACATTGGGATGTAGCCCCAAGGCTTGGGATACTGGATCTTGAAGCGGGTGCCAGTATTGCAGGAGCAAGATTTTTTGTGCTTAAGGGTAAAGGCGCCAAACTTCAGCGGGCATTGGCGGCGTGGATGCTCGATGTCCAAACCGAAGAGCATGGATATATGGAGATTGATCCACCTTTGCTCGTGCGTCCGGAGACGATGACTGGTTCGGGCAACCTTCCAAAATTCAAAGACAATTTGTATCGGGATGACGAAACAGATCTCTGGCTTATACCGACGGCGGAGGTTGCGCTAAATGGATTACATCAAGGTCAAATTATTGACCCGGGCCTATTACCTTTGAAATATGTTGCGCAAACTCCGAGTTTCAGGAAGGAACATGCTTCTGCTGGCCGAGATGTCCGTGGTATTAAACGGGTTCATCAGTTTGAAAAAGTCGAAATGTTTCGTTACGTCGAACCTGAAAATTCCGAAGCCGCTCTAGAAGAGATGGTTAATGAAGCTGAAGAATTATGTAAACGCCTTAATCTTACTCATCGAGTTTTGGAACTTTGTGCCGGTGAAATTGGATTTCAGGCAGCCAAAACTTATGACATAGAGGTCTGGTCGCCTGGATCGGCTGAGTGGTTAGAGGTTAGTTCGATTTCGACCTGTACGGATTTTCAGGCACGCCGTAATGACACCCGTTATAGGCGCGAAGCCGGGGATCCTACTAAGTTTCCTCACACACTGAACGGTTCTGGGTTAGCTTTGCCGAGAATATGGATAGCGATAATAGAAAACGGCCTTCAGGACGATGGCTCAGTAGTTATTCCAGATGAATTGGTGCCATACACCGGATGGGATCAGATTGAGTCGCGCGGCTAATAAGGTAATGGATTCGTTTCACATGCTTAATCCGGTGTAGCTACCATCAAATGCAGACCTTGCGTATTGATCAGGCCAATTTGCGATTCCATCAAGTTGGGCTTTAGCGTAAAGAGGCCAGTAGGGATTCCGTAATAGTTCGCGACCGATAAATATGACGTCAGCGTCTCCTTTAGAGAGAATTTCTTCCGCGTGTTGAGCTTCTGTGATGAGTCCTACAGCTCCGGTTAATATTCCTGTTTGTTTGCGAATTTCAGATGCGAATGCAACCTGGTACCCGGGCGCTGTTGCTGTGGAAGGATTGGCTACAGGTATAGGCAGCAATTGATTAGGCGAGTTTCCTCCCGAAGAGCAATCGACTAAGTCAACTCCTAGGTCATTCATCCATTTTGAAAGTTGAATTGACTGGTCAAGATCCCAGCCACCTTTTACGTATTCAGATGCGGAGACACGAGCGAACAGTGGCATTGATTCTGGGATAGCGTTTCGAACCGCCGTGATTGTTTCTAGCGGAAAAGCAGCTCGATTTTTGAGCGATCCACCGTATTTGTCGTGGCGTTGATTAGAGATTGGTGAAAGAAATTCACAAGCAAGATACCCGTGAGCAAAATGTAACTCTATAACTTTGTACCCGGCGTCAACAGATCGAACAGCAGCATTAGCGAATGCTTGGACAATATCGCTAATTTCTTGTTCAGAGAGTTCTGCTGGGATTGGATAATCTTCGTCGAATGGTAGAGCGCTCGGAGCGACGGGTTTCCAACCTTCACCGTCTTCACTCAAGAGGCCGGAACCGATCCATGGAGCCGCATGAGAGGCCTTACGACCTGCATGTGCAAGTTGGATCGCTGGTACTGATCCGGCGGAATCAATGAACTTAGTTATAGGTCGTAGCGCATCGACGTGGGCATCTGACCAGATTCCCTGATCCCATTGAGAAATTCTACCTTCAGGTTGAACCGCGGTGGCTTCCGCCATCACCAACCCCGCACCACCAACCGCTCGAGTGCCTAAGTGCACCATATGCCAGGGCGTCGCCAAACCATCGGGTTTGCTTGAATACTGGCACATTGGAGAAACAAACACGCGGTTTGGGATGGTCTGCCCTCTTATTGTTATTGGATTGAAGAGTTGGCTAATTGGATCGACTCAGGGTTATCTGCAAACGAATATCACTATCTGATGGTCAAAGTGTATTCCGTTGGGGTGGTTGATTGGCGTGTAACGGCGCTTACGATTGTAATTATGAGATCATCTTTTTCGATGTCACTCAGGTTAATAGTTCCGGTAGCATTTTTATTGACGGGGAGACGGTACACCATTGGATCTCCTGAATCTTTTTTATGAATAACTTGGATTAAGTAATCTGTTGGAATCGTGGTCTGTACTAAAGTGAAACCTTTAGGAATCCAGTTACCGGTTGTTGTGGTATCGTCAGTCCAATTGATTGCTCTAATTTCGAAATCATCGAGGCAGATGCCTTTAGCAAACAATGCGTCATCGGTGATGTATTCAAAGCGGATTAATATTTCTTGCCCTGCGTAGCTGGAGATATCAGCGGAATCTTGAACCCAGCCCATACTGTTTCCGGTGAGTCCGGGACCGTAAGAGTTGCCGTTTGGATTGAGGTTGTTTGATCTTTCGGTGGCGAGGATATCCCATGTCACACCCTCATCAGTTGAGACCATCGTATATCCATAGTCCCAGGATTCCTCTATATCGTAGTTGACCCAATAGCTTAACGTAGCAGTGTTTACATCTGATAAATCCACACGCTTGGTTAAGGTTGAATTGATCGAATCTCCCTGATTAGACCACCAACATGTTTTGCCTGAATGTGGCGGATGAGTTAGCAGGGCTGTTTCTACTTCACCTTTGAATTCAATTGTTATTTGCTGAGATTTACTTGAACCTACTACGTAGTCTGCACCAAATGATTTAACCTGACCATTCAGTGAACTGGGGACCTTCAGGGGTATTTGTTTTACAGGTGGAAGCGAACGACTTTCATATCTATAGGGTCCTTCTTTTGGATTCAGGTAATTCGCAATAAGCCAGTTGGCGTAAACATCATGCCCTGTAACATCGAAACCTAGATCAGCCAGCACACTGTCGATTGAGTCCATACTGTCTTTTTTGTTTTGGGATACAGCGGACAATATTTTTGTACCTCCGTAATGAGTAGCGAGAAATGCAAAGAAGAGGTTTGCAGCTCCGTAGTTGGCCGGCGATGTATCAAATTCCATGAGTGAGGTTGATGGGTTCATTATGAAAGTAGAAATGGCGCTTCTGTTAAAACCGGCGATTTCCGCTGCGATTTCTGATAGCCCTTCGTTAACCCAGGAGTCCTCACTGGAATCTGATGCGAAATGGGTTGCATGTTGTAGTTCATGGGCTAGAACACTTAAATATTGTCTGCTGGTTAACGTTAGTCGGTCCGCCGACATATAAAGTGCTTGACGCTCGTTTGAGTGTTTGCGAATTTCCTTGGAATAGGAATCAGCCGCAGAAAAATAACCTCCCATACCCGATTGCAAGATGCCGTTATAAATAACTATCCTTTCATCTGCGTCGATTCCGGGTGTAACCGGGTAACCGAATACTTCGGTTACTGCGGGCCATATGTTGTTTTCAAAAGATTCGGCGACTTTTTTAATGTCGTCCCTATCAGGGATGAAGTCATTTTCAAATATCCAGTAAGCATGTTCGGATATATATGAAACCTCACCACTGACTTTTGTGTTCCCACTATCACGGAGGATCCAGAAATAAACTTTTTGACCTAGAGCCAATGGCTGTGGAGTCGGTATTTTTTTAGGTTCTACGTAATCTTTGATGAGCCGCCTCGCGAGTGCTGGAAGATCGCGGTCCGGCGGCGTAGGAATATATTGCTCAAATGAGTCTTGTAAAAGCAAAGGTACGGTGGTCGGGGACTTTACACTGCCGGGCTGGGTTACGGTTTTTTTTTGCGTCCCGATAGCGGTTGGCGTTTCTATTATCGTCATATCGGAACTACCTGGATCAGTAGCGGTCCCAGTGTTTACTTTGGTTTTTGTATGCGAGTCGCCGACTATCGTAGGTGTGAAATCTTCAATGTCACCTTTACAAGCTGAACAGAGAATGATGATTGCGGTTAAGGCGCTGGCGAGGGCTTTCGTGTTGAAGTCAGCTGTGATTTTATCGAGCAATGTCAATGTGTTTTTGGAGCTTCGCCATCACCGTTGAATTTATTCATGGCGTTTTCAAGATCATCGAGAATGATCATTTCGATCGCATCCACTGCCTTATAGGTGGCTCTAATGACTATTTCCTTAGCGTCAGGTTCAAATGTGCCCAAAACGTGATCTACTTGGGTAGAAATAGATTCTGGATTCCCTACACCTATTCTCACTCGAGGAAATTCGTTGGTACCTAATGCAGCGATTATTGACTTAAGGCCGTTATGCCCACCTGGGCCACCTTTTTTTCGGATTCTTATTGAACCAGGCGCCAAGTTAATATCATCACTAATAACCAGTATTTTTTCTGGATCCGTTTTATATCGGTTGACCAAGTACCTTAAGGCTGCGCCCGAACGATTCACGAATGTCAGGGGATATGCCAGCACTATGAGGTTGTCATTAAGTTCCAACTCTCCGAATCTTAGCTCCTTTCGCTTGTTATTCATTTGAGTTTTTGTGCGACGCACAAACTCATCCATGCACCACCAACCTACGTTGTGGCGGGTGTTTTTGTACTTGTCACCTGGGTTACCTAGGCCGACTATTATCCATGGGGAAGATTTTGATCCACCGCCGTTGCCGCCTGGGAATAATTTTTCTAAGATCGAGGAAACGTTCAATCGCTGGGATCTCCGCTGGAGCTAGCAGACACCTTTTCAAGAATATATAAGATGTTATCGTCGGATCTGATTGTAATGTTCGATAATTAACTTTGTAATTTAGTTGATGAATGGAAATTACCGCGTGAAGTTTGATTTCGATATCAATATCTTGATTATCTGTAGGAATNCCTTTCGCGCTTAAGGCCTTTTAGTCAATCGGTACTATCCCCTCGCCTATTAATGCCCTGAGCTGNTCCTCATNAATAATGTGAATGCCGATTTGTTGNGCTTTATCNAGTTTAGAGCCNGGGTCNGTTCCTTTGACCACATAGTNGGTCTTCTTCGANACTGANCTAGTGACTTTNCCNCCCATNTCTTTTATTTGATTTTGTGCCTCAGCACGCGACATTTTTTCCAATGTCCCGGTTATAACAAACAACATTCCGTTTACTGGGTGATCGTCTGCTGGTTTTGGGGTCTGGTCGTAGGGATTTATTCCGAGTTCTATGAGGTCTTCGATTAATTTTTGATTTTGCTCTAAAGCGAAATATTCACATAATGTTGAAGCAATCGTTGGGCCTATCCCGTCAATCGCTAGTAATTCATCTTTCGTAGCTTTTTGTATTGCTGTTAGGTTACCGAATCGGTGTGCAATCCACTCAGCACTTTCCGATCCCACGCCTAATATTCCAAGGGCAAATAAGAGACGAGGTAGCGATTGTGACCGTGAGGATTCGATTGCTTGCAGCAAATTGTCAACGCGAGTTTCACCCATTTTGTCAACCTTTATAAGGTCATTTCTTTGATTATGCAGTCGATACAAATCGGCAATATTTGATACGAACCCTAAACGCGGAAGATCTTGCGCTACTCGCTTTCCGAGCCCTTCGATATCCATTGCGCTGCGTGAAGCGAAGTGTTCCAGCAAACGTTCAAATTGAGTCATGCATGTCCCATTCACACATCTAGTGACGGCTTCGTCTATGGTCTGGATTGTTCTTGCCTCGCAGGATGGGCATGTTTCCGGGAATTGAAAAGGTACTGATTGCGGATTGCGTTGATTTCTGGATGAGATACCCACTATTTGCGGGATTACGTCTCCTGCTCGCTGAACGATTACCCGATCACCTTCGCGGAGATCTTTCCTGGCTATTTCATCTTTGTTGTGAAGCGTGGCCCGCCCAATGGTAACTCCTCCAACGATTACTGGTTCTAATTCCGCCCAAGGAGTCAGCGCTCCAGTGCGACCGACGTTTATGTGTATCGATTTAAGTATGGTTTCTGCACGTTCAGCTGGAAATTTGAACGCGATAGCCCATCGGGGATCTCTACCTACATAGCCGAGACGTTTTTGTAATACGAGTGAGTTGATCTTGATCACAACGCCATCGATGTCATAATCGAGCGTGTCTCGGATTAAACTGGCGTTGGCGACTGCACTCATTACTTCTTCGACTGTTTCTGCGTTACGCGTCCATTCGTTTACTCGACCGCCCCATTCTTTAATCGCATGAAGGGCTTCGCTGTGGCTTTTGGGCTCGACGGCGTTATCGATGTAGCCTAGCGAATAGAAATACATGTCCAGTGGACGTTTTGCAGTTTCAGTAGAGTCAAGTTGTCTAAGCGATCCTGAAGCTGAATTTCTCGGATTCACATATGTTGGGAGTCCGGATCGTTCTCGTTCGCGGTTGAGGGATGCAAACTTGGATTTCGGCAAGAAAACTTCGCCACGTAATTCTAACTCTGAGGGGACATCCCCGCTGAGTTTCAACGGAACACTTCGAATGGTACGGACATTTGCAGTAACGTCTTCTCCTTGAATTCCATCGCCACGGGTTGCCGCTCGGTCGAGCACGCCATTATTGTAGGTTATTGCAATAGCTAGTCCATCGATTTTGAGTTCGCACACCATCGGAGCGTGGTCGATTTCTAGAAAGGCGAGAGTACGTCGATACCAATCTCTTAAACCAGTTTCATCGAATACGTTTCCAAGACTAAGCATCGGTAATCGGTGGATGACTTCTTCAAATCCTGAAGCGGGAGGGCTGCCAATTCTTTGGGTTGGTGAATCAGAAGTTTGCAGTTCTGGGTAGGCCGACTCTATTGAAAGTAACTCCTGCATTCTGGCGTCCCATTCAGCGTCATCAATCTCAGGAGAGTTTTCAATGTAATAGAGGGTGTTGGCTCTATTGATTTCAGCTCTTAGCTGGGCGGCTCGCTTTATGACTTCATCAGGGGCCGAGGAGTCTGAATTAGATTGGATATACAGTGGGGAGTCTTGATCACTCACGTGTTCATACACTCGTGTTTGTAACAGGCTTCGGGATTAGAAATCCCAGCATCGAAAAATCAGCGTGAATTGCGTTGCGCAAAGTATATCAATGCTACTTGTGTACTAATTGGGCATAAATATTTACCAGATACTTCTGTTTGGTGAACATATGAACAACACAGGTAGGTCTATACTCGTTGTAATGACTGTAAATGTATTAGTGTTCGAGCGTTCCGAATCCGTAATTAGACATGGCTGATATTCAGCCCTTCAGGGCAGTACGTTATAACTTCGATATCGCAGGGGATGTGAGTCTTCACGTTTGCCCTCCATTCGATGTAATCACTCCGCAACTTCAACACGAACTTTACGATCGCTCTCCCTACAATATCGTTCGCCTAGAACTGGCACGGCGCGGGCTTTCAGATGATCCATATGAACGGGCTGCGGAGACAGCTCAAACTTGGAAAGATTTAGGTGTTCTCGAACACGATGAAGAACCTTCTATATACGTAACGGAAGAAGAATTTGAGTATCGAGGTCGAATACTCCGAAGGCGGGGGTTTATTGCCGGTGTCAGGTTAGAGGATTATGACCAAAAAGTCGTACTACCTCATGAAGGTACGCGATCAGAATGGGTAGCGGACCGAGTTCGACTGATGCGGGCAGCACAGTCGAATTACAGTCCTTTGCTAGTTATATACCGTGATGATCTTCGCTCCAGTGTTACGAATCTCATACGGGCTATTGCAGGTGGTGAACCTACAGTTGTGTTCGAACCACCGGATATGCCTCGACTTCGGCTGTGGCGCGTTACGGATCCTGGAACCATCAATGTGATTCAAGCTGTTTTGCGCGATTCAGAAATATTCATAGCTGATGGACATCATCGTTATGAAGCAGCTTTGCGATATCGCAGCGCAGTGCGATCTGAACGAGAAGTTCGATTCGATGAGTCGGTAAACTTTCGGATGATGTTGCTGGTCTCGTTTGATGAGCCAGGGTTGATAACACGCGGGTATCACCGACTCGTTGAGTCTGCCACAGACAATGAATATGTAGATCTCATCAAATCTATAGAGCTAACTTGTCACATAAACGAGTGGGATCCTCCTCATACTTCTACGATGACGGACCGCATCGAGCGGTTTGCAATAGAGTTAGGAGAGCGTAAAGGTGATGAAGTTGTATTTGGGCTATACGGTAAAGAACCGGGGAAATTTCATATAGCAACAATGAAATCTCCACCTCAGGCAGAGAATGCTCTCGAGTATTCTGAATACTCCTATTTACATTCGCATGTAATTCGACCCGTCGTGGATGGCGAACGTGAAGAGCAGATCATTAGTCCGCATCATGACCCTGAATTGATAGTTCGTCGCGTTGACGATGGATCAGCTCGAATGGCGTTCATTATGCGGCCGGTACCGCTTGGTGAATTTGTTTCGATCGTTACCCGTGGCTGGCGATTACCTGCTAAAACGACGAATTTCTTTCCAAAGCCTCCCGCAGGTGCGGTGATTCAGCAATTCGGAGAAACCCTGTAACAGTCGACTATCCTTTGTTATTGACTTAGCTGAGGGGAGTTGATTTGTTGTAATACTTTTTCAGAACTGACGAAGTGACTAGTTGTTTCTCCGATACTCTTCCACACAATCTCACCTCTTTTATCTATCAGAAACATTGAGGCTGATGCCAACTCATCTCCAAACAGGTTGAAAACCCCGTATGAATCTGGCACATCAGAGTCTGCGGAGGTAAACAACAAAGGGAATTCGATATCTGTTTTGGAAGCCAATTCTAATGAGCCGTTTAGGTCATCAGTGCTTATCGCAAGAATTTGAACTTTTTTCTTGTCGAAGACTTGTTTTTGTTTTTGCAACTCCACGAGTTGTCTCTTACATGCAGCTCACCAAAATGCTCTATAAAAAACTAGCAGAACGGTTTTGTCGCCTTCAAAATCCGAACGAGTGAATGTACGACCCTGGATTGAGGGAAGGCTAAAATCTGGTGCTTTGTTTGAGGTGGGGGATGCTGTTTGTTCCGACGGCTGTATTTTTTCAGTTTGAATTTTTTCTGAAGCCGAAGAATTATCATCGAGATTAGAAGTATGGGACTGGTCGACAACGTCACTGCCGCAGGCCACCGACAGCGCGAGGGTCATAGCTATTAAAATAATGGATTCTGGTTTTAAGTTGTGCTTAAAATCACGCCGTGTGCTGATGAAGTTCATTACGATAAATTTAATGAACTATGAGGTCATATGAATGAGTGTTTCACTGGCAGCATTTAAAGCTTCGTCAATATGACTTTTTTCGACCCATCCCATATGTCCAATCCGAAAAATTTTTCCCGTTAAAGATTTTTGTCCGCCTCCCAATACGACGTTAAAGTTGTCATTTACGTTACTCAAAAACTTTTTCCCGTCTACATCATCAGGTAGCCTAATGGCAGTCACGGTATCGGATGCAAACTTGGGGTCTGGCAGCAGATCCAGCCCTATGGATGAGGCTCCTTTACGAGTGTGTTCTGCAATTTCATGGTGCCGTTGGAATACGTTCTCTATACCCTCTTCGACCATTGATTCCAAGGCGATTTTCAGCGTGAACATAGCCGGGAGGCATGGGGTGAAGGGTGGTTGTCCTATCTTAAGGAAATCTTCGTACTGCTGAATGTCAAGGTAGTATTTTGGCATTGTAGATTTGGCATAAGCAGACCAGGCTTTTTTGGAAAACGTGACCATTGCGATTCCTGGTGGCGAAACCCAGCTTTTTTGTGATGCGGTTGCGACAACATCTATACCCCAAGCATCTACCGCGATCGGAACTCCCCCTGCACTGGAAACAGCGTCTACTAAGATGAGCGCATCAGATTCTTCATGTATGAGTGAGCACAGTTCTTTTAGAGGGTTAGAGACACCAGTTGAGCTTTCGTTGTGTGTGAAGATTACAGCCTTTATTTGCGGATTTTTCTTTATGTTTTCTCGCACTACATCGAGATCAGCTGCATTGCCTAGTTCGAAATCAAGTCTGTCTACATTAGCCCCATATGCTTCTGCGATTTCTGCAAATCTTTCACCGAAAGCGCCGATGATTATTGATAGGACCTTATCTCCTGGTGAGATTGTGTTGACTAACGCGGCCTCCATCGCTCCGGTACCAGAAGCTGTTATGAAGTAAACGTCATTATTGGTCATAAAAACGGTTCTTAAATTGGCAGACATCTGATCAAGCATTTCTGCGTACTCTGGACCGCGATGATTGATCATTTGAGATCCTGCCACTGCCAATACGTTTTCAGGTAGTGGCACAGGACCTGGGATTCTAAGATTTGGCTGATTATGGCTGGCCAACAAAGTGCTCCATACTTGTGAGTTAATAGTGATTCTTATAGATAGTGGTCATCTTGACCAATGACTATAAAAGATTCTAACTCTCGTTAGATAAAATGGTTGCGATTCCATTGCAAAAATCTACATAGAAATCAAATGATCGGAGACAGGGCGATGGGAAATGATATTTACTTGTAAATGTAAAACCTAATCTGTCAGTTTTACGATAGCGTAGTTTTTTCGCCCTCTGCGTATGACCATTAGTCGGCCATCAACAAGATCCTTCATTAGAACCGCTCGACCTGCATCTTTGATTTGCTCCCCATTGAGTGACATGCCGCCTTGCTCGACCGTACGTCGCACGTCGCTGTTGGATTTGCCAGATCCAGCTGCGATAGCTAGCTCAGAGAACTTCATTCCATTACCAGTTAGTTGATCTCGATTGATTTCCGTTACAGGCGATCCGCTAAGTACATCTTCCATCTCGTCCGACGATAGAGCGGAAATATTATCGCCAAAGAATGCCTGGGTAACCTTTAGTGCTTGAGCGAGCCCGTTTTCTCCATGGACAGTTCGTGTGACTTCTTCAGCCAGAGTTCGTTGAGCTTCGCGTTTTTCGGGTTCAACACTGACAGCTTCTACTAAGTTTCCTATGTGTACTTGATTTAATAGGGTAAACAATTTTGTATATGGCACGACATCTGCATCAGCCACGTTTAAAAAAAACTGATATAGCTTGTAAGGCGACGTTTGATTGGGGTCCAATGTCGGAGCGCCGTCAATCGACTTGCCAAATTTTTCACCCGTTGAGCTGACGACCAGTGGATAAACGATACCGTGCGCTAGCGGTCTACCGTCTGAGTCAGCTCCATGAATTTTGCGAATTAGTTCAACGCCTCCGAGAATATTGCCCCATTGATCGCTGCCACCAGCTTGGAAACCAACCTTTTCTTGTTCAAATAGTCTCAGGAAATCATAGGCTTGTAGTAACTGATAGCTGAACTCAGTAAATGAAATCCCACTATCGCGATCAAATCGACCCTTAACCGATTCTCGTCCCATCATGGAATTTACCGTGAAGTGTTTACCGATATCGCGGAGAAATTCCAACAGATTGGTAGCTCGTAGCCAGCTTGCGTTGTTAACAATACGAGCGGGATTGGATTTAACATCGAAATCTAGAAACGGTTCGAGTTGAAGGCGAATCGCATCCACATTTTCGTCAATCTGTGCTACTGACATTAGGGTGCGTTCTTCTACCCGGCCAGAGGGATCTCCGATCATTCCAGTTCCACCACCCACTAGAGCTATTGGGGTATGACCGTGGCGTTGAAGGCGAACTAAACCCATGATCGGGACTAGGTGTCCAATGTGAAGGCTACTAGCTGTTGGATCGAAGCCGTTGTAGCACAAAACTTTTTTGGTTGCCAGAGCGTGCAGGGCTCCTGGAGTTGCGTCAAATAACGCCCCGCGCCATTCGAGTTCTTCTGCTACGTTTGCAAATTCTGTATATGTGGTCATAAGTATGTCCCGTTATTGGAATTTGAGTTGCGTCGCTTATTTCGCCAGAATATTCCTGACTTCATCAACGTCTTTATTCATTTGACTGGTTAGTTTTTCGGTGGATTCAAAAGCGATTTCACTTCTAGTGCGCGATATGAACTCAATTTGTATTTGCTGACCGTACAGATCCCCATCAAAGTCTAGAAGGAAAGCCTCAATTGTACGAACCCCACTGGTTTCAAAGGTTGGTCGTACACCTATGCTTGTAGCTGCTTTATGTGACTTCCCGTCAATTTCAACTAACGTTGCGTAAATTCCATTCCCGGGTACAGTGATCGTCGAATCTGGTCGAATGTTGGCAGTTGGGAAACCTAATTCTCGGCCCCGCTTATCTCCTTTTACAACTACCCCTGAGATAGAGTAATTCCTTCCGAGCATTGTGGCAGCGAACGCGCAATGACCCTTGATGATTGCATTTCGTATGGCCGAACTAGAGACTGCGCAGCCGTTTGCGATTTTAGTAGGGGCTTCTATGAAATCTACATTAGATAATTTTTTCGATAACGAGAGTTTCTCGATTCCTAATCGGTCAAATCCGATTTTTGCATTTGGTCCAACTATTAATGCTTTTAATTCAATTAGATGTTGAAGTTCGGATACAAATTCTTCGGCGGATAATTTCTGAATGGCTGTTCCAAAATCTAGTTCTATGACCTGATCAATTCCGATTTCTGTCAGAATGTTTCTTCGAGTTTTTAAATTACTTATATACGAAACATTAAAATCAGGTTTTATGAAAGCCCTCGGCTGTTCTTTGAATACGAGGGCTACTGATATCGCTCCGCGTGCCTTTGCTTCACACTGCAATTGTTTGAGCAATGCTCTATGCCCTAAATGAACCCCATCAAACGTGCCTACGGTAGCCACCGTCGGGCCTTTGTGGATTTCTATGGATGCGAACAGTTCTGAAATCGACATAATCGACGATAGATCAGCCTAGTCACTGAGATTCGTTTTGTTAGCTAAGAATCGCGTGTGCTTCGCGTAGCAGTGTTTTGGTCGTTTCCCAATTAATGCATGCATCAGTTATTGATACACCGTACTTTAAATCCGCAGGATCGCCTAAGGATTGATTGCCCTCATTTAGGTGACTTTCAAGCATTAGGCCAATAACGCCTCTGTTACCGGCGGTACGTTGTCGAATCACTTCTCTAAATACAATTGGCTGACGGTTATGATCTTTATTACTATTCGCGTGTGAGCAGTCAATTACGACGTTGCGCCGGAGATTTGCGACCTCAAGTAGGGACGTCGCTGAATTAACTGATGCTTCATCGTAATTTGGTCCTGTCGATCCTCCTCGTAAAATTAGTTGCTGCGCTTTGTTGCCTGTTGTGTTTACAACTGAAGCTCGACCATTGAGGTCGATTCCGAGGAAAGCGTGCGGTGAACGTGCCGCTACCATAGCGTCCACTGCGATCTGGCAGCTGCCGCCAGTACCGTTCTTAAAGCCGATCGGCATTGACAATCCACTTGCCATCTGCCGATGGGTCTGACTTTCGGTTGTTCGCGCACCGATTGCTCCCCATGAGATCAAATCGGCCATGTATTGCGGCGTGAAGGGATCTAAAAATTCAGTTCCTGACGGGAGACCTATTGCACCGACTTGTAATAAAAAATCCCTAGCGCGTTTGAGACCGGTCTGTATATCGAATGTCCCGTCTAGGTTAGGGTCGTTTATAAGTCCTTTCCAACCTACTGTTGTTCGTGGCTTTTCGAAGTAGACCCGCATGACAACCAGAATGGTGTCTTTGACTTCTTGGGCGATTGGGTAAAGCTTCTCTGCGTATTCAATTCCTGCTTTTTCGTCGTGTATAGAACAAGGTCCAACGAGCATCATCATACGCGAGTCAGTTCTGTTTTCGATGTTTTCTATAGCGGTACGAGTTTCGGTAACGACCTTCGCAATTTGAGGAGTAATTGGCTGTGACTCGATGAATGAGCGCGGAGGGCCGAGCGGTTTGAGATCCGTGATTCGTATATCTGATGTGGTCATAATTTAGGTTTGTTTTGTATAAATATTAGATGCATCGAAGATTGACGGGCTGTTTGACTCGGGCTAATGGTCACAATTTCAGAGTATTTATCTAATCGTTTTCTAAACGGAGATCGGGTAGAAATATTGTGAAATCATCTAGCTAAGATATGAATGTCCACATGTAAACAGCCCGTTTGTATAACCAAAACACGAATCTGCAAACCAATGCGAACGTACTCGGGCTAGGGTTGATAAGCGCGTATGGCGGGAGTTATTTAAGTAAATTGCTTGCAAGCTCGTTTTCTCACAACTTAAGCGTTTGAATTTGAAAGATCGGGACGGAGTTTAGCAGCATCGTGAAGGTACAGGTGCATTATCTCATTCTGTGCTTTATTAGTGTTCCACAGAATAAGTATACGTATGCAACGCGTCAACGCTCCAGGACGTGCCATTTCATGGTTACACATTAGTGGGACATCGTTCCAGCCTAAACGCTCTCGAGCTGCAACCGCTGGGAATTCGGCGATTAAATCAGGGCTGGTGCTGAATTGCACAGACGCGACATCATCTTGCTCGATGCTGTTAACTTGGATGAGCTTGAATAATAACTCCTCAGTCGCATTCAGCACGTCTCTCGCTGATGTCCCTTCGGCTGTCGTTGCGCCTTTTACACCTCGAACCTTTGTTGCCAATCTTTTCCTCAAAACGTGTTCGCATGGCTTGTTGGTAACCGCAAGGCAGGCTACCAGTACCGATATCTTAGTTTGCCACGACTTTTCTTGTCGTGCCGGGAATTAGTGATCGTATAAATGTTTCAGCACGTTTTGGAGCATCGGCTACATCTCCGCAAGCGATCCTATTAATTAGTTCACTTCCCACCACAGCCCCGTCAGCATATTCAGCTACATTGGCTACGTGATCCGCAGTTGAGATACCGAACCCGATACCGATTGGTAAGTCGGTGAAACGACGTACATTGTCAGCGAGTATCTTTACGCGTTCTGACATAGATGCTCTTGCCCCGGTAACTCCTATAACTGATATGCAGTAGATGAAACCGCGTGCTCTTTTACAAGCATGCTCAATAGCGCGTTCAGTAGATGTTAGCGCTAGCAAAGGAATTAGTGCTAAGCCTGCCCGATCCACCGCATCTAGCAGTGGATCTGCTTCTGCTGCGGGGAGATCCGCAGCTATGATTCCATCGACACCCGCATCATGTGCATTTGAACAAAATTCATCAAGACCCATAGACAGAATATTGTTGTAATAGCCCATGATCACGATAGGGGTATCAATCCCAGCTTTTCGAATTTCTTTCACTGTATCCATACATGTTGTTGGTGTTACACCGTTTTCAAGTGCCTTGTGACCGGACGCTTGGATAGTGGGTCCGTCTCCTAATGGATCACTGAACGGCATACCCAGCTCAATAACGTCAGCTCCCGCTTCTGTAATAGATCGGACAATGTCTTTGGTTATACCTGGTGTAGGAAAATCGATTGTCACGTACGGCACCAATGCAATACGACCTTCGTTATTAGCTTTATTGATTGCTTGACGGATTCTGTCTGTTGTCATATTTTTGGTTCCTTTATTCAGCAATCAAATTTCAGTTGCATATTTTGCCAACATAATTGCTAGCGAATTGTGCAAGCCATGGGCAAAAATCGCAGGCCATAATGCGCCAGTCTTAAGGTACACCCACCCAAGCGCCAGTCCTAATATGAAAGTAGGGACAATTGCGCCTGGGTCAAAGTGGAAAATTCCAAACAACAAGGATGAGAGTAAAAGGGATTGTGTTACACCGAATCTTTTCACCAGTCCTGGAAGAACAAAGCCCCGAAAAAATATTTCTTCAGCAATTGGGCCCACAATTCCTACCAATATCAGTGTTGCAATAAGGTTGCCACCTGCTTTATCCATCACTTGTTGTGCTGTGTCTGGAGTTAACAGGAAGTCAAGTTTCAGCCAATTTAATGCAGCTATCCAAAACATTAAAATAATCAGAGCCATTAACCACATACCAACAGCAAAAGCGTATGGTTTCAATCCGTAGATTTTTACGAAGCCAAGAGTGTTGACAGGTTGCTGGTAGAGAACAGCGGAGAAACTTAGCGCGGTAACGGCGAAGGTTCCTGACAGGACGGTTGCCGTAATTATTGCCANAGGTACACCCATGACTTCAGCCGNCCCNTTNCCTACATCTACGGCGACTAAATAGCTGATCCATATGATCGCGATCCCAGATAAAAGTGNCAGAGTTATTGGCCATAATGGGGATCGCGTGAGTTGGAGGAGAATAACTGCTCCAGCACCTGATAAAAAACCTATGTAATAACCTGTTGGCGAAGTTACCGATGTGTCGAACCCTGTATCGGTCCCTAAAACACCACCTAAGCTGAGGATCGCAATTGAGACCAACACAGTGATTGTTGATGCAACAATCACTGTGAATGGCCCCCACTTCACTTGTGGAACAAAAAATCCGTCTCGCGGCTTATCTGGTGCCATCAATGGTAGGAATGCATTTCTTGATTCAGATGCTCACTGTAACCACGTTACGTTTCCGTAGAGTGTTGGGTCTAGGGGTCTGGACGAAAATAGGTCATATTCTCTCTTTGAGTTACCAACAGTGATGAATTCTCCATGTCCGGGTAACACCACTGTTGATTCTTCTAGTGTAAATATGTGGGTTTTAATAGATTCGATCATTTGGATTAATTGTGCATGCGATGCTGATTTTCCTGGTCCACCAGGGAATAAAGTATCGCCACTGAATATATGGGCGTGTTCCTTGTTGTTCTTAATCGGCTGGACGATAAAGCAAGTTGACCCTTGGGTGTGTCCTGGTGTAGCGACAGTTTGAATAACGATATTCCCAATCTTTATGTGATGGTCTTTAGCGAAATTTATTGATGTTTGGGCTGATTCTGGTAATGATTCTCTATCTGCAATTCCTATACCTATTGGTACTTCGAAATGTGCAGTGACGTTCACGAGTCCCTCAACATGATCGCGATGACCATGGGTTATCAATACTGCGGTCACCTTGCTATTTTTGGCCGCACTTATCAGTGCTGTTGGTTCTGCCGGCGCATCAATGATTACAGATTTATTAGTTTGCTTACATGTGATCAAGTAGGCATTGTTTGCGAATCCAGAGATGAATCTCTGAATTGCCCAATGTTTACCACTGAATATTGTATTCATTGTTTTCTTTGATGGAATTAAGATTTATGTTGAGCATTTAAGAAGAAACGGCGCATCGAGCGCCGTTTCTTCTTAAATGCCTTTGATTACCATTAGCTTTAAGTGATTTGGGGTTCTGGATCTGCGCTATCTGATACTTCGTTATCTATTTCATTTGTTGGCATCGGAGGGTCATCGGAAGAACTTGGTGTATCGGTGACCATTGGGCTCACTAGCAACGGGTCTTTGCCATCAATGATTGCTACGAACTGATCGAAATCTATTGTTTCGTGCTCCAGTAAGAAACCGGCAATTGCTTCGAGTTCTTTATCGTGAGTTTTTAGCAGTTTGTTAGCCATTTCTTCACCCTGCAACAATAGGCGATTGATTTCATCGTCGATGATACTTTCAGTTTTCAGAGAATAGTCTCGTTCCTCTGACATCTCTCGTCCAAGGAACACTGCTCCTCCATGTCGCTTACCAAAAGAACGATTAGACAGCTTTTCGCTCATACCTAAGCGCATTACCATTTCACGTGCAATGCCAGTAGCTTGCTCAAAGTCATTCGAAGCACCGGTTGTGACGTCTCCAACTTTCATGACTTCGGCGGCCCTTCCTCCCATAGCTGCAGCGATCTGAGCTTCAAGTTGCTCTTGAGATGCATAAGATTTATCTTCTTGCTGCCACCTAGTAAAACCACCAGCCTGACCCCTTGCGATTATCGATATCTTCCCGATAGGTGATCCACCTGGCATCAGATGGGCTACAAGAGCGTGTCCAGATTCATGGTATGCCGTTATCTTTCGATCTTTCTCACTGATGACCTTGCTCTTACGTGCTGGACCCATGGATACACGATCAATTGATTCAGTGAGATTTTCATAATTAATCGACTCTTGATTATTTCTTGCGGCCATTAGTGCAGCTTCATTTATTAGGTTTGCGAGATCGGCGCCCGAGAAACCCGGAGTCTGCTTAGCAATATCAGCGAGGTCGATGTTTTTTTCGATTGGCTTACCTTTGGCGTGCACATCTAAAATGGCGGTACGCCCGCGGATGTCCGGACTATCTAGGATTACGCGTCGATCAAATCGACCTGGCCGAAGTAGTGCAGGGTCAAGTATGTCAGGACGGTTAGTAGCTGCAATGACAATTACGTTTGTTGCAGAATCGAAACCGTCCATTTCAACTAGTATTTGGTTTAGAGTCTGTTCGCGTTCATCGTGTCCCCCGCCAAGACCAGCACCACGATGTCTTCCAACGGCATCTATTTCATCAACGAAGATGATGCATGGAGCGTGGCGTTTCGCCTGTTCAAAGAGGTCGCGCACTCGAGATGCGCCTACACCTACGAACATTTCAACGAATTCAGAACCCGAAATAGAGAAGAAGGGAACGCCAGCCTCGCCTGCAACGGCTCTAGCCAGTAATGTTTTACCGGTACCTGGAGGCCCTACTAACAAAACGCCTGATGGAATTTTTGCACCCAGTGCCTGAAAACGTTCAGGATATTTGAGAAACTCAACAACTTCTTCTAATTCTTCTTTGGCTTCGGGTACCCCTGCCACGTCGAAAAATGTGACGGTTGCTTTCGTACCGACAAACATACGAGCCTTACTACGGCCGAAACCCATTTGCTGGTTACTATTACCCTGAGCTTGGCGCATCATGAACAATAGAATTCCGCCGAACAGTATTAGCGGCAGGAATCCGATCAAAATACCGAATAGGTTGGAAAAACCACTAGAACCTTTCACTCTGACTGAATATTTTGAGTTGTCCACGCCTGCGCTGCTAAGGAGATCAGCAACACTTGAGCCCTCTTCCTTGCGCGATGTGAATACGTTAACGCCATCAGTGATGGTCAGTGAATCACCCTGAACTTCGATTTCCAGCTTGGAGGAGCCACTTTTATTTTTTGCTAATTCGACGACTTCGTTGATACCGATTTCTTGGGAGTCATCTAGTTGGTTCGAGAACATGAAGAAAATGGTGATCGCTGCAACGATGATCACCAAATACAACAAACTGTTTCGTACCCAGCGGTTGTTCATTTACCTTGTCTATCTAATTACTATTAATAAATTGGGGGTCGATAACTTTCACTTTGTTAGTTTCATATGGCTTATCAAAGTGAGAAAATGCTGAGGTAATTTAGCTCTTTAACCTCAACTAATTCTAACATAAAGCTGGGTTTTTGATGTGCGAACCAAGCAGGTACGATCAGGCGATATCGTGTAGAGAATCGTATTGCCTTCTAATTGAGTATCCATGGCTTGATTGATATATTGGAAGGCCTACCAGCGCGACACAGGTACTAACTGAACTCAAATCTTTCGAGTGCAGTTCGGTGGAATGACCACTCCGCGTGTCTTAGGAGAGTGAACATAGCAAAAGAATTTAGGGTGAATCGCCGAATTCGGGCTGATGAAGTTCGTGTTATCCGTGGCGAGGATTCGACTGAGTCGGTTGTGATGTCGATACGGGATGCTATTGATATGGCAGAAGGAGAAGGTCTAGATCTTGTAGAGGTTGGACCTAACCAAAGTCCGCCAGTTTGTCGTATCCTCGATTATGGCCGTTTCAAATACATACAAGGCAAGAAACAACGAGAGGCTCGTAAAGTTTCTCGCAGCGTCAGTAAGCAAAAGGAAGTGCGACTCAGTCCTGTGATGTCGGATAACGACATCGAAACGAAAATTAAAATGACCAAGAATCTTCTTTCTGAAGGCGCAAAAGTCAGGGTTTTCGTTCGGTTCAGAGGGAGACAGCGTGCGCATCCCGAAATCGCTATGAAGGTTTTGAGGAAAGTTGCCGAAGGGGTCGCTACGGTTGCCAAACTTGAGAAACCACCAGGGATGGAAGGTCGAGTTCTCAGCATATTGCTCGCTCCATCATCTCAGCAAAACCAGCAAAGAGAGCGAAAACGACAGGAAAATGCAGAGTTGGTTTCTACGACAGTAAGCAGTGTCACTGATGATCAGGGCACAATGAAAGCGGAATAACCTGCGAATAAAGTAACAATTCGTAGTCTTGAAGTTCAGAACGGGAATTACCTTATAATGCCGAAGATGAAAACCCATAAAGGTGCGAAGAAGAGGTTCCACGTCAGTGGGACCGGCAGGGTTTTACGAACAAAGGGTCCTAAGAGCCACTTTCGCCGCCGCAAGGCTGCGAGAGTTAAACGCCTTTTCGGTGGAAAGGTTGCTCTTGATTCAAAGAAGTTTTCTAAGACTATTAAGCAGGCTATTAGTGCACTGCATTAATAGTAATTGTTCAGATATTTGTATTCATTACGAACTTGAGTCACGGTTCTTAGTTCGTCTCACTGAGGAGAGGTAAGTTGGCTAGGGTAAAGGGTGGAACTACTACACGAAGGCGGCATAAAGCTGTATTAAAGGCCACACGGGGGCATAGAGCTTCACGCAATCGAAGATATCGTGTCGCTCGTGAATCTTTAACGCACGCACAAGCATATTCGACAGCGCATCGTCGACTGAAAAAACGTACTAATCGATCACTGCAGATAATTAGGATTAATGCTGCAGCCCGAGCGAATGGAATCAACTACGCGAGTTTGATTCATGGGATGGCGCTTGCGGGAATCGAGTTAGACCGTAAGTCTCTTGCTGAATTGGCAATTCGAGAGCCTGAAGGATTTACGGAGATCGTTAAAGCCGCCCAATCTGCCCTTTAGATTAACCTCTTCTGGATCTTTTCCATAGCCAAGGCAGCTTGATGTATACGGTGCTGAATTTATTTAGCGACAGATACCTAGGTATTCAAATGGGTATTGAAGAAATTTGTCACGTTTCGAACGTACGTTTCAGGCTGAGTTCTAAACGCTTCCATATGTCCTGCACCGGGGACAATCCAGACTGTTTCTTTGCCGTTATCAATCTCCTCGAAGCTGGCTCCGACTGCTCTTCCAAGTCGTCGGGCGTGGTCTGCAGAAATTAAAACGTCCTCCTCCCCATGAATGATTAGAACAGGTGTATCAGATCGTGCTATAGATCGTGCAGGGGAGATATCTGATATATCAATTCCGTACATGGTTTTTGCCATGAATTTCATCCCTGGAAAACACAGGGTAAGGGGGCGCTTAAATCCCTGCATTGAGTTTTTGAGCATTAATGAATAATCAGCGAAAGCGCTGTCAGATACCACAGCCTTAAAATTATCTGGATTTGAACCTGCCATCAGAGCGACGGCCCCACCTAGTGAAAATCCTAAAACCCCGATTCGGTTTCGATCCGATCCTTGGCTCACAAGGTAATCGGATGCCCCTTGAAGGTCAAGCCTCTCATAGTATCCTGCAGATGCTTTGGCTGATGGAGAATCTCCTCTGGCACGCATGTCGAACATTAACACCCCGAATTTGTGTTTTACCAGGGCACGAGCAATATCAAGCATGCCGGTTTTTCGATCACTACGGCTCGCGTTGTTTCCTTGCAGCATCACGATCCAAGGGCTTTTTTTTATTTGTGTGTCTTGAGAATTCGAATCAATTTCAGGTGGGATGATCCAGCCCGAAAGTTTCGATTCACTACCACGACTGGTGAACGTTACATTTTTATAGAAAAGACCCACTGAATCCGGGGTGTTCTCTGGCCTAAACCGAGGCGTGCGAGTCAGTCCAGATGCCATGGTTGACGAAACGCCGACATAACTACCGGCAATTACTGCAAGAAGAGTGAGCGTTGTTTTTAGCAGTCCCATGCTTAGATTCTAACTTGGAAGCACCACATGGGTGGAGAATCTTATTCCCACACGGAATCGATCATTACCAATAAGAAAAACAATGCTAAATATAACAATGAGTATTTGTAGAGTTTTGTAGCCGCTAGACGATCTGGGCCTTTAAACAATCGGTATGCATACCAAAACAGAATTAAATTCAATGATGCTGATCCAATCGTGTATATCCAACCTAAAGTTTGTGAAACAAACCCGAACAGAATGGTTAACACAGAAAGTACAGCCGTATATAGAAGTATCTGCTTAGTCGTGTGTTTGATACCCATGACTACCGGCATCATTGGGATATTTGCTCGAGCGTAGTCATCTTTGATCATGATGGCCAGTGCCCAGAAATGTGGAGGAGTCCAGAAAAATATGATTACAAACAGATACCAAGCTGAAAGATCAACCGTGCCTGCTGATGCGGCGTAACCCACAAGTGGAGGAACTGCTCCAGCTGCTCCTCCGATTACAATGTTTTGGGTTGTTGTGCGTTTGAGTATGACCGTATACAAACCGAAGTAGAGTAGTGTTCCAGCGATGGCTAAACCAGCTGCCAACATGTTGGCCATTAGTGTGAGTATTACGAATGATCCTACGTTGAGTGCGATCCCGAAAAGTACCGCTGTCTTAAACGCTATTCTGCCTTCAGCGACAGGACGGTTTTTTGTCCGCCCCATTTTTTTATCAAGCTCGCTTTCGTAAGCCATATTCAAAGAAGCCGCTCCACCAGATGCTAGTGCTCCACCAATTATCACGGCTATTATTATTTTCAAGCTGGGCGTTGATTGAGCGCCGAGAAATGCTCCTGCCACCGCTGAAACAAGAAGTAGTGACATGACTCGGGGCTTTGTCAGGGCTAAAAAATCCCCTAACAATGGGAGTAAGTTTCTCCGATTGGCTGTTTCGTTAGTTGTCATTGTTGAATCTTAACCGGTGGTTTCGGATTGGGCAGAGTCTGTTTGTATCAAATGTTGATCGTGTCTAGAAACTGGACGCAGTATTAATGCTACAAGTAAAACCATATCGATCCACACCACGGTAGCTAGGCTGAGGTGACCTGCGCGAGCCCAAACAGAAAATGTGGTCCACGGGTTAGCAGCTCCCATTAACATTTGGGCGAAAATGAGAATAGCTGATCCCAAAGCTGCTGCACGCAGGGTTTTACTGGTATTTGGAAGGCGCCACACGCGGTGTCCTGCAATAAGTACTGCTATTACAGATGCTAATGACAACAACCTGTGTGACATGTGAATCCATGCAAGGCTTGATTTGGGAATGATGTCAGGTCCACATAGTGGCCAAGAGGTACACACAGCTCCTGCCTCTTTCCAGACAGCGTAAGAACCAGAAAGTAAAGCGATCAGAGACAATATTGCTGCAGCCGCGGAGATATTTAGTGCACTCCTGTGTTCATTACTGACTCTTCCCCAGATCCAACGTGAACTTTTGCCAATAGATCCATTTCTTGAATGAGAAGCAGCCACTAAAGCTAATACGCCCAAGCAGACTGCGATTTCAGCTAGAAATAGATGCGTAGTTCGGATTGCTGGGTCCAGGTCGCTCAGTACCACCAAACCGCCTAGCATTCCAACTATGGCGATTAGGCCAAGTTCTGCACTTGCAAGCCATGCTACGACTGATTCTGATCGATGTCGGAGCCAAAGCCTTACAACTGCAGCTACGATTGTGAGACCTAGCAATGTTCCAATTGAGCGGTGACTGTATTCCAATATGACATTATGTGGGCGTGGTACGGCGGTAGGTGACCCAGTCCATAATTTATCAATCGTTTGTTGATCTAATGGTGGTATCCATTGACCATAGCAAGTGGGCCAATCTGGGCAGCCATCTCCTGAACCAGTGACTCGAACTACTCCGCCAACTGTTATTTGAAGTATGGCTCCCAAGACAGCCAGTGAAAGCAGTAACAGTAGCAGCTTGTCTTTTACGATAGGGAACTTAGGTGAAGTCGAATGTGACGAGTGCCCGTATGATTCCATTGTTATTTGACTTCCAATATTGCGATATTGACTTGGTTCAAGCTGCTCGTTTTAGCAGGCAGGATTTTTGCATGATAAATCCCTTATTATGATCGCGCAGAAGTGATAAATATGGTGAGGAATTTACCGTCATTAATGACAAGTCAACTGGACTTTTCTCACGCAGTTACCGTTTACAGATACCTATACGCAATCAAGGTGGCATTAACAATTATTCGTTGATCATATACCCGGGGAGGCCAACACGTTACCAGCGTAATTTGCGCATCGTTTGAGGTGGTGAGATGGAGATCTTCTTCATGCATCTGGCTGGTAGTTGTGACCCGATAAATGAACTCTGCATCGCTGGTCTTAAGATAAATGTCTACAGGGTCTTCTTTGATAAGGTCAGTAACTTCTGGTAGATGTTTGAATATGTTTCCTTCGCCTGCTGTAAAGCTCTCAAGATGTCCAAAGAACCAACCTTTTCCTTGTTGGCCAGGGTCTGGTGTTTCTGGGATGTGTCCTACTGTGTTGTCTGGTGTTTCGTAAGACCGTTCATTTGCTACATCAATAATTCCTAGGTCTACCACTGTTGCGTCAACGTTAATAGAAGGAATTCTGATTCCAGTTGCTTTTGAATTGGGGTTGAAATTTTGGAAAATATCGGTGGATAAAATTGGAACGAACTTATCTGGAATGGTGGGGCCGCCATATGGATCTGAACCTGCCCATTCTGGTTGAGACCAGTACTTAGGATTCAACAGTGCACCAGGATAAAGATTGGCGAATTGATCTGTGTTAGCTTTTCGTTGAGTTAACGGTATGGGGGCTTTGTTTTCTACAGGGACCTTTGCGACAGCAGAAATTGATCTGCCTAAGTGGTTGCCAAGGGATTCTTCCGGAATACTGTAGCTGAATTTGTCAGCGTCTGATCCTGAGCGCATTTTAGAGAAGAAATACCAGCTGGAGGTCACTACAAGGGCCACACCCAACAGCGCTATCGCATATGCAGAAATCGCTGCCACTGAAAACCTTGATGGCTTATCAGTAGCAGGTATTGGTGTTTTGGCCATCTCTATTCCGAAGAACGTAATCCAATGTTCACTTTGAATTACATGGACGAATACTAACGGATCCTAGCGCCTTTATGGATGTCTTCGCCTAAATGGATCTCGCCGTTTCGGATTTTCAAATTGAACTCACACTCTGGATTGGTGCAGACCCAAGCCTTATAGTGCACAGCGGCTCCCTGAGCGCCGAAATCAGATAAAGGCACCAAACACCCTACGTTACACGCGATACATTCCGGCCAGTTATTTGAATCCAAATTCTTATCGCTCCTATTGTGATCCACTTATTGAAAGGTATTTCAATTATTCGTTTGGTATTTTTTAGGCTTTCTAGGTGAATGCCGTTAATACCAGACGCGTTTATGCTTGACCATTCAGCATATTACTATCCGTAGGTCGGGAAAAACACTGGCTTTAGCGTTACATTGAACATATTGAGATGATTATTTTAGGAATCGAAACAAGTTGTGACGAGACATCCGTTGGGGTGGTTGACGGGGATGGCTTTGCGTTAGCTAACGTGGTAGCTACACAGGTTGATGTTCACGCCCGGTACGGTGGGATTGTCCCGGAAGTAGCGTCGCGCCAGCATGTTTTAGATATTCGCCCTGTTTGTGAACAAGCTATTTTGGAGTCAAGGATTGATTGGAGCGATATTGATGCAGTGGGGGTTACATACGGTCCGGGACTTGCAGGGTCTTTAATCACCGGATTGAATTTCTCGAAAGCCCTTTCATCTGCGATTGGGGTCCCATTGGTTGGGGTTAATCATTTGGAGGGTCATGTGTATGGGGCTTGGATAAGGACTCAAAAAAACGATCTCCAACCTTTCCAGCAATATGTCGGTGAAAAGTTAATTATGTGTCTTATTGTGTCGGGGGGACATACCGAACTTGTTCTACTAGAAGATCATGGTAAGTTCAGGTTATTAGGTGAAACTCGAGACGATGCCGCAGGTGAAGCTTTTGATAAGGCAGCGCGTGTGCTGGGCCTTCGTTATCCTGGCGGTCCTGAAATACAGCGCGTAGCTCAAGATGCTCCGACGATTGAGTCGTTACCAAGAGCGTGGATGAAAGGTACAGATAATTTTTCATTTAGTGGGCTTAAAACAGCCACGCTGAATCGTGCCCGTTCTTTAGGAATATACCCTCCTGATAATTCTCTTGAGGAAGTTGATCATACAATCATTGCTGGTCTCGCAAAGGCATTTCAAGATTCAGCTGTGGATGTACTAGTATCCAAAACAGTTGAGGCAGCCCTCAGGGAGGATTGTGCGGGCATTGTGTTAGTAGGTGGTGTGGCGGCCAACAAAGCTTTGCGTGAAACTCTTGTGAAGAAATCGCCGCTTCCTGTTGGTATACCACCTTTTGAGTTTTGTACTGACAACGGTGCAATGATTGCTATGGCCGGCCTTATCAACTATCGCTTAGGTCGGCGGGATCAATGTGATTTGGATGTGATGCCCAATCTTAGGATAGGGAGCGTGACTTAGAGTCGATTGGATGGGTAGTTGCGAAAAGGTGACCCAATTCGTCTTGGTACGAGGCGCCGCCTTGTATCCTCAACTTCCTGCAGGAAGTTCACAGCTTCGGATAACTTATTGCCTACCTCCCCGCTGACTTTTCCTGCCGTGGTTTGGAATTCAATATGAACTCCGTCTGGACGTAACCAATAATCTGCTATCAAAACTAGCGAAATTAATGCCACAGCCAGTGCGGCTATGATCCCTGGGGTGGAATTTGGGGTAACTTGCCAGACGCCGATAGCACTGAATAATCCAATGATGCCCCACACAGCACTTCTACGGGCTCTTGGGCGTCTGAAGATCTGGATTGACGAAATATCTTGGATCTGGATCGATGAATATACAACCGTTGATCGTGAATCACGGGTATATATGATCCTATTGTGAGTGAGCTCAAATCCTCCGTCATTATTTGATTTAAGCTTAGAGATCACCCGCTCACCTGGTAATAGTTGAGCGTTTATGAGTGAAGAATTGTTGGATATCTGGTTAGTGACGGTGCCAGATTTTTCACCGCTTTCTAGGATTTTATCGTTGTCCATACGTGTAATGCTATCTCAGGTTAGAGATATCGGGTTTTTAACTTCCGCATGACTTTTGCTTGCAAGTGATTTGTAATAGCGTAGGTTTTGGATGTGTTTTGAGTTATGACTCACTCAATTCCTTTACCCATTTAAAAACATGGTTAGAGGAATGGGGTCCTTTTTGTTGTAACTGGATTAAGTTGAATTAACTTTGGATATTAGGAATGGTTTGGCCAGGACTAACCACTATCCGCTAATCCAATTTGTCATTCTTATGAGCGGCCACGAAGGCGCGCGCTTCTCCTAACATCAACTCTGCGATACCAATGCCTGTTGTTAGATCACCACCGGCAGTTTTACCTGCGGCTTTTGCTCGTGTCTCGACATCAAGTGTGGCAGCAATACGATCAGGATGATTGGGTTCACCAGGGTGACCGAGTGATTGAGCGAAATCGTGTGGTCCACCCGTCACACCAGTAAGGCCGGGGACGGCAAGGATATCGTCAAGGTTATCCCACGCCTTTTTGTCTTCTATTTGTGCAACTACCAGCATATTTTTATTTGACCATTTGGCGAATCCGAGCTTGCCTCCGTACTTTTCATCTAGAACTGTCTGATCGTTGAATTCTGTGCCCCTGCCTCCACCCCACGATCGTTTGCCTTCGACCGGAAAGAGACATGCATCAGCTAGTGCTTGTGCCTCTTCACCGGAGTTAATGTGAGGACCGGTAACTCCCTGAATTCCACGGTCGAGATACAGATTGATCTGGTAAGCAGCATTGTCTGGGACTCGTGCGATGACCGACATGCCGTAGCCGTTTGCTGTACGACATATATTGTCGATCGCCTCTTCCGGGAAGCCACCATGTTCGCCATCTATCGAGATAGCGTCGAAGCCGACATGCGCTGCCATTTCGATCATGTACAAAGCCGGATGTGCAAGTGCGAAAACTGTAGCTTTTCGGTCTTGCTTATTAGCTTCAATAATAGTGTTGTTGATCATCACGAAGGTCTCCTGTCGATGGAATTATTTTTTACGGAATTCGAGTTACTTGGTTGTTTCTCAAATATGTCGTTGTGAAATATCTAATTTTCTGTTGACTGACATTTTGACGCTCCAGCCGGTTTATACCATCAAAGAACAAGCTGTGAAGTCATTAGATTCCTCTTATTCTGCCTCCAGCCGAGGTTACTTTTGTTAGAGGCGGGTGCGCTGCGATTTCTTCTTCATTGAGTTCAAGTCCTAAGCCGGGTGCATCAGTGAGTTCGACGTAACCGTTTTGTTGGCGGATAAACCCGTTTAGAACGGTGAAATAGTGTTCAGTGTAAAACTCAGCATGATACTCCTGAATTTCGAAATTGATGATCGATGCATCAAGGTGCATTTCCGCCATTGCTCCGACAGGAGAGCATACGTTGTGCGGAGCCATTGTTATATGTTTTGCTTCTGCGATGATAGCGATTTTCTTTAACTCAGTGATGCCACCGGCATTTGCTATGTCTGGCTGAAGCACGTCGACGGCATGCCTGTCGACTATTTCTGCGAATGGAAATTTAGTGTAGAGACGTTCGCCGGTTGCTATCGGGATGTTGACCTTATTTCGAACCTCTAGTAGTTCGGAGACCCGTTCTTGAGATACCGGCTCTTCGTAAAAAAGTGGTCGATATTCTTCGAGGCGTTTTCCTATTTGAATTGCATTCATTACGTTGAACTTGGCGTGTGCTTCAACGAGGATGTCAACAAATGGTCCGACAGATTCTCTAACAGCGGCGACGCGTTCTTCGGCTAACTGAGATTCTTGGAGTGATAATTTATAGAAGTTGTCTTGGCCGAACGGATCGAACTTAAGGGCAGTGTAGCCCTTGTCGATGACGATCTTTGCTTCTTCTGCGTTTTGTTCTGGTGTGCCGGGGTTGGTATACCATCCATTTGCGTAAACCCGAATTTTTTTTCTGTGGGCGCCACCTAGTAACTTCCATACTGGTTGGTCTAGAAGCTTACCTTTAAGATCCCACAACGCTATGTCAATCCCTGACAGGGCCGTTGATGCTATCCGTCCGCCTCGTGCCTGGAAATCTTGATACAGATTTGTCCAATGGACTTCAGATTCTAGAGGGTCTTTACCGGATAGATGCTTTTGTACCATCGCTTCGATCATGGCCATTACGAGATCATCGTCTTCCATGGGTGATGCATCGCCAATACCAGAAACATTCGGATTGTCAGTGTTTAATATGACCAAGAGCCAGTTACGCTGAGCATTGTGGTGATTCGCTGAGAAGCGCCTGAATTCAACGTTTGTTATTGCTGGCATGCCTAATCGGATCTTTCTAACTTTTTTAACTAGCGTATTGGACGGGGAGTATACGCTGGTTTTGTCGGCATGCTGTTAACTGAAACATCCTATTTGAGCGATACACGGGAAACAGGTAGAGATATGATGTTGGCGGGTTTGGTTTTCGGTCGTTTGTAATTCTGACGAGGTGATTATTTTTGGCTAACACGCTACGCCTGTGGGCACTTTCTGACACCCATGTTGGGACCGATATAAAATTCGGCAGACGTTCTCTTGAAGAGGTAATCCAGCATGCTGAAGCATGGCCAAACGCGCAGGGACAGTTAGGAGGTTTCGATATCGCCTTGAACCTCGGTGATTTCTCGGGGTCTCAGTTGCCTCCTGATGATGAAGAAGGTGAACTGGTTGTTTCTCAATATGCTTCTGCTAAACATCACGGCCGCGAGCACTTCTATGACGTGATTGGTAATCATGATGCTTCTGGTTTGGGGGAGCCAACGCAGTGGTGGTTCAAGAAATGGATAGACCCCACCGGCAGTAACCCGGAATTTTCGCAGGTCGATAACTCCAGGAGACCATATCCGATAACAGGGACTTGGGATAATTATTCATTCGAAGTCGGCAATATAATTTTTTTGATGCTTGCTGACCGAAATGATGGCGGTCCACCTATAGGGAGGGGCGAGTTTGGTGGATATCCTGCAGGTGCTATTTCAGAGGAGACATTTCAGTGGTGGGTTCAAAAGATATCAGAGAACAAAGATAAGATTATTATCACTGCTCATCACCACATGATCAAAGAAACTACAGTCGCTACAGGTTTGGGTGAGGGTTGTGATGAGGGTTATCACGGTCGGATGCCAGATGGAGGAGCTCCAGGCTCATCGTTCATATACTGGGTTGGTGGTCAGAAGGATTCTGGCCGAATTGAGGATCACCTAGCGCGCAACGAACCAGCGATAGATTTGTGGCTCGGCGCACATACCCATACACATCCCGATGATACGACAGGTGGTCGGACTCATATAGAGCGCAAATGGGGTGTGAATTTTGTGAATGTATCGGCCATAACTAGGTACCACGGCAAGCGGAATTCGATTCCGATGAGCCGTTTGTTTACTTTCACTGACGGTAGTGACGAAGTTCGGGTACAGTGTTATCTGCATACTGATCAGTATGCAGAACAGGGGTGGTACGAACCATCGGAACGGACAATTAAGCTACGCCGTCAAGTCGAGATGGTGAAATGACAAAGACCATGCGGGAATTATTTGACCTGACCGGTAGAACGGCTATTGTCACCGGAGGCGGAACACACCTTGGGACTGCTTTTACTGAGGCCTTGTGTGATCTCGGTGCAAAGGTTTACATTGCTTCTCGCAGAGCACGACTTTGTGAAGAGGTCGCGGAGCGTTTACGTGGGAGAGGTATGGATGTGGTGGGGACGGAATGTGATGTTACAGATGAGTCACAAGTTGAGGCTTTGGTAGAACGCGTGATGGTTGAGAATGGTCGGCTTGATATTGCTGTATGCAACGCCGGTGGTTCATTCACAACAAGCTATCCACCTGATGGTGATATAGATGAATTTAAACAAACATTGGATGTAAATTTGACTGGGACATACATAACGGCCCAGTGCGCGACCAGAGTCATGATTCCCGAAAAGCGTGGATCGATTATTACTTTGGGATCCATAGGGGCAACGCTTTCAATGGATCCTCGGATTTATAATTCCGAGTTCAACCGGTCAGGTCCTCCCTATTTAGCAGCCAAAGGTGGCGTACTTAATCTTACGAGAGCATTAGCTGCGGAATTTGGCGAATATGGAATAACAGTTAATTGCATCTCACCAGGTCAAGTACCTCGAATTGATACCAACGTCGATCAAATTGAAACCTTCCGAAACATGGTTCCGCTTCGGCGCACAGGTTTACCCGAGGATCTAAAGGGCAGCCTAGCGTTATTAGCATCCGATGCTGGGGTATGGATTACGGGACAAGAAATCCGTATTGATGGAGGCTGGTCCATATGGTAGCCAAGCTGGTTAAAGCAGC
>NYZY01000018.1 GCA_002687335.1 Chloroflexota bacterium
CCGCCGCAGAATTCTGAGGCAGGAATTGCGACCCGCTGCCCGAGCTGCTGGTCTGGCGGATTCGCTGAGGACTCACGACCTACGGCACACGGCCATTTCACTGCTGCTGAACCAGGGTTTACCCATTCCGATGGTCTCATCTTATGTCGGCCACGCCGATCCGTCGGTCACTCTTCGCGTTTACGCGCACGCCATC
This sequence comes from Chloroflexota bacterium, assembly GCA_002687335.1. The sequence continues at coordinate 197 of NYZY01000018.1, forward strand.
CCATCAACTCAACACGAAGTAGCGGATGCAGCCCAATCTCTGTTTGGAGCATAATGGTAGATTCGCGCCATCTCCGGCGCCACCTGCCATCCTCTACACCCGACGACATTCTGCGATAATAACGCAAGAGATGAGTTAGATTTCCCGATTGAACACGACGATATACGACGTAATGAACCGGTTTCAAATCCCGGCTCCCCGACCATTTTTATAAACCAACCCTGGATGGGTTCACTCTCACCTGAAGCTATTTAAAGCACCTGAGCCAACTACTTAAACTCTGAATCATGTCGAGAGATCAAAGCCCAGCAGAAACCGCCGAATCTCTCAGCGTATCTCCGGATGTTGAACTTCAGCCAGACGTCATCCGGTATCACGGCCTGGATGCGCTGCGAGCGCTTGCAATGGCGATGGGAATCGTTCTCCATGCTGCTCTGCCATATTTTTTTACAGACGGTTTCTGGCCAGCAGATGATCACTCAAAGCCGATAAAAGCCATATTCGAATTCATACATATTTGGCGTATGCCAGTGTTTTTCATATTGTCAGGATTCTTATCAGCCCTGGTTATAAGCAGGCGATCTACCATCTACTGGGCTGATCACAGGTTCAAGAGAGTCGCACTCCCGCTTTTTATCTTCTGGATACCGATAGCCCTGGTCCTGCCGCAAATATTTGGGTACGGATTCAAGGGTCAATTCCCGGGTGCCGATGGAATAAAGGCCGAGATATTTTTCAACCCAAATCATCTCTGGTTCCTGATACACCTTCTGCTGTTCGTCGGGATAGTGGGAATTATCAGATTGATCTCCTCAGCTACTGCAACGATTTTCAGGCCAAGGATTTTCAAGGCCTCATGGGCCATGTTCAAAAGAATTTTTGTAGGGGTTATATATCTTCCTGTACCGCTAGCCATAATCATTATTTTGTTTTTCGTGCTGATACCTACCGGCGGTGAGTTGATCGCAAATCTAGCTGGCACCTCGATATATTTCTTCCTGGGTTACGGTTTGTTCAGCAACATGAGCCTGTTTAATCGCATGAAGTCTTACTGGGTCTACTACGTGATATTCGCATTGCTTGCTTTCGCCGCGTACCTGTGGCTGATCTCTGAACTAGGTGCGTACGATCCAAAAAATGAAGAGGATGCTGCGCTCTGGGGTATGGTGCTGCTGCTAAAAGCGACCTGCGCCATCCTGTTTTCTTACGGATTCATAGGACTTTCAGAAGCCAAATTCGGTTCAGACAGCCATACCTGGCGCTGGCTATCAGACTCTGCATACTGGATATACCTGGTACATCTCCCGATCGTGACAATGATCACCTTCGCCATGTTTTCTATTTCTATTCCAGTAGAAATAAAATTCATATTGTCGATCATTATGACCTCCGTCATAGGAGTGGTTACGTATAAGTACCTTGTACGCGGAACCGTGGTAGGCCTGCTGCTGAACGGCAAGAGGTCTTAAAAAAATAACATTCGACGTAGACATTGAAAATCAGTTAATGACTCTGCTTGAACCGGTTGGAGAGGGTCAACTGAACCTCATCAATTAACTCCCGGCAAGCCCCTTTTCGACCGTGTTTCAAATAAACTCTTCCTGACAGGATATTCGATCTGCAAATTCTGGATCGACTGAAGGAGTTATGTAATTGAAAATCACTGATGTCAAAACAATGGTTGTCGAGAACGAANCTCCCTATNTCGGTGGNAAATATTTCCTNTTCGTNATGGTCGAAACTGACGAAGGCATCACTGGCTTAGGNGAAAAGGTCACCGGCAGTACATTCAACCGNAGCAACTGGAAAGAGTTCACTTCCCAGATTCAACTGATTCACGAAACNGCAGAGGCATTTGTAATAGGGCAAGACCCGTTTAATATCTCNCGAATCTTTGAAAATGCTTACGGCAGTCGACACGATTACCGACATCACAGCCTGCACTACACTTCGATTCTCGCTGCATTCGATATTGCCCTTTGGGATATCGCAGGAAAAGCAAGCGGCCAACCAACATATAACCTTCTCGGCGGTAAATTTCACGAAAAACTTCGGGCTTATGCCTACATGCCATCGGGCTGGCAGGACAACCCGGAAAAAGCTGGTGAAATAGCACAGCAGCTTCTAGAAGAAGGAAATTCTGCATGCAAACTGGACCCATTCGCAGGAGTCCACTACGGAACACCGCGAGACATTTCTCTTTCAGAAATTAAGAACGCAGAACGCATTTTCAAGAGCATACGAGAAACTGTGGGAGATGAATTAGAAGTCGGTATTGGAACCCACGGCCAACTCACAACGTACAGCGCGATACGAGTAGCCAAAATCTTAGAACCCTATAACCCGTTCTGGTTTGAAGAACCGGTACCACCAGAAAATATCGATGAGATGGCACGCGTCGCAGCCCATACAAGTATCCCGATAGCCAGCGGAGAAAGACTTGTAGGTAAATATGAATTCGCACAGTTAATCGAAAAACAAGCTGCACAGATCATCCAGATTGATGTCGGGCAGGCCGGCGGGATATTAGAGGCAACAAAAATAGCAGCGATAGCTGATGCCCACTATGCAATGATTGCTCCGCATATGTACTGCGGACCCGTAGCAGCAGCCGCTGCAATCCAGGTTGATACCTGCTCCCCAAATTTTGTAATTCAAGAAGCCAATCAAGGCCCATTACACAAGACGATTTTCAAAGAGCCCCTGGCATTCGAGAACGGATACATCATTCCACCGACTGGACCAGGATTAGGCGTCGAATTAGACATGGATGTTGTAAAAACACGTATCGTTGAATAGATGCAACAACCAGCGGGAATTATCCGGCTATTAACGGGTAACTCATAACTAATGCTGTGCGGATTTACTTATCCGATAAACCAACGTCCTTTATTTCAATAATCGGAACACAAATGTCTTGAAAAATGATCACATAGAACACCACAACGTGATCATAGTGGGCGGAGGTCCCGGAGGATTAGGTGTAGCCGCAACCTTAGAAGGCTGGCACCCGATATTTAAAGGTGACTACAAATTTCCGTCAAACGAAGTTCAACGCTTAGCAAAACAATACGAAAATAACCCCCTGGCCTTAGACATGCACGCACTGCTCGAACGCGGTCACCGGCCGATAGAATTTTTCCGCATGCGTCACCACCCTACCCAGGAGGCATTGCCACCTGATAAATGGACTTTGGAATTCACAAAACGTGGTCGAACCGACTGGTTGATGCTGACCACCGATAGTCCCGGTGGTCTCTGGAACAAGGTGCCCCGTGAACAGATGACACTTGGACCCGCGCATTGGATGGAACTGGCCCATTACCCCATTGGAAAGTTCTATCAAGAAACTGGACGTGTTCGAGATCTAGACGATCTTGCACACCGCGATGATCTTGTCAATTACTACAAAGCTTTTACACGAAAACTGAAACTGGAAAATCACATACGTACAGGAATAAAAATAACGAAGATCTCACCCGCACTTGAAAAGTCTAGGAAAACTTTTATCGTTCATTCAGTCGAACAATCAACCGGTAAAACAAAAAAATACTCATGCAATCATCTGGTTTTTGCTGTAGGGCCCAGATCAGTTGTTAGAAAACTCAATGCAAAAGGCATTCAACACGAATATGTTTCACCTGCTTATACCCACCCTGATGATTATCCAGGGGAGCGTGTAGTTGTGATTGGGGGAGGAAGATCCGCCGATTGGGCCGCCCAAGAATTACATGACAGCGGACGTTCAGTCGTTTACGTTATGAGGCAAGAAGCCAGCTCACATCTCAATCTAATTAGTGCTTCACAATATCTACCCTATTATCAACGTTGGTCAGAAATTCTTTCGAGTGAACAAGAACGTATGGGCCTGCTATACAGTTCAAAAGTGACGTCTTTTGAGAGAGATGGCCTAGTAAATATCACCACTCCTGAAGGATCTGTCGTGGTTCAAGCAGATCATGCCATTGTGGAAATAGGAGGAGATCCCGATTACGAATTACTTAGCTCATTCGGTAATTTAACTTTCCACAAAAAAAGAGATAACTTCAGATTCCAGCTAAATCAGATGGTTGTTGACCAAGCCACATTTGAATCCGTGGATATCCCGCATCTGTACGCTGCTGGCTATATCGCGCAGGGTACAGGGTTAAGCGTTATAGGATTTCATGCGGGGTGTTTTCTGATCGCTGGAGACATCCTGTCTAAATCAGTCGAGGCACAGTAAGACTCTACGCAGTAGATGTACAGACCGTCACAGTCCTGTACACCCATCCCAAGGTAGTAGGTTTGGCACACCCTCATGTATTCCAAACGCGTGGTTGCAAACAGAACAAACTAAGGCACCTTCAATAACATCATCGCCTTCACGTTTTTCCACAACAAGCTTTAATGAAGATTTAGAAGTCGGACAGACCAATATCTCTATCAATTTTTCCTTCATTGATATCGACCTAGTTCGCTGAAGAAGCAGATACGACCGCAGCTTCGGAAATACCGGCGTCCTGCCGCTTAGCCTTTACTTCCATGGTGTATTGATAAGAAGAAAGAGCCGCAATCGCCCCCTGAGACGCAGCTGTGATCGTCTGTTTAAGTTCTGTGCCATCAGTCAAATCACCAGCTGCATATATGCCTTCGACTGAAGTCCTGTGATTTCTATCCACGTGAACTTCACCTGTCTCTGAATTAATATCTAACCCGAGTTGGTTTGGAATTTCCAGACGAGGATCTGCTCCGGCCTCCACGAATAGTCCATCAATGGACAGTTGGTTCTGACCTTCCCACTGCTTACTGATACGAATCCCGGTCAGGCCGGTTTCATCAGAACCCAATAACTCGGTCACCTCCGTACTGTAGAGGACTTTCACATTATCAGTCTGCTCTAAAACCTTTAGCAAAATCGGGTCGGGACGCGTTAGCTCATCTCTACGGTATACCAGATATACCGTACGAGCATACCGAGCTAAAAGAATCGCTCCTTCTACTGCTGCGTTACCTCCCCCTACAACCGCGGCGGCCTCTTTATTACGATACAAAGGAGCATCACAAGTTGAGCAATAAGAAACCCCGTTGCCCGTCCATTCTGCCTCGTTTGGGAGATCAAGTGTCCTGCGTTCACGACCTACGGCCAAAATAATTGATAGTGCATCAATTTCTGTTCCATCGCCTAAAACAGCTCTAAACACATTCCCTTTCTTGGTTACGGATTCTAAGTTAGAGTGCGCAACTGGAGTGTCAAGCTTGTCGACCTGATCTTTGAATTTCATCATAAGATCGAAACCGTCAATGTCAGGCTGCCCGGGATAATTCTCAATCAAGCCACCTATAGCAGTCTCTCCACCAAACAATTCCCCGGCTATCAAAATACTCATTTGATAACGAGCTGCGTACAGGCCTGCTGCAAATGCCGCTGCGCCCTGACCAGCAATCAATACGTCAACTTGCTTAATGTCGCTCATGTCCCCTCAGACCATAGGTGTAGATATCTCCAAAGTCGAAACTCTACTTCCAAGCTTAGAAGCACCCAACAATTGTGTCGATAGGTACCGTATTAATTTATCTCCATCATTGATGAAAGAAATGTCACAAGTAATGAAATTCCAATTCCAAGAGTTATCCAAACTCAAGGACAGTAAACACTGAACCAATCACCATACATATGGTTCCACAATGGGTACTAACAGATAACACTGTATCGATATGCTACCCACGCCTACTGATATACTTTGAGCGTGATTTGAACTGCGGCACTACGCATTTTGGGACATCGGCAACACGACTAACAACCGACTGAATTACCCAACTGTGTGGTGTTTATTTTTTAGATCGCTATGGGAACTTAATTCAACTTAAATACATGCCTAACCGGGCAACTAACGTTTAATAGCCATGACAATTCAAATTGCCTCAGTACCCAACGGCACGGTCACTTCAGCTAAAGGCTTTTCCGCCGGAGCAGTTTTTGCCGGAATTAAAACTCCAGGCACCGACAAACGCGACATCGGTTTACTGGTGTCAGATCAACCATGCAATGTAGCGGGTACATTTACCCAAAACAGCATCATATCTCCATCCGCCAGCCTCACAAGAGACCGCGTCGGTATCAGCAAAAAAGTAAAGGCAGTAGTAGCGAACAGCGGTTGTGCGAACTGCGCAGTAGGTGACCAGGGCCTTGTAGACGCAAAAGAAACAACAGATATAGCTGCGTTGCATTTGGGTACGACGTCGGAGGAAACTTTGGTCGCGTCGACAGGAGTAATCGGGGTAGAGCTACCAATGGCCCTGATACGTGAATACATCCCAAAAATAAANGTAACTNAAGATGGTGGCAGNGAATTTGCNAAGGCAATATTGACTACTGATAAGAGGTCAAAGGAAATCGCTGTTTCTTTCGAGGCTGNNGGCATAACNCANACTGTTGGCGGGGTNTCTAAAGGATCAGGAATGATCCACCCGAATATGGCCACCATGCTCGCNTTTACTACAACCGATGCGAATGTCGACCCGGCGTTCTTGCAAGAAACTCTATCGAATGCCGTAAAACTNTCTTTCAATCAAATCGATGTTGATGGTGATCAAAGNACTAATGACACCGTGATACTCATGGCTAACGGAGCAACAAACGGAGCTTTNCTGNAGGGCGGTAATGANGCCTCTGATGCGTTNGCACNGGCCGTACTCNAAGTATGCAAACACCTCGCCATTGAAATAGCGCGTGATGGAGAAGGTGCTACCAAACTTATCGAAGTCACAGTTGATGGAGCGCACTCCGATGACGATGCTCTTAAAGCTTCTAGATCCTGTGCAGCTTCACTTCTAGTGAAAACGGCAGTCTACGGCCGGGACCCTAATTGGGGACGCATTTTCATGGCGGTAGGCAAGTCAGGAATTAAGTTGGATGAATCAAAGATCAACTGCTACGTGAATGACATACAGATAGTAGCCGATGGCAAGGGAATTTCTTATAACGTCCAGAGCGTGGTAAGCGCCCTTGGTGACGATGAGGTGAGGCTTCGAGTTAATCTCAACGTTGGCAACGGATCGGGGCAAGCATGGGGCTGCGATCTTACCGAAGAGTATGTCGTGTTCAATTCGGCATACACAACATAGTCGTCAACAAAAGGCTATTCCAGTGATAGGCCATCAAAGGGTCGGGCTGTTGCTCATTAACCCAAATTACTTGTACTTTTCTAAACACATCGTGGTATTCGTATGACCACCTCAATACCACGCGTCTTGGAAAATAAAACGGTCGTCATAAAAGTCGGTGGCAGTACCCTTGGTGAGGGCGACAGTACTATTCCTGATATCGTCGCCTTGTGGAAACGCGGTGCAAGACCGGTAGTGGTGCATGGGGGTGGCAAAGTGATAACTGACTGGGTCGCCAAGCAAGGAATACAACCAGAATTCATTGATGGACTAAGACGCACCGACAAAGCGACTCTTGATGTTGCTGTAGCTGTCCTGGCTGGACTCGTAAACTCTCAACTGGTTGCTGAATTTCAATCAGCAGGGGCAAACGCTGTCGGCATTTCCGGGGTGTCAGATGGATTGCTAGAAGCAGAAGTCCTCAACCCAGATCTCGGATATGTAGGAAAGATCGTCAAAGCAAATCCAGCACCAATAGAAACCCTCATTGATGCTGGCTGCATTCCAATAATCGCTCCTACAGCACTAAATCTCTACCCCTCAAACATTGATGAAGATGGAATATTGAATATAAACGCTGATACGTCGGCCGGGCACATTGCTAAAGCCGTGCAGGCTGATCAACTGATATTCCAGACCGACGTAGAAGGCGTTCTAGACGCCAGAAGACGCCTGATACCCCGAATGACCAAAGGGCAGGCAATGGAGTTAATCACAGGCGGGATCGCTGCGGGAGGAATGATTCCTAAAATCGAAGCCTGTGTCGACGCGGTGTCTGTCGTTGGCTCAGGGCACATCATAGATGGTCGCATTTCAGGGGCACTGTTAGCCTGCGTTCAAGGCGAGGATATTGGCACAAGAATCATCTGACTGCCTAGTCATAAACAGATAAAGGACGAAAAATGGATACGAGCAGTCACGTAATTGTGATGCTGGTTGTTGGCTATTTGCTGGGCTCGATTCCGTTTGCACGGTTGTTCACAATACGATCTGGNATCNATTTGTTCGAAGTCGGTACAGGCAACCCNGGNGCTGCAAACGTTTTTCGNAAAATCGATAAACGAATCGGTGCAGCAGTATTTCTTGCAGATGGACTAAAAGGCGCGTTACCCGTATTNATNGCNNANNTGATNGGCGCNCCCNAANATCTNTGGATAATCGCAGGTTCCGCTGCCATAGTTGGNCACTGGTATCCAATATTCAATCGATTCAAAGGNGGCGCAGGACTCGCCACTGGGGCCGGTNTCGTCACAGGACTGATGCCATTGGCNGGNATTACNGGAATAATCGCAGGTATGTTGNTNATCGCNNGGNTCAAAAGTAGCGCTCACGGTGCACTGACAGGGCTGATANTTATATTGCTTCTAGCAATCCCGTTTGGCTATCAGTGGCCTGCCATGGTCGCTGCATTAATTCTTTCTACAGCTCTATTTGCGAAAGCTTCAATCCAGGGCTGGAAACCCGGCCGTAAGGACTAATTCCTGTTTTAACAGTCGGCAAGTAAGTAGCGGCTACGGTATAGTTCTCGTTCTATTGACCGTTTTTCAACTTCATCAGTTGCTGAGTGCCAAGTACAGGAACAAGATGTTTTGAACAACGGTTGCAATTGATCGAGAATACTAGAACCATCCCCTATCGTCGAAGGCACTCAGGGAGAACAAACATGACCAGCTCGGCTGACTACAAAAATCTCGAATCGAAATACTACATGCAAGTAGTAAATCGCATGCCACCTGTGCTGGTACGTGGCGAAGGTACCAGAGTGTTTGATAACGACGGTAACAGCTATCTCGACTTCACAGCTGGGTGGGCTGTACTTAACCTCGGGCACAGCCACCCTGCAGTTACTGATGCGATTCGTGATCAAGCGGGCAAAATCCTGCAGATGTCAAACTTGTTCTATACGACTCCACAACTGCCACTCGCAAAAATAATTGTAGATAATTCTGACATCGATAGAGTTTTCTTTTGCAACTCTGGTGCAGAGGCCAACGAAGGTGCCTGTAAAGTTGCTCGAAAATGGGGCAAGGTCAAATTAGATGGCGCATATGAAATCATCACAACTCTAGACTCGTTCCATGGGCGCACTCAAGCGATGATGGCAGCAACCGGTCAACCACACTATCAAGATAACTGGCGACCATTGATGCCGGGTTTCGTAAATGTCCCTTACAACGACATCCAGGCAATTAAAGACGCTTACAAAGAAGGACAAACTTGTGCTGTTTTACTTGAGCCACTACAAGGAGAAGGTGGAGTAAATGTTCCTTCTGATAACTACCTGAAAGATGTGATGGACTTCTGTCACGACAAGAACATTCTTTTCATGCTGGATGAGGTTCAAACTGGCATGGGCCGACTGGGAACTCTATTTGGATACCAGCAATTCCCCGGTGTAGAACCAGATGTGATGACACTTGCGAAGGCACTTGGGTCTGGTGCGCCGCTTGGTGCATTCACAACAAAAGAGTTTTGCTCGGTTTTAGAACCCGGTGATCATGGTTCGACTTTTGGCGGTAACGCTCTTACTACCGCTGCTGGAGCTGCAGCAGCCAAAGTGATCGTAGATGAAGACATTCCAACATTGGCAACTGAAACCGGTGCCTATTTTCAGGGCAAACTTATGGCATTGGCAGAAAAGCACAGCTTTATAGAAGAAGTGAGAGGGATGGGATTGTTAATCGCTATCCAAATGACTGAAGAAATCGCAGGGGCAACTGTAACAGCAGCACTGCCAGAAGGTTTACTGATCAATGCCGTACGACCCAATATGGTTCGTTTCATGCCGCCACTCAACGTAACACGAGACGAAATCGATGAGGCCGTGGCCATATTGGACAAGGTTTTCACAAACATAAACGACTAAAAACCAAGCTTCTCTCACCAAATCGAATATGAACAGCCACCATCCTTGATAAGACTTGGGGATGACATCTCTTGCAACAAGCGAGAGAATAGTCTGAATACATCGCGTCGCAATTGAAGCGTCAGCCTCCTCACATACAAGGAATCAAACTCAGATATGGCAAGAGAAAAGTGTGTCCTCGCTTACAGTGGTGGCATGGACTCGACAATCTCAACAGTATGGATCCAAGAAAACTACAACATGGACGTTGTAACTCTCACCGTTGATCTTGGCGCAGGCCCCGAAATCGTCGGTGTAGAAGAACGCGCCGCACAAGCTGGTGCCATCCAATCTCTCATATGGGATGTTAGAGACGAGTTCGTTAACGAATATGTATTCCCGGGACTAAAAGCAGGGGCGATGTACGAAGGTGTATACGCCCTTTCTACCGCGTTGGGTCGGCCATTGATGGCCAAAAAACTAGTCGAAGCCGCACGCGAAGTCGGAGCTTCCGCTGTCGCACATGGCTGCACCGGAAAAGGAAACGATCAGGTCCGTTTCGACGCCGGGATAATGACCTTAGCAGCCCACGGAGATCCTTTGAAAATAATCGCACCAGCACGTGAATGGGGCATGACTCGCGACGAGGAAAAACTATACGCACAAAAGGCAGGGCTTGAACTTCGCGAGGTAGGGAGTGACCAGCGTGTCTACTCCATCGATCGTAATCTTTGGGGGCAGGCAATAGAAGGCGAAGATCTCGAAGACACTTGGGTAGAGCCCCCTGAAGACGCATTCTCCTGGACCAAGCCAATATCCGACACTCCTGAAGAACCCATAGAAATTTCTATCGGGTTCGAAAAGGGAGTGCCTATTTCCATAAATGGGTCACTGAAGTCTGGGATAGATTTAATTGCAGACATCAACAGCACTGCCGGAAATCACGGTGTCGGTCGTATTGACCACATCGAGAATCGTCTCGTTGGGATCAAATCACGTGAAGTTTATGAAACACCAGCTGCTATTGTTTTGCATACTGCCATAAAAGCACTGGAAACCTCGACAATGTCACGTGAACAACAGAGAGTAAAAGCAAGTCTGTCGACTATTTACTCTGACATGGTCTACGACGGCCGCTGGTTTACAGAACTCCGTACAAACATAGCTGCGTTCATGGACAGTGCACATGAATACTCAACCGGTGATGTTCGCCTGCGCCTTCACAAGGGTTCATGCACGGTTGTCGGGCGTCGCTCACCATTCTCACTTTACGACTTTGATCTGGCAACTTACTCAACTACAGACTCATTTGACCACGAAGCTGCGACCGGGTTTATAGATATATATTCATTATCAGCTAGGACACAAGCGCGAAAACAGACAAATTCAGAAGCCCGATAGGGTGCCTTTTCGCGCTAGACACAATGTTTGTATCTAGCACAAACATTTCGATCACCCTTTGACAGTGAATTAGGTAATGGGTGACACCGAATAATTCACACTAATGAAAAAAATTTCCCGTCAACAACGATAATGATGGGCGTTATGCATTTTCACTTGCATTAAAACGACAACTAAAAGACCAAGTTCAATGACATGTTCAAACGACAAAAAGAAAAACCCAGCTGCAGCCGCCCGTGGTAGTCAGCTAGCCAGTAACTTTACAGTTTCAATTCATTACGACAGTCGCCTGTATCGTGAAGACATAGCCAGTTCAATTGTTCACGCACGTATGTTAGGTCGTCAGGGCATTATTCATTCTGATGACGTTAATAAAATCGTCGACGGGCTGAGTAAAATCGCATTGGAAATCGAGAACGACGAGTTCATATGGAAGTCCGATATTGAAGATATACACATGAACATCGAATCTCGCCTATACGAACTGATAGGTGATTCAGCGGGGAAACTACACACAGGACGCTCGCGTAACGATCAGGTCGCCACTGATACTCGCCTATGGACTGAAGCCGCATGCGGCCGGGCATTTAACGCTGTAGGAGCACTTCAAAGTGCCCTGGTGAATCTCGCTGAGCAGCACGTAAATACTATTGTCCCTGGATACACCCACATGCAACGCGGGCAACCAATCGTATTGGCTCACCATTTATTAGCTTATTTTGAAATGTTCGATCGGGATGCCACACGCTTTGCCCAAGCTGCGGAATCGGCGGACATCATGCCACTTGGATCGGGTGCTATCGCCGGCGTCACATATCCAATTGATAGGAAATGGGTGGCTGAGCAACTCGATTTCACCGAAATATCTCGTAACTCTATAGATGCTGTATCAGACCGTGACTTCATTGTGGAATTCCTCACAGCCTCATCTCTTGCTATGGCACATCTTTCCCGTCTAGCCGAAGAACTCGTGATTTGGTCATCAGAGGAATTCGGATTCGTCAAATTATCTGACGAATATACGTCAGGATCGAGCATCATGCCGCAAAAGCGCAATCCCGATTTCGCAGAACTGATCAGAGGAAAGACGGGTAGGGTTTATGGAGCGTTAATGGCTTTGTTAACCACAATCAAAGGCCTTCCACTTGCCTACAATCGTGACCTCCAAGAAGATAAAGAAGGTCTATTCGATACCGCTGATACCGTAATCGAGTCTTTAGAATCAGCAACAGGAATGATCAACTCTATAACCGTAGATACAGGTCGCATGAAACAGGCAGCCGAACAAAGTCTCATGCTTGCGACCGATATCGCTGATTATTTAGTAGCCAAAGACGTTCCGTTCCGTGACGCCTACGTGGCTGTTTCTGATCTTTCAAAAAAGTGTGTGGCTCGTGGAATTGGATTCAGCAATCTGACGATAAGTGACTTCCAAGAAGTTTCTGATTTGTTTGACGCAGATGTAATGGAAATTACCCTTGAATCCGCAGTTGCAGCCCGTAATATCCCTGGTGGCACCGCACCCAATCGCGTGAGCGAAGCGATTGCCGAGGCTAAGCAAATGCTAGCTGGATTGGACTAAATTTGTACTCAACAGTCCCGAAATTCGCAAAAAAAACGAAAAAAAAGATCTAATCCCCGTGAACAACTCAATCATCATCGCCCACCGTGGTATGGATGAGGTATACCCGGAAAATACCATCACCGCTTTCGACGCCGCTCTGAAAAAGGGAATGGCAATAGAAATCGATGCTCGAGGTACCGCCGACGAACACATAGTGGTAATGCATGATGACACTGTGGACCGGACAACTAACGGTTCAGGAGAGGTCGCCAAAATGACACTATCTGAATTGAAAGATCTTGATGCAGGTAGTTGGTGGAGCTCTGAATTCAAAGGAGAGCGAATTCCAACCCTAGAGGAAACACTAGACACCGTAAAAGAACATGGAACTGCAGAAACGACCCTGATTCTAGAAATGAAAACGCTAGACCCTGGAAGCATAAGGAAGATTTGTAGCGGACTATCACAGCGAAGCCTACTATCGAAAACAGTAGGAATTGGTCTGATTCACCAGTCTGTAGATGTGAGACGACGTTTTTATGAAGGAGATTCAGACTTCCAGTGTGCAACGGTAGCTAACTCTGCTGATGAACTTTCACTAGCAATATCAGATCCATACTCATCATGGATTTACACTCGCTATCCAATGAATTTAAACGAGGTGCAAGCCGTACATGACAGTGGTAAGAAAATTATTGCTTCAGGCCCCGGAGTTATGGACGATATAGAAGGGATGGTCGCCAGCGCTTGTGCTGGTGCGGATACCATCATGTCCTACTATCCAAATGCCCTAGCACAACACCTCGGAAATTAGTTCTCTAGGATGACTAAGTGGCACATCAAATAAATATCTCTCCCTCTCTTCTAGCTGCAGATTTCGCCCATCTTGCTGATTCAATTCAAGCTGTCGAAGAAGCCGGTGCTGATGAACTTCATTTTGACGTGATGGACGGCATTTTCGTACCCAATATCACTATCGGAATACCTATCCTTGAAGCCATAAGACCCCTCACCAAATTACCAATCGACGTTCACATGATGGTCACTGAGCCGGCTCGTTATGCAAAGCAGTTTGCCGAGGCTGGAGGCGACATATTCACGATTCATGTTGAGGC
>NYZY01000019.1 GCA_002687335.1 Chloroflexota bacterium
AGTTTACACAAAGAGGGCCTGATTCAGGTTCGATAGCCACAGCACTTGCAGAAGCTTATGAGGAGGCCTCGCTGAACTCTGACGTTAAATTTGCGATCCCTACGCTTATGGGCAGTACACTGATTCATCAGACGATTGTGGGTCTTGAAGCTCAACGTCAACTTGCCGCAGTAGATGAAGCTCCCGATTATGTAATCGGATCTATCGGTGCAGGCTCTCATTTTGGAGGTCTTATCGCTCCATTCGTTCCCGCTAGGTTGCAAGGTAGGGATACCCGATTTATAGCGGTCGAAGAAGTGTCGACGCCAAGCCTTACTCGTGGTGTTTATGCGGAAGAATCGGCAGATGCTGCTGGCCTCATGCCTCAAGTGCCCATGTATACGTTGGGGCGCGAGTATTCACCGCCAGGAGTGCTGGCCGGTGCTATGCGGTATCACGGAGTCGCTCCGATTGTTTCGGCACTATACAAAGAACAGTACATAGATGCTGTAGCGCATGGTCAAATAGATTCGTATAGCGCAGGGCTGATGTTTACGCGTTCAGAAGGAATCGTTCTGTCACCGCATGCGATGTACACGGTCAAGGAAGTGATAGAGCAAGCTCTTCGTTCGAAACTTTCTGGCCGTGAAGAAACGATCTTGTTCACTGTGACACCAGCGGTAACTTCTGAGTCGACCCCGTACGATTTATTGCTTGACGGCGTTCTCCATGATGAACGACCGCAAGAGGCTTCGTTGAAGAAGTCGCTGGCAAGATTCATCCGCCGGAACTAATTCGCTGAGGATTTTGCGTTTCGAATTTTGATCTTCGATGCTAAAGTTCCACATGTAATCATGTTTTTAGTCAATCCGGAGTGGTAGTTTCTCAGGTGGAACGAATCTGAAATGACATTCTGGATAATTTGCGCAAGTTTGTAATTACAGAACCCGGAGGCACTTACGGATGGAAATCTCTAAAGAGAAACTGGAGTGGATGTACACCACCATGTACAGAATCCGTCGCTTCGAGGAGACGATGTTAGAGCAAACTTTCAAAGGGAACTCTATGGGTGTGACTCACCCATCAGATGGCCAGGAAGCACCACCAACTGGAGTCTGTGCTCACCTTACGGATAAAGACTGGATCGGTTCGACTCATCGAGGTCATGGTCACTGTATAGCCAAGGGCTTAGACACGCACGCTATGATGGCCGAGATTATGGGCAGGGCTACAGGTCAATGTGGAGGTAAGGGCGGTTCCATGCACATTGCAGATTTTTCAAAGGGCATGCTCGGTGCGAACGCGATAGTGGGAGCTTCTATTCCGCTTGCTGTTGGAGCTGCGTTGACTGCCAAGTACAAAGGCATAGAAAATGAGTCGATTGGTGTGTCGTTCTTCGGTGATGGTGCTTCTTCACAGGGAGTTCTTCATGAATCGATGAATCTTGCATCAATATGGAAATTGCCAGTTATTTTTGCATGTGAAAACAACGGATATGCAGAAGCGACTCCCGCTTGGTATTCGGTATCTGCGGACGATATAGCATCGCGTGCAGATGGTTACGGGATGCCTGGGGTTGTCGTAGATGGGATGGATGTTTTCGCAGTTTATGATGCTGCCGGTGAAGCTATAGCGCGGGCGAGAGCGGGGGAAGGGCCTACGTTCTTGGAATTAAAGACATATCGCTATCACGGTCACTTTCATGCTGATGATCCGAAGAAATATCGTAAGCCAGATGAAGAAGAGCATTATCATGAGCGTGATGCTTTAAAAAATTTTGAAAAAAGAGTTACTAGTCAAAAATTGATGTCAGCGAAGAAATTAAAATCTATTCGTGATTCCATTGAGCAGGAGATGCTTGATGCCGTCGAGTTCGCGTTGGATAGTCCTATGCCTGATATAGAAGCGCTTTACAGTGATGTTTATGTAAATTACTCAAATCCTATTTTGGGTCTTCGATAACCACTATTTTGATAATCAATACAATCAATTTATTCGTAATGCACGTAATGCAAGAGAACAATGACCACACACAATAAAATCAATCCTCTGGGCCCTGGGTATGAAGGAATATCCGGCAAAGAGCTGCGGTTTAGAGATGTATTTAGAGATACTTTGCGTGCCGAGATGAATCGCGATCAAGATGTCTTTTTGATGGGAGAAGATATATCAGGAGGATTTGATCGTGACACGAAAGAGCCACTGGACGCTTGGGGAGGTCCTTTTGCTGCGACGAAAGGATTGGTCCAGGAATTTGGACCAGAGCGCATCAGGGATGCTCCGATATCTGAGGCAGGGTTTGTTGGCGCAGCAGTAGGTGCGGCTTTGACAGGATTACGACCTGTTGTTGATCTTATGTATTTTGATTTTGTCACCGTGGCTTATGACCAGTTACTGTCGAACGCAGCAAAAAGTCGTTATATGTTTGGTGGCCAAACACGTGTGCCGATGACGTTATTTGCAAGATCAGGTGCTGGAACCGGTCACGCTGCTCAGCACTCTGAAAGTTTTTACTCGATGCTTGCACACATCCCTGGGATGAAAGTCGTCGTTCCATCAGATCCTTACTCGGTGAAAGGGCTTTTGGCTGCAGCCATTCGTGATGATGATCCGGTATTTCTTGTAAACGACAAGAAACTGATTAATCTCACGGGATTTGTACCAGATGAAGATTACGTTATAGAGCTAGGGAAAGGACGTTACATGCAACGTGGTGATGACGTTACCTTGGTAGGGATGTCATATACGTCTGTAGTTTGTGAACAAGCTGCTGGGCAGTTAGCTGATGCGGGAATTAAGGCTGAGGTGATTGACATGATGTCGCTTTCTCCATTTGATGAAGATATCCTGCTCGAGTCGGTTCAAAAAACAAATAACGTGGTGATTGTCGACGAAGATACTCCACGTGCTTCCATGGCCTCAGAATTCGCAGCTGTCATTGCTGACAAAGCATTCGACCATCTAGATGCACCAGTTAAACGTGTAACTGGACCACACTCTCCAGTTCCTTACAACAAGGGACTGGAAAACGCCTTTATGCCTCAGCCTGAAGATGTAGTAGGTACCGTTCGGAATATGTTGGGACGCGACTAACCAACCGGCATTTTACGTTGAGTGATTTCGCGTCCAATTTTTGCCATTTCTTCCCCACCTGCGAAAATGTGTGTCCCTAAATCCATCAGTTTTCGTACTTTCTGTTCTTCGGTCATGCTTGGGTCATTCCAAGAACATAGAAACTTCAGGTCGTTAGCATCACAGGCAGCCTTGATACGTTCCCTAATGAGATTCATTTCTTCGATGTAAGGTGGGCCATTTGCGTTGGTGAATCCAAATGACATGCCCATGTCACTCGGCCCCCATTCGGCGAAAGCGAGACCGGGCACACGGCATATAGCATCGGCGTTTGCAGCCGATTCCTGATTTTCCAGTTTTACACCCAGAAATAATTCTCCATTGGGATTGAGAGGCCAAGGATCCGCAATGTTGACATATTCTTGTGCGTCAATACCCCAGATTTCGGCAGGTTTTACTTGTCCTCCGGCTCCTCTCTGCCCTTCTCCAAGGCTTTCTCGACCGGACTTGTGAAATGGGTACCTGCACTCTTCGATAAAAGCGCGAACCGCGTCAGCCTGCCGCGCATGTGTAAGCAATATTCCGTGAACTCCAGCTGAAAGTAGTTGTCTTATTTGCCAAGCGTTGGCTCTCACCTCCGAAGCTGTACGGCCATTTGCAGGTAGTGTCGCGATGATCGCAGGTGTTCGATGTCCTGCTTTGGTTGGCCCGTTATCAACTAAACCTTTCATAAAAGAAATCAGTCCAGCGACGTTGAAAGCACCGTGCTCAAATTCGGGGATCAAGAAGTCTGCCCAGGTGCTGGCTTGCTTTAATCCGTTTTCGTAAGTCAAATCACCGGCGCTGGTGTAATAGATTGGCTCTTTGGATTCAATAAGTTCGATTACTCGGTTTATTCTTTTAGCCATCTTTTTACTTAATCCTCAGTTTTAGCTTTAGCGAATATTCGGCTTTAGTTTTTGATCGAGTAGAAATTGTTCTACATGTGCATGCGTGATCTTAGTCCTATAACTGCTAATTGATAGTCCTTGAAATATCTGAATTTTCGTATATTGATTACCTACAGAAATGAGTGTGGGTCACCGTCGCAAAGTCAGTGGAGGTTGAATATTGAATAAATCATCTTTAGAAGCGGTGGAGTCATTTGAACGATGGGCTGCAGCGTTCAACTCGCGAGATGCTGACGCCATGATTGAGGAAATGCATTTTCCGCATATGCGCCTGGCTGGTAACGAGTTCCAGACATGGGTGACGGCCGAAGAATTTCGTGATCCGCAAGACCAGATGACAAAGATGTTACAGGATGAAGGTTGGTACGTTACTGTCACAAAGTCTATAACGGCTGTTCAGTCAAGCGACCAAAAAGTGCACTTAGTAATTCGCCAGTCTAGGCAGCGTAAAGATGGGACTGAGTACAACGGTTTCGACACGATGTGGGTTTTCACGAAAATTAAAGGCAAATGGGGAGTCCAGTTTCGTTCATCTTTCTTAGCTAACGCTGTTCATGGAGTCGGCGCAAGCAGGCCTCAATTTTAAGTTAGTTACGAAAATTTAGAACTGTACAAACCACGTATATAGGCTATATGCCCCGTGTGTTGTCCGTTTTCCACTGGGAGTCGACCTAATACCCAAAGTAAAGTGGGTGCTCGATCGGGCGCATGCGACCATATTTCAGGGCGTTTGCTAGTCAGCATTTCATTCGATATCTGTTTGATGGCAGGGATTAAAAGATTCCTGGATACTTGCCAATATTCGGTGACTTCCTCTACTTCAAGATCAGGAAAGTTTCTGACTTGATCAATCGAATCTCCTGCTCCATTCCGTTCAGCATCGATTCCTAGTCGGTTGGCCCAACCACCTTCGATCCATGCACTTTCTCCACCTCCTCTTAGATACCAGCCCCACATGTCTTCCATTCTTCCGATGTGCCAAAGTATCCATAGTATGTGGTTTGACTGCGGCGTCGGCATCCAACGTGCCTCTTTAATACTAAGTCCCTCAATGGCTTTCAATAATTGACGACCATAGTCGTCTATTGATTGTAGGGTTACATCTCGATGATCTAGGTGGTTCAAGACGTGCCCTGGCATATTACGGCATTATCGTTTTCTGAAAGTCTCAGAAGCTTCTCGAAAGGGTATATGCCTGAATTGTGTCCGTCGGTCCACAAGAACTGCAACGCATATTTGCCCACTTCGAGATATTCGACAGCGATTATGTCTTCAGGGACGGCTGCAACGTTGAGTATCGGTCGGCCTGTCATTTCTTCGACGCAGGCGGCACAAGCACACTGCAAGCGTAGATATCGATACGGATATGTGCATGTCTGGTTGTTGTCCCAGGCTATCTGTACGCCGACACCAGTCATTTCGATTTGTGCTGGGACAGTCATTATCAGTTTTCTGCTCCTAGAGACCCCACGTTTTTGTAAGATCACTGAAATAATGTTTTTTGTTGATAGCAGCTTAATCTGGGTAGATGAACTTCTTTGAAGTAAACTTCAGGATTATTGATCTTTTTTCGATGATTTATATAGATTCGTGGCTAGTATAGAAATTAATTTAGGGGATTAACGCCAAATGGCAAACGACACGATAAAAGTAGGTTTTGTAGGGGCTGGCGCCAACACGGCTCTACGTCACATTCCAGGGCTCAGGTCGCAACAAGGCGTTGAATTAGCTGGTGTTGCCAATCGAACTATTGAGTCCAGTCAGACAGCTGTTGATAAATTTGAACTGGGAGAGGCATATCCGACTTGGTTGCACTTGATTGAAGATCCAGAAATTGATGCGATATGTATCGGTACTTGGCCATACATGCACTCAACAATCACGTTAGCAGCGCTTGATAACGGGAAGCATGTGTTGTGCGAAGCGCGAATGTCGATGAACAGTTTGGAGGCTCGGGATATGTACGCAGCATCGGTTGCTAATCCTGACCTTACTACTCAGATCGTACCGCCTCCACATCTGATGGCTTGTGAAAAGCACTTGATGGATTTAATCGCAGACGGTTTTATAGGTGAAGTGGTGAATGTGAATATACGGGTTACAGACGGCAGTTCGTACCCGGATTCTGATACAGAAGCACACTGGCGACAAATGCGAGAGTTGTCGGGTAATAACGTTATGACTACTGGCATATGGTATGAGAATTTGATGCGGTTAGTCGGTACTGCTAGTTCAGTGTCTGCGAACGCCCAGATCGTTGTTCCTTATCGTCGGAGTTGGGACGGTAATCGTTATCCCATGACCATTCCAGACCAGCTTGATGTGATCTACTCACTTGCTGGAGGTGGTTCAGTCAACATGACTGTCACAACGGTTTCCGGATCATTTGCACCACCGACAGAGATATGGATATTTGGTACGGAAGGTACCTTAAGGATCGAAGTTAATGGCCTAGACGTAGATCCTAAAGTTACCGGGGCACGCAAGGGTGACCAGGTTATGTCCGAAATTGTCGTGCCAGATGAAAAGCGTGGTAGCTGGCGGGTTGAGGAAGAATTTATTAACGCTATCCGGGGAATCGAACCAGTAACGCGGTCCAATTTTACGGATGCGCTCAAGTACATGGAATTCACCGACGCTGTTCAACAGTCATGGCAGACTGGAAAACGAGTGTACTTACCCGGCCTGTGATCATTGAAAGTTAGGTTGTGTGAAATAAGGCTAGTTTAATGTCGAAATTAGGGAGCCTCACCCCTGATTACACCGTCTAGGATTTCCATCTAAAGAATATTGAGTAAGTGTTGAAACAATCAATGGGATAGGAGTTTGCTGTTGATACAAGGAGTTGCGAGAATTGACTTCAATGCAGATATTGGCGAGTCATTTGCAGGGTATGAGCTTGGTCTTGACGAAGAAATTGTCAAGTACATTACTTCTGCGAACATAGCTACTGGATTTCATGCAGGAGATCCTGATTGGATGGCTCGGACTGTTGCGCTCGCTGTCGATCATCAAGTTGGAATCGGTGCTCACCCGGCTTACCCAGATCTTGCAGGGTTCGGCCGAAGAAATATGGACCTGACTCCAGGTGAAGTTCGTAATGCAGTGACGTACCAAGTTGGTGCTCTGTCTGCATTCGCTCCAGGGCGAAAATTGCAACATGTGAAACCGCATGGAGCCCTGTACAACACGGCAGTTAAAGACCCCGAAGTTGCATCTTCAGTAGTGTCTGCTATCAAGGAGTTCGATCCTGAATTAATTCATGTGGTTCTTGCTGGATCACGGTGGGAATCCATTGCTCGAGACGAGGGAGTTCGAGTCGCCAGGGAATGCTACGCTGACCGGGCTGTGACGGCACAAGGGACCCTTGTGCCTCGGTCCGAGCCCGGGGCCGTCGTCCACGAAACGGACCAGATTGTAGAGCGTTCGATAAAGCTCGCAACCGAAGGGAAGGTTATAGCTGTCGATGGCACTGAGATCGAATTTTCTGCGGATTCAATATGTTTACATGGGGACACCCCTGGTGCGGTAGAAACAGCCGCTGCAGTTCGTGGAGCACTTGAAGATGCGGGGGTGAAAATCACGCCTATGGCCAAGCTGGTTTCCGGTGTCTAGGAAACTCAAGAGTGAACCTGAACGTCAACGATTTCCTCGCGTGGTTCCTGCTGGAGATTCTGCGATACTGATCGAACTGGGATCAGAAGTTGACCCTGAAATTAGTTCCATGGTTTTCGCACTGACTGATCTTATTAAGGTTGCTGGTTTGAATTCCGATTTGGAGGTACTTCCCACTTATCGGTCCGTGCTTGTTTATTACGACCCGCTTGTTTGTAGCTATGCAGAAATGTTCGATGCCGTGAATGGCGCGGTTGAAGGTTTGGTAGAACCTATTAACGTAAACAGTTCGTTGAAAATCGTTGAAATCCCCGTTGTATATGGAGGTGATGATGGCCCGGACCTTCATTTCGTAGCGGATCACGCAGAGATTACTGAGGACGCCGTTATCGAGCTTCACTCCAGGACTGACTACAGGGTTTACATGCTTGGATTCTCTCCAGGGTTTCCATATCTTGGAGGCCTAGACGAGCGAATTGCTGCGCCGAGGCTCAAGACCCCTCGTGTTTTAGTTCCTGCCGGATCTGTAGGGATTGCAGAGTCACAAACAGGTGTGTACCCGAACGCGGGGCCAGGTGGTTGGAGAATAATAGGCAGAACTTCGGTTACTCTTTTCGATGTAAATAGTTCAACTCCCTCTTTAATAACTCCTGCTACGAAAGTTCGATTTATACCGGTGGATCAGCATGACTAAAACCTCTGAGCGCAGTATCCAAGTGGTGCGATGTGGGTTCATGGCATTGGTTCAAGATCAGGGCAGGTTTGGATTCCAAGAGCTCGGAGTTTCAGTGAGTGGGGCAGCCGACAAAGAAGCTCTGGATGTTGGGAATGTTCTTGTAGGGAACCCTCCCGGATCAGCTGCCCTAGAGGTCATGCTTGGAGATTTCGAAATTGAATTTATTGAAAGCATGATGTTTGCTTTGACCGGGGCAGAAACTGAAGCAAGGCTTGATGATGTTCCGGTGGGTCGAAACCTTTCGTATAAAGCGCATGCTGGATCCCGTCTTTCACTATTAAACGTTAGGCAGGGACTGCGTGCTTATATTTCGGTGCAGGGTGGAATCGATACTCCGATAATTCTTGGTTCTCGTTCAACTCATACAGCTTCTGGTATTGGCGGTTTCGAGGGTAGGGGATTGCAGCCTAATGATGTGTTAATGGTTGGAAAATCAAAACCTAGGGATGAATATGCAAGTAGATGTTGGGATGGCGACGAATCACCTACGGATGAACTTACTGTCCGGGTTGTACTAGGCCCACAAGATGATGAATTTTCCGAGTCTGGAATCGAAACATTTCTTAGTTCTACCTACGTGGTCAGTGATCAATCGAATCGGCAGGGATTACGGTTGGAAGGGTCCGCAATTGAATCACGAAACGGCAGATACGATATCGTATCTGATGCGGTGGTTAACGGGTCCATACAAGTTCCAGGAGATGGCAAGCCGATCATACTGCTCTCTGATCGTCAAACAACGGGCGGTTATCTTAAAATAGCGACCGTTGCTTCGGTTGATATTCCTCGTCTAGGGCAGGCTTCTCCTGGTAATCGGATTACTTTTTCAGCAGTTTCAGTCGAGGAATCTCAACAGCTTTTTATCGATCGCCAAGATAAACTTTCAACTTCTATAAACGAGCTAGCAGGGGATCAGTTTTTCCTGCGAGTTGGCGATACTGATATTTCAGTTGGTATGGCTGTGAATGGCTCCGCCCAGGTAGTCATTTTAGATGGTATTGCATATCCAATCGTTGTCGATGAATTTACTTCCGATGAATAACTTCACTTTGTTAGAATCGCTGTTGGAATTTTTCACCGATCATAGTGATCGTGCCGACAATTTAGAAATCGATCGCCTGATCGAGGGAGTAGTGACACGTTCGATCAGAGTCTCATAAACGACGGGCTTACGGTCAGCCTCGTTGGCATGGGTGCAGTTTTCGTTGTTTTGATATTGTTAGCTTTGTCGATCAAAGCAATAACCTTGCTTGATCGTGAGAATGTTGCCCTAGTTGAATCACACGCCGTCTCAGATTCTGGTGATCTTGATCCGGATTCAGGAAACGCGGATTCTATTACTGGCCAACAGGTTGCTGCTATGGCTGTCGCTATTGCATTAGCAGATTCTGGTTCCGTGCCCACGCAGGCTTTGACCCCTGTCCGTAGAACGTTATCCCCTGACGCTTGGTTGCAGAGCGGCCGGACTCGCGCGATGAGTTCTTCAGGATCGCTTGTACGGGATAGGCGCATTTAGTGGCTAACAAGAACTACAAAATCAATATAGCTGGTAAAACCTACGATGTTGAGGTAGGTGATATTTCCAAATCTCCTGTACAAGTTTCTGTTGATGGCACGGTTTACCAGGTTGAAATTCCTGAATCTACCGGCGACCGTGCTTCGGGCCTTCAAGCTACTTTTGCACCCAAGCCAGTAGTTGCTGCTGCTGCTGCGGTTAGCCGTCCTTCAATTCCGGATTCACTTGATGATGGAGTGGTTCGGTCTCCGATGCCAGGTCGTATTCTTAGCGTGAATATATCGGTTGGTGACACGGTCAAAAAGGGGCAGCCGATATTTATACTCGAGTCGATGAAGATGGAAAACACCATAGCTTCTTCGATCGATGGGACAGTTACGTCGGTGCATGTCGGGGCTAGCGATTCGGTTCAACATGGCCAAACCTTGGCCGAGATTGCAAAGGGTTAGTTCCAAATGGTTAATGAGCTAAGCACTTTGTGGGCGGGTATAACAGCTTTAATCGAGGAGCCGCGACTGGTCTTGATGTGGTTAATTGCCGGGGGTTTACTNTACGTTGGGGTGGCCANGAAAAAAGAACCNCTATTACTGGTNCCGATCTCCATGGGAATTCTCTTCGCNAATCTTCCGCTGGGAGAATTNATTCGTGAAGGTGGTGGTGGTGAACCNGCCGGAATATTGAAAACGTTCCAGACCGTTGGGATGGGNACTGACATATTTCCACTGTTGATNTTTTTAGGGGTTGGAGCAGCAACTGACTTNAATCCCATGCTGTCCANCCCCAAGACCTTGTTGCTAGGTGCCGGTGCTCAAGCGGGCGTATTTGTCGCACTTTTTGGTGCTTTGCTCTTGGGTATGACTGATTATTTCGAGTTTGGGCTTCTAGAGGCGTCTTCGATTGGGATCATCGGTGGAGCAGATGGACCAACAACTATTTTTATTGCCACTCGGATGTTGGAGCTCGGGGAATCACTAGCTCACGTGGAAGTTCGGGACATAGTCGGTGCTACCGCGGTTGCGGCATACTCTTACATGGCTCTCGTTCCGATAATTCAACCACCTATAATCAAGCTGTTCACCACTAAAAAAGAACGTTTGATTCGAATGGAATACCCATCCAAACCTGTATCGAAGCGTACACAAGTGTTGTTCCCTGTATTGACCATTATTATCATCGGTGTACTTGTGCCTTCCTCTTCTCCACTGATAGGCATGCTGATGTTGGGCAATTTAATTAAAGTTTCAGGTGTAGTGCCAAGATTGGCTGATGTCTCAGAAAACGCTTTGATGAACGTGGTGATCATAATGTTGGGTTTGGCTGTTGGCGCCACCATGCCAGCCCACATTTTCTTGCAACCTGAAACCATTGGGATCTTTTTCCTAGGCTTGTTCGCATTTATGACCGCGACAGTTGCAGGTATTCTGCTGGCAAAACTCATGAATATATTCTCCAGCAGGAAGATAAATCCGATGATTGGGGCGGCTGGAGTTTCTGCTGTGCCAATGGCGGCGCGAGTTGTACAAGACATGGGTCAGAAAGAAGACCCAGACAACTTTTTACTCATGCATGCGATGGGACCTAACGTGGCAGGTGTCATCGGTACAGCGACAGTCGCGGGTGTACTGCTAACCGTTGTCAAAACTTTACTTTGATCTTGACCTAATACCTATCAACACAAAAAAGCCTTGGTAACAGAAGGAACCTAGACATGCCTGACCGTTCGATGAAGGGTGTATATCCAATCCTTTCGGCGCCTATCAATGAAAAAGGTGACTTGGTATTGGAAGATCTTGAGCGACAAGTTGAATGGATGATTACAAAAGGAGTGGATGGTCTCGGGATTGCTGTTGCAACAGAGATTTACAAATTTAACGAAAGAGAACGTGATGAAATACTCAGTACGGTCGTAAAGGTTAATAACGGGCGCGTGAAAATCGTGATGAATACAGGTGGGGAAAGTACCGATGTCGCAATTTTCTTGTCTAAGAGAGCTGAAGAGCTCGGCGCAGATGCGTTGATGATTCGTCCTACATCTTTTATTCCTGTGCCGGCTTCGGAAAACATCGAGTATTTCGGCCGAATTGCTGAATCTGTATCTCTTCCGATTTTTCTGCAAGACCAGGGTACAGCGCAGGTTCCACCGGCGATGGCAGTGCAGTGTGCGAAGAGGCACGAGAATCTTTGTTATATCAAAGTTGAGACCCCACCTACTCTGCCGAGAATGGGTGAAACTTACGAGCTAGCTAAAGGTACTGGGCTCATCTTGTTTGGTGGAGCCGGTGGTGCATTTGCCGTGGAAGAGTTTAAGCGCGGTTCGGTCGGTACGATGCCTGGATCAACATTGCCAGATATGTTCGTAAGGGTTTGGAATCATTTCCAGGCGGGTGATGAAGATGCAGCTAATTTAGAAATGCGCCGTCATGCTCCGTTAATACAGATGTTGGCCCAAGGGCAGGGATTTGCTGGTTGGATATACAAGCACATTATGGTTAGGCGGGGGATTTTCTCTCCAGGTTCGGATTTTGCAAGGCATCCTGCACTCAAACCGGATCCAGATCATTTCAAAGAAATTGATGGTTTATTAGAGAGCTTGGATTTGGTGGGCAAATAGTCAAATATGGCAAAAATGATCAGGGTTGGTGTCAAAAAGGATAACCCCAAGCTTAATAATGTTGGGCGAGAATAGAATTTGTCCTTGTGTGAAAATGCCAACAAGGAAAGAACTTTGCTCGGAATACCTTTTCGAACTTACGCTTGCACAGAAATTTGTGTGAAATCGAATAAATTATTGCCGTATCGAGACAATACCTGCGCACCATTGGTACGGTGAGGTAGATGGAACCTGTCACTGAATTAGCGTTATTTGGTTCTGATCTAACAACGGTTCAACTTGTTGGCCTGGCTGTCATGTCCTTCGTGGTTGGAATCGTAGGTGGGATCGTGGGAATAGCGCTTGGTGTCGTACGCCTGCCGGTGATGACCGCGGTTGGCTTGGATCCGCTTATGGCTG
This sequence comes from Chloroflexota bacterium, assembly GCA_002687335.1. The sequence continues at coordinate 12,879 of NYZY01000019.1, forward strand.
CAAGTACGAATCTTTTCGTCAGCGTACTTGGCTCCGTGGCCGGTTCTTGGCCCGCCATTCTCCAGAACCGTATCGTTTTTAGGGTCGTGATCGTGATTGGTATTCCAGCTATAGCCGGATCTTTTCTGGGTGGTATTTACGCGGACTTGGTCTCGAGAATGATTCTGTTG
>NYZY01000020.1 GCA_002687335.1 Chloroflexota bacterium
TATCTACGATTCTCGTTTACGTATTCGTTATTCTGTTCATATTTGTTAGTGGAATATTGTTTTTGCCGACTGCGATCATGTTGACTGCAGCTGCGGTAGGATCACATGCCAAGCGTCGTGAAGCATCTGCACGAGACTTTTCAGGTCGTGGAAATGGTAAAAGGAGTTAAACTGACCATTAAATTACTACCTTGAGGTACGTCGCTATTTAAATCCAATTCAATGGCGAGCATTTTTTCATGACCACATCAAACAAGCAAAATGAACCGGTAATCAGTGATGACATGTTGTCATTTATCGGCCTTGAATCTATTCCCGTAACTTACGATATTGAGCGGCATGCAGTGGAACGCTTTGCCTGCGCGATCGGTGACCCTAATCCTTTGTATTCTAACGACGAAATCGCCAGCAAATCTTTGTATGGGGGATTAATCGCTCCCCCGACATTTTTCAGGTCTCTTCTTCCAGGCAAATATCCTGAGCCGCCCCCCGAGCCTTTTGCACACATCTTGGATGGTGGTAGTAAGTATCGTTTCTTTGAACCGGTTATGGTCGGCGATCAGATTACCGTGGTCAGGAAGATCACTGATTTGTATGAAAAATCTGGCCGAATGGGCACCATGTTGTTCAAGATTTCGGAAATCAGTTATACGGGACAGGATGGGAAGCTGAAAGCTATTCAAACAACTACGACGATTACATATGGCACTGGAGAAAAGGATTTGGGTGTTGGAGACCACTAACGCTATAACTGAACAACGGACACTGCCCTTTGAAGAAGTATCTGTCGGTGATGAACTACCGAGTATCGTCAAGCATCCTGATCCACGCCAGCTGGTGATGTATGCAGGAGCTTCACAGGATTTTGTTGCAATTCATTATGATCTTAATGTTGCTCGTGCCGCGGGGCATCCTAATGTGATTATCCATGGAGCGTTAAAAAGTGCTTGGCTCGGTGAACTTGTCACGAGTTGGATGGGTTCTTCCGGGCGTTTGTTAGAGTTGGATGTTTCTTATCGTGCAATTGATTTTCCAGGTGACGCTGTAACTTGCGTCGGAAAAGTCACTGGTGTCCGTATTGAGCATGGGATCGGTCTGGTAGAGCTTGAAGTTGGATTACGCAACCCTGATGGGATCATAACTACGCCGGGAAGAGCGTTGGTTTCTATTCCCATTACGAAGAGTGATGAGTAGTTTTAGTATTCACTTAATTAGCATCAACAAAAGGATCCAAAATCATGAACGGTGCCCTTGATGGCAAGGTGGCAATTGTTACAGGAGGGGGACGCGGTATCGGTCGTGGTATCGCTCGGGAGTTCGCAGCGAATGGGGCCCGAGTCGTTGTTAACGATGCGGGCTTGACGCTAGCTGGCGAATCCGAGGGACTGAGTCCTGCTACTGAAGTTGTTTCTCAAATCGAAGCGCTAGGTGGTCAGGCCGCGGCCGTGACAGAGTCGGTGTCAACCTTTGAAGGTGGACAGCGAATCGTTCAGGCAGCCCTCGACACCTTTGGGCGGTTGGACATTGTCGTTACTGCTGCAGGAATACTTCGCGACCGAATGATTTATAACATGACCGAAGAAGAATGGGATGCTGTTTATGCGGTTCATTTGAAAGGTACGTTCAACGTTGTTCGACATGCTGCTCCGTTATTCAGGAAACAGCGTGGTGGCAGGATTATCACTTTTACTTCAGAGTCAGGACTTGTCGGCTTTCCAGGACAAGCGAACTACGGGGCAGCAAAATCAGGAGTCCACGGTTTTACCAAGGTTGTAGCGAAAGATTTGGGCAAATACAGCGTTACGGCTAATTCGATCGCACCCCGTGCGGAAACCCGTATGGTTGATTCGATCCCACAAGCAACCAGAGAAAAACTTGCAGAGAACGGTTTGTTCCCTGGAAAAGACGAGGTTTCTTGGGAACCTGAGGATGTGGCACCTTTCGTGGCATTTCTCGCCTCTGATTATTCTGGGCCCGTCAACGGTCAGACCTTTCTTGTCTATGGTGGGAACATAGTGCATATGACTTTGCCTCGCAGGGTTAAGACCATTTATAACGCATCGCCACCGGCGACGTGGGATCTTGATCAACTTGATCAACTTGTGGGGCCGAATTTACTAGAACATTCTCCAGTCGAGTCACAAATTGGGAATAAGCGCCTAGCCGGTAAGGTGGCAGTTGTTACAGGCGCTGGGCGTGGTATCGGAAGAGGTGTGGCAAAGCTACTAGCCTCTCAAGGGGCCTCTGTAGTAGTTGCAGACGTAGGAGCCGCGTTGGACGGAGAAGGCGAGGACTTGACTCCTGCAGCTCAGGTTGTCGAGGAGATATCCGAACTGGGTGGTCGAGCGGTTGCCTCGTATCATTCTGTGGCGACTATGGAGGGGGGTGCAAATATTGTTCAAACTGCTATCGAAGAGTTTGGGGGATTGGATATTGTTGTAACTGCAGCCGGGATTTTACGAGACCGCATGCTTTTCAATATGTCCGAGCAGGAGTGGGATGATGTTATGGATGTGCATTTGAAGGGCACATTTTCTGTCGTACAACCTGCGTCTCGAATATTTAAGGAGCAGGGTGGGGGACGAATAGTTACATTCAGCTCAGTATCTGGCTTATACGGTTATGGTGGACAAGCAAATTATGGCGCAGCAAAAGATGCTATCGCCGGCATGACACGCGTCGTGGCTAAAGATCTTGCAAAGTATGGGGTAACGGCAAATGCTATTTCGCCGGGCGCTCAAACCCGGATGACTGATTCGATACCCGATTCGACGCGCGATATGCGAAAAGGGGATTTCTTGCCTCCACCCGAGGGAACGTTGACTACCGAGCCTGAACAAGTTGCGCCCATGATTGCTTGGTTATCTTCAGATCAGGCAAGTGATGTTACCGGTAAGATATTTCATTGTGTCGGCAATCGAGTCAGCCTGATGAATTCGCCTGAACATGGTAGGTCTATTCATAAGACAGGGCGCTGGACAATAGAGCAAATTGCAGGAGTTTTTCCTGAAACGATCGGGATGGACCTGTTGAACCCGGCCCCACCAGAGGATGCTTAGGGACTTGAACTTTCGGGTTCACCGTTAGGGAATGTTAGGTAAAGAGCTAGTCTGCAGCGATTCGATATACCTGGAGAGCAGTGTCTCGGAATAGAGATGAACGTTCATTTTTAGAGTAATCTCGCGTAATTCGTTTGAAAGCGTTCCAAAGTACTGTGTACGACGTTGAGACATTATCTACAGGAAAGTTACTTTCGAACATGCAACGGTTTACACCAAACTCTTCTATACAGTGCTCGTAGTAGGGGCTCATGATTCTAGCTATATCTTCAGAAGATGGTGGGGCATTGCGTTCATGCCATTTGAATCCGCCGAGAGGCATTCCAAGCCCACCTAATTTAACGACCACATTTTCGCATCTTGAGAGGTTACTTATCCCCTCGCTCCAGAGCTTTACGACTTCATCGTGCTTTTCAGAGTATGGACCTATTCCAATTGGCCCACCGATGTGATCTAAGATAATTGGAGTGTCTGGGTAGTTTTTTGCCAGATCAAAAAGTTCTGTTAATTGTGTGTGATACATCCACGCATCGAAACTAAGGTCAAGTCTTTGCAAATGAGAAAATCCCTGCCTAAAACTTTTGTCTTTTAGCAATCCCTCAGGTGGGTTTTTATATCCCGCGATCGCTGGACTTTGATCCCAACACGATGAGTTTCGGATTCCTCTGAATCTATTGCGGCTGGCGTCTATCTGCGCCTCTAGTACCTCTACGACATTATCGCCAAGACTGAGGTCAGCATATCCGATGATTCCGGCTGCTATTTTCGTATCTCCGTAACCTCCACTTGCACTTTGCGCTGCGAGTCCTTGTACAAACTCTACCTCACCAACTGGGCGCATACTCTCACGTCCGTCTTTTCTGTACATAGCGCTGCATTCAACGAAAACTGTCTCGGTGATTTTGTGTCCACCTGCAATATCTAACAGTAATTCATCCAGCATGTACCGATTACCTGGTCGATCCCAGAAATGGTGGTGTGGATCACATATAGGGATATCGGGATCAACTGCCTCTTCGGTTGTCAGATCGATCCAGTTTGTGTCTGTATCTGGCATTGGTGATCTTTTTGTTTAGACGGGTTTGGGCGGTTTTTCTTTAACCATTTGATTGAAAACTGGTGCCAGTTGCTTTCGCGCNGCAGCCCGGTCNTCNTCNTCAGTCGANGNTNTGAACGGGAATTCTTCTTCGGNGTCAGTGCTCAANTCGAATAGCCGTCCGTCATCGTAGAGCTTGTAATTNTGGTTACGTATATATCGTGCGAATCGAGNGTTACGACCACTCATGGGCTCAAAGTGGAAGTATACCCAGTCACGTGAATTACCCTTCTTCCCCTTCAGTTGTGGCAAGAAAGTGCGTCCATCCATTACGTATTCATCTGGAGGCGTAATACCAGCCGCGTCAAGAATAGTCGGTAGAAAATCTGAAGAATCAATCAGATCTGTCTCAACGTGTCCTTCGGGAATCGTGCCGGGCCACCTGGCGATCAGAGGTACGTGAGTCCCGCGATCTACTGTAAGGCCTTTACCCCCACAGACTTCGGTGTGTGAGTGCACTACCGAGCAAACCTCGATAGGCGAACCATTGTCACCGACGTATATAACAAGCGTATCGTCGGCTATCCCAAGTTCAGCGAGTTTATCGTTGATTCGACCGATGACTTTATCGTGGTATTCAACCATATCTTTGTAATAGCGCGGATCGTCGTCCCACCCTTCGAGTTCATCCCATGTGCGTCCTCCAAGTGTTTCGTTGGACGGAGGTATGAACTCGTCGAATTCTGGGCTGTCCGGAGTAGGCTCCAGCGGTCTGTGTGTTAGGGCCATTGGGAAATAAACAAAGAACGGATCGTCTTGGTTACGTTCCATAAACTCTATGATGTAATCGGCAAAAATATCCTCACCGTACTCACCCCTTGTGTTCTCAAGGAATTTCCCGTTCTCGTAAATGATCGGATCTTTGTACCTCGAGCCTTTATCTTCTGTGTGGTGCGGGTGCCATACACAAAATTCATCAAAGCCTGCGTCCTCTATCTTTTGTCCTTTCGATCGCATTTCTGGCATTTCATCAGGTGGGTTGTATGAGTGCAGTTGCCACTTGCCCGATATGCAAGTTTTATATCCTGCGTTGGAGAAAAGATGCCCGAATGTTATTTCATCTGGAGCGATTAGTCCGAATCCGATGTAATTACGGAAGTTGTACTTGCCGGTCATCAATTGGACGCGTGTAGGAGTGCACAGTGGCTGGACATGCGCATTTTCAAAGCGAGCACCGGTTGAGGCCATACTGTCTAGAATTGGAGTGGCGTATGAGGTGCCACCGTTGGCTCCTATAGCTTCATAACCCAGGTCGTCTGACATAATTAGTACGATGTTTGGCCGGCGGTTTTTCTTGTTTGTCATTTGATGGTAGTTTTTGGTTTATTAAGTTGGATTTGGCTTGCTAGTTGTTGATGTAGTTTAGGGCATTTAGGATGAGTTTTTGGAACTGGGGGTGTTGTTGGGATGATCCTGCGTGCCCAAGTGCTATATTTGCGACTTTACCTTGTCCGAATTGGTGCGACCATCCGAGGGGCTTGTCCTCACCCTCAACGATGCCATGCATGAAGATGTTCACGCCTGGCTGGATATCGAGCCCACAGTAACATTCGTCGTAGGTCCAGAAGTCTGAAACACCTTTAGCTATGGGGTGGTTGGTGTCATCAACATATACCTGGAACCAGCCGAAGGGTGGGTGCCAGCTTTCTCCAAGTACCCATCCGCCACCCGTGATTTTTTTTGATTGAGACCAATCAGGGCAAGATGCTGCCGAAATATGAATTGACAATAAGGATCCCCCGCCAGAAACATAACCTTCTAACCCTTCGCGCTGAACTCTTGTTAGATCGTTGTTGGTAGCTTCTTGGCGTAGGGTATTGAGAACGATAGCATCGAAAACGGAAAGGTCAGCTGCGAGTTCTTCTGCTGACTCGGATAGCGTGATTGTGTGTCCAGCTTCTCGTATAAATGCCTGCAACACCGGTGTAGATTCTTCATAGGGGTGCTGCCCCCCGGTGATTAGTAGTAAATTCATAGTAGTTTCTCCGTTTGTGGTTGCCTGCTCGGAACCGATGGATGGGTCGTCTTTCTCACGTTTCTTTTCTTTGTAGTATTACTTAGCAGGGGTGCGAGAAGACAGGTCGATTTCTAAGTGTGCCCGCTCAGTCTCCCACTTTGTTCGTCTAATTTCCATAAAGACGAATTCGTAACCGTCTCGTTGTTTTTCGCAAATGGGTGTAAATCCTGCTTTTGTGAATGATTTTTGGGCTCGATAGTTACTTGTGAGCGTGTGAAGGTATACGCGTTCGAGTTCAGTTGTTTGGAAAATATGGGTTACAGCTGTTTTTACGACGTCGGTACCATAACCTTTACTCCAGTAGTTACGGTCACCAATCATGATTCCTAGTTCGCATTGGGATTTTTCAGCGTCGATGTCGTAGTACATGCAGTTGCCAATATGCTTGCCATCACGAGTATCAATTGCCATTCTTACTGACCATGGAGATGGATACCGCACATCGTCCCTGTGATAACGCAAATACTCTTTGAGAGACAGCGTGACGGGGCGAGTTGCATCAAGAGAAGCGAGTTCAGGATCGATTCGCCATGAATAATCGGCCTCAGCGTCGTCCATTACCTTGGACCTCAGGACGGTAAGTTCTCCGACCAGCCGCATGTTAGTGCGTGCTTGTGGCTCCGTTTTCATAAAAGGCCACAGCTTTTTCCAGGACTCGTGCTTCATTCCGATGGGTAAGCCTCTTTAGCGCTTCTTCAATTTTGATCCACTCAACATCATCGTACTCACAATCATGGTTGGTTATATCACCACGAACGTATTTCATTAGATACCAGTGAACTGTTTTATCAATCCGGATTTTACCTTTTGCATCGAACGGTAAATCCGCCGCAGTCTCAGAGGCAGTTCTAAAAAATGAGTAGAAAGTGTCGTCGATTGGCGGTCCAATTTCGACAATTAGACCGGTTTCCTCAGTAACTTCTCGTGTAGCGGTTTGTGCAATTGTCTCATCTTTTTCTGGGGTTCCTTTCGGAAGGGCCCAGAGGGACTCAGATTTCCTATGGCAAAGGGCAACAGTCAGCGCTGTGCTGTCTTGTGGGTCTGGTCGTAGTACAACACCACCCGCAGACCAACGGTCAATTGAGCGTTCTGAATTGATCCACTTGCTCATAGGGCAAATCCATTTTTGGGGAAATACTCACGTGACAAGTGGGAATTTTAGAACCAGCACCGTTGACGGTCAAACGGTTTTGAATAGGCTTTTTACTGAACTTAATACCAATTCAAAATTTCAATACGACACAAATTGACACTGGAGTAAACGAAATTGATAATTAACCGTCGATAAAATGCGGTTAAAATCCTAATCACTAAGGGTGGTTGTTTCAACGAATTGAAGATCGTAGTGGTTTGGCTTCGATAACTGCACTTGATGTAAATAAAAATTTTAGAGACAATTCGCTTAAATCTCAGTTCATAATTAGCCGCATAATCAACCTATTTACTAATGCGGTTTTTTTGTGCCTGAAAAAGGATAGCGACGGCTCGAAACAAAATAGAATGTGGTAATTCGCACGTTCGGTAGAAGGTAAAACAACAATTGGACAAGCACGACTTTGTCATTCGATTCGCCGGTGAGGGCGGTCAGGGACTGGTCACATCTGCAGATGCCCTGTCTAGAGCTGCGGCCCATGCTGGTTATTTCGTGCAGACTCATTCGACGTTTCCATCCCAAATTATGGGTGGGCCTGCGTCGTCGCAGGTAAGAATATCAACCACTCCGGTTTTGAGCTCAGGTGATGGGGTAGATGTGTTGGTTGCGCTGAATCAGTATGCCTACGATCATCATCATCAGGATTTGAATGTTGGTGGAGTAACTATCTACAACGCTGAAGAATATGAACTGCCAGAGGGCGGTTATTACTTTGGGATTAAGGCTGATGAACTCGCAAAGTCCACTGGTAATGCTCGGGCTGCCAATATGGTTAGTATCGGAGCTGTTGCTAATTTGATTGATTTCGACCTTGGTCAAATCGATGCCTTTATCACTCAGCGATTCACGCGGGGGCGTGTTGGTGATGATGAGATTATTGAAGCGAACATCAAGGCTGTTCGTCTTGGGGCAGAAGTTGCTGCTAATGCAGGTTTTAAAGTCGGGAAATTACATGTTCCTGACCCTCCGGATTATGAGCAAATTGTAGTAACTGGTAATGCTGCCTTGTCCTTGGGAGCTACTGCCGCTGGATTGGAGTTTTATGTCGGGTACCCGATTTCGCCGGCGACAACTATCTTGATATGGATGGAGAATAATTTGTGGGGTGAAGGGCGGTTCGTGCACCAAGTTGCGTCTGAAATTGAGGCAATCAACGCGATTTTAGGTGCTGGATTCGCGGGCAAGAAATCGATGACAGCGACAGCCGGACCAGGATTTTCTCTTATGAGTGAAGGTCTGGGGCTTGCCTGGATGGCTGAGATTCCATTGGTTGTCGTAGATGTGCAACGCGGAGGGCCGGCTACCGGGCTACCGACTAAGTCTGAGCAATCGGATCTTTACACCTGTATGCATCCGGCTCATGGTGACATCAAAATGCCGGTGCTGGCACCAGGGACTATAGAAGAATGTTTTTACGCTGGAGCTTTGTCGGTAAATTGGGCTGAGCGTTATCAGGGCCCAGTGATTCTCCTATCGGAGTTCGGATTGGCCGAGCGTGGAGAGAACATTCGTCGACCTGAACTAAGCACTATGAGTGCTGAGTCCAGGACTTTGGTAAGCGAAGAAGACGATGGAAAACGATACGACTCTTGGGATGGCACTACACCGTTACCTGGGATGCCGATTCCAGGCGGCCGTGGCGCTTATGTTGCCAATGGTTCCGAGCATGACGAAATCGGTGACACGACTCATCTTCCCCGACACCATGTTAGGTTGACCGAACGTCGGTTCAAAAAGCTGGATCTTCTCAACGGTGCTCATTATGAAATAGAGAATGCTGAAGCTGATGTGATTATTATGCCGTGGGGCAGCTCAAAAGGACCGGCACGAGAGGCGTACGATCGCTTGCGAGCATCAGGAGAGAACATTGGCTGGCTGTACTCTGTCGCACTGCATCCTCTACCGGACGAAGTTAAAAATGTACTGGATTCAGCAGATAAAATTATTGTCCCTGAGCTTAATTATCTAGGTCAGTGGTCATCCCTATTGCGTCAAGAGGGATATCAGGCAGAATCTATTACTCAGTACACAGGGTTGCCTTTCAGACCAGCTGACCTTGTTGTTAGTATCAGAGAACGAATCGATGTTGGAGTTACAGCATGAGTAAGCGCAACCCTGAATACGATTTTGCCTGGTGCCCGGGATGCGGCGACTTTGGAGTGCGGAGAGCGCTTCAGGTGGCGCTAGAAAATTATTCAATCGAGCATGAGGAGCCACAGGCTAATAATATTGTGGTTGCTGGGATTGGATGTTCCGGAAACATGGTTCACCTCGTTGAAGGAGACCAACCATTCGGTCTTCATGGGATTCACGGTCGAGCCCTTCCGATTTCCTTTGGTGTGAAGATGGGCAAGCCCGAACTTAATACGGTTGTTGTTGCTGGTGACGGTGATTTTCTTTCCATAGGAGGGGAGCACATCGGTCCTGCCGCTAACCGAAATCTAGATGTTACTGCTGTTGTTATGGACAACGGGGTTTATGGTCTGACCAAAGGTCAATCTTCACCTACGACCGATTATGGCGCGGTGACGGTATCGACGCCTCTTGGAAAGATTGAAAATCCGATTTCGCCTTTGCGGCACTATATGTCGATTGGCGTGACGTATATTGCCTCGTACTATTCCAGTAAACCTCGTGTTCTCGCTAAGTTGATTCAAGAAGCAATGAATCACCGAGGCTTCAGTATTGTTCATGTCCAGTCGCCTTGTACCACATATAACGACACTTATGACATTTTGAAGGGAAAGCCAAAAGAGGGCATTAAAGGGTTAGCATACGACATACCAGAAGATCATGATCCAACCAGTGTTCAAGCAGCTAATGATCTTCTTGAGCGGCCTGGAATTCCTTTGGGTGTGATATTTAAACACGAAGGAAAATCGCTTCAAGATCGGTACGAGGAACTGCAGTCCAAAGCTCCGAGTAAGACAAATCAGCAATTACTTGATTCGTATTTGTTGCAGACCTAACTCAGTCGATCTTGGGTGATTGTAGCGTCGAGATCCTCAGGCTGTCTTTCCCTAGCGTTGAAATATTCTTTGTGGCGTTTATGGAAGTAAATGCTGTGTAGCATGATGGCTACACCTAATCCTGTTAAACCGTAAACGATGGCTGGGTCGATGTTGGAATCAGGTCGGAACGACAAGGTGATGAAAACAATAAATCCAACGATTCCTCCCCATAAACTTGGGTGGTTAAGTTTTTTATGCATCGTCACCGCGGTGATTGTGCCGACAGTTAATCCTAAGAATACAGTGATTGGAGCGATTCCCAACGATGCACCCATCAAAGTCACCACGCCATCTCCACCCCTAAATTTAGTCATCGGTGAGTTCCAGTGACCTGCGATGGCTGCGGCTGTTGGCACGAGAAGTTCTGTGCCTTCTAGTCCCATATATCGCGCGATCAAGATAGCGGATACCCCCTTGATCGCATCGATTCCTGTTACGATCACACCTTGCTTACGGGATACTTCTCTCCAAATGTTAGTTGCTCCAGCTTGTCGTGAGCCCACTTGGAAAACGTTGATACCGTTTATTCTGCCTATCGTATAAGCGACAGGAATCGCACCCATTGCATATGCAATGACTGCTGCAAGTAAGAAAGTATCTAATGTAATGGCTGTACTCATTATTTAGTGTGAATTGTATCAGTGGGCGGACAAACAGATATCACTGTATTTTTCGTGATGAAATGNGTANTTGGTTTTCCTGGTNGCATTCGAATNTTGTGGGGTGGGTTCACAATGGAATTTCATGGCTAATAATTCTCAAATAAAAAAAGAACNTGNTGATGAAATCNTGTTAACTGATGTTGGTTTACTTGGTGCCTTGCGTGATTCCTCTCTTCTTCGCTTTGTGGGAGCCACGCTTATGTGGGGTACAGGTCATCAACTGATAACGGTATCACAAGGATATTTACTCTTCGAGTTAACCAGTTCAACCATTTGGCTTGCGGCATTGGGCGCAGCAGTTGGTATTCCTAACGTTATTGTCGCGATTTTGGCTGGCATGTTAGCGGATCGAGTCTCTCGAACGCGGTTGCTTATTGTGGGAGCGATAGTTGCAGGGGTGCCGATGTTTGCGGTAGTGCTGCTTTTAATTTTCAATTCTCTTGAACCGTGGCACTTACTGATTGCAGGGGGAGCGCAGGGATCGGCCTTGGCCTTGGACTGGATAGCGCGACTATCTTTATTACCAGATATTGTGCCCAAAGGAATTTTGGTGCGGGCTGTCTCAATAGATCAGGCGGCATTTAATGGAGCCCGTGTCGTTGCTCCAATCATAGCTGGGTTTCTTCTTGCTGTATCAGGACCATCTGCCTCATACGGATTAATAGTGGGACTTTTTGGTTTGGCGATCGTGGTGTACAAAACATTCCGACCTCATACTGAGCTACAGCCTGTTGTTCATAAAGGCATTGTTGAAGATTTAAGAGATGTTGTCAGGGTTTTACGTGGCAACATGATATTGCGTTTGAACTTAATGTTCACGGCGGTTAACGCTCTAGTATTAGGAGGGTTGATATTTATTATCCCTGCTTTTGCGAAGGATGTGTACGGTACTGGTGAAACAGGGCTTGGATACTTGTTTTCTGCGGTAGGTTTGGGGGCCTTGGCGGGAGCATTGACAACGTCTTGGACCGGTGGTGTTAAGCGCGCTGGACCGGCTTTGTTGTTTACTGATGTTCTTTTCGGCGCGTTCGTGGTTGTATGGGCGTTTTCAAGTACGATGACCTTAGCCTTGCCAATTGCTTTTCTCTTGGGGTACTTCAATGCAGTGCATATTGCACTAGGTATTGCAGTTATTCAGGTTAATGTTCCTGCTGTTGTACGGGGTAGGGTTATTGGGGCTTATGAGTTGGCTTGGTCTGCTTTTCCGTTAGGTGGATTAGTCAGTGGTTCTCTCGCAGCAATGTTTAATTTGCGTTATTCGTTAACAATATTGGCCTGCGGATTGGTTGTCTTTACAGTGGTAGTAATGCTGTCAAGTTCGCAATTTCGTCAATTGCGGATTGATTTGTAGTAAGAGTTGGTATTCAGTGTTTACGATCGCAAATACCACTGAGCGTTGATTCGATGGACGGCGTGTTAGTTTTGGTTACGCTTCTTGATCAAAGTAATCTGGCTGATAAGGGGGGGCGGATGGATCACCATTATTCTGCGCGTCCAGCTCTGCCTTTTCAGCTTCAGTGAGATATTTAGACGGGCAGCGCACTGTTAAATTATCCGCCTTAAAAGATCCATCTACGAGTTTTCTTCCTTGGACAATAATCTCTGAATGATCATTGAAAAACACTTGTCCAATTTCTCCAGCGTAGGTGACTGCAAGTTTTTCGGAGCCATTTTCGTCTTTGATTGAAAATCGTGCAGTAAGTCCGTCAGCATCTCGGACGTACGAGTCCTTTACAAGTTTTCCCGTTACGCCGACTTGACGATCTGACGCAGTAGGTGATTCGGAGGATGCTTGGTCGACCGACAGATAGTTGACAGTAGCTCCCTGGAATGCAGTGAAAGCGAAATATGCCAATGCTATCGATGCGAGAGTGAAAGCAAAAACCATTTTTGCGCGTGGACCCATCAGCGTCGTTGTCCGAGCATGCTGCGCTAATGAATTGTCAGGCTTTTGAAATTCATCAGGATTATTGTTATTTTGTGAATTATTTGCTTTATTGGTCATGTGATCAAGATGGATCGATTGAGTGTTATTTGAGTGACGCTTTGATCTGGGTGATTTCATAATGAACCACCTTTTGCTTTCGTTCGATGTAGAAAATATAGGCAAAAAACAGGATCCATGTAATGGCAAAAACGGCAAAGATGTAACCGAGGTTGGTTTCTAGCTTGCCCTGTTCCCTATCTACGACTGATGTTGCAATTCCAGTTATTTGTCCAGAATCTTCGGTTACTTCCGAGTAAGAGACTGTTACAGGGGCAAATCTTTCCTGGTGTTCTAAGAGGCGTCTTGCAGCTTCAATCGAACCATCTTTGTGGTAGGTTACCCAACGATCACCTGCTTGATTTTCTAATCCATATTTTGTGTTATCAGACACCTTGAAAGTTGTTAGGGTGCCATTTGAGTCTGAAACCACAAACGTGATTAGCTGATCTTTGTCGTCTGTTTCGATACCTACGACAACTCCGTTTACTAATGGAGTCGACTGCGCTAACGCAACGCTTGGTAGGTCATGACTTACGAGCCCTACGCATACGATTAGTAACGCCGCACCATAATTGAATACCTTCAACTTGTTCCTCTGGCCTGACTAATGTTGTGTAGTTTTACGGAATCCAGTTCATGATTCTGTTTTAACTGTTTAATTTCATCTTCCGACTTGCGGATTTTGTATCGTATTTTCACGAGCAAAATAAAAAGTAATGTGAATGAGATGGTTGAAGCTAATAAAACGACACCCAAGCTGGTTCCGAGTGATGATTCACTATCAGCGGCTGGCCCTGTAATAAGTGGTGGATGGGCTTGGGACCAAAGATTTGCCGCAAAGTAGATGATAGGAGTATCAATGGCTCCTATGATCGCAATGATTGCCGCCAACCTTTGCCGCTGAGTTCCTGGAGGAAAGTACGCCCTGAACATTAAATATGCAACATAGATAAAAAATAAAATTAAGGTTGTCGTTAATTTGGCCTCTCCTGTCCACCACACGGCCCAAACTGGTCGAGCCCAAATCATTCCGGTTAGCAGAGCTAGCCCTCCAAACACTACCCCTACTTCGGCGGAGGCAACCGCGAGTCGATCCCAAATCTCGTTTTTCTTCCATAGATACAAAAACGAACCGGCGCTTACGACTACAATCCCCATCATGGCGCCCCATGCAATTGGCACGTGTAAGTAAAGAATTCGTTGAACAGCACCTTGGTTTGTTTCGGTGGGAACCCAAACAAATATAAGCCATAATGTCGTGCCCATAAGGACTGCACTCAAGGCAATAGGGGAGACTAGAAGGTTAATAACTTTGGTCATCAAGTGTATGTTTTGGCGATAAGCGGACCATTATGACTTCGTAAATTTTATCACAAACAGAGTGGATTTCTGATAAAAAATATCTCTCATGGTCTTCTAAATGTTAATGAAAGTTAATCTTCTAGGATTTGCTGGAAAATGAATGCAGAAATGACAATAAATGCGATATCGAACGCCAGAGCAAGTTGTATCCATTGGGCGATTTCTGGCCAACTGCCGTCATTCACCACGTGACTTGTAGATTCGACCGCAGCCATGATTAAAGGCGTTACGACTGGCAGAAACAGAAGTGGCAGCATAACTTCTCTGGCCCTAACTCGCATTGACATTGCAGCAAACAAGGTGCCAATGGCGCTGAAACCAATAGTTGTAAGAAGGCTGATAACCAGCATTTCCCATCTCAGTACAGCTAAGTTAAACAGTACTGCAAATATTGGGACAACTATGATCTGCGATGCCGTGAGGAACAGGAAATTGCCAAACATTTTGCCAACGTAGATTAGATCTCGGCTTATGGGTGCGAGCATTAGTGCTTCTAATGTGTTTCCTTCCAACTCAAGTGCAAAGGCGCGGTTCAGTCCGGTTACACCCGCAAAAGCTATACTGGCCCACAAAATGCCTGGGCCTGTTAGTTTCGCGTTAACCTGATTGATATCGATGGCAAAAGTGAAAACCATCAGTACTAGTAACGCGAAAGCTGAAACTGCGACGATTATGTCTTTATTTCGTGTTTCCAGCAGTAAATCTTTGCGCCCGATCGCCCAGATGACAGCTAAAGATTCTCTCATAGGTCACCTGATGTTTTTGGCAAGGCATGTGAATAGGCGGATAAGATATTTGATTTGTTCAAACACGTTGTAGTTGATTCAAGATGCACATATCCATCAGTTATTACGATGGCCTTATCAGAAATTTCGAGCGCGTGTTCGATGATATGAGTAGTCATGAGTATCGTTCGACCGGAACTGCGGTATTCTTCGACTATGTTGTCCAAGTGCGATACGGATCGTGAATCCAAACCAGATTCAGGTTCGTCTAGAAGCAGTAATTGCGGTTCATGCATTAGCGCACGTGCAAGCGCTGCTCTTTTTTGAAATCCATGGGACAGGGTTCTAACGCGGTGGTCCAACTTCGATTGAATACCTACTTTAACTGCGTTTTTTTCGATAAGAATATCGATATTTTTGAGGCGATAAAGTTCAGCAAACAAAGTCAGATTTTCTCGTACTGACATATCGGCGTAGAGCATTGGAGAGTGGAGGACAGAGCCTGTTAGTGCACGAGCTTCGGGTCCATTTTTGTTGGTATCTTTTCCGTAAATATAAATACTTCCGGAATCAGGCTGTGTCAGCATTGCCAGAATTCGTAACAGGGTTGATTTTCCTGCGCCATTGGCCCCTAAAACAACAGCTACTTCACCAGATTGAAGCGAAAATTTAATGCGACGTAGGACCATTACTTCAGCAAAGCTCTTAACCACATCTTGAACTTTGAGG
>NYZY01000021.1 GCA_002687335.1 Chloroflexota bacterium
TACCCATTATCCTCAACCATACCGCAATGCCCATCGGCCGATCTCCTGGTGAGCTACGCGAGTGGCGTAAAGGGTTAGAGTCACTCGGTGAAGCGCCAAACGTATCCGCCAAGATATCCGCTTTAGGAATGCTGGATCAGACTTGGGATGCTGAATCGATTGCTCCGTTTGTATTAGACATCATCGATATTTTAGGCGTGGATCGTTGTATGTTCGGGTCTAATTTTCCAGTGGACAGTCTTTTTAGTGACTACGAGACAGTCTGGAAGGCATACGACGAAATAACGTGTGACTTTACAGACTCTGAACGTGCCAAACTCTTTTGTACAAACGCCGAAAAGTACTATCGCATCTAATAATGCCAGTAGTTCAAAGTATCTATCACACAGGCTTTATTGTTGAAAACCTTGACAGGGCTCTTGAGTTTTACACACAGGTTTTGGGGATGGATATCGAACGGGAGCCCGCCCTTTCTGATACTCCCTGGTTATCTGAGGTAGTGGGCTATCCAGATGTAATCATGCGTCAGGCATATGTAGGTGTCGGAGATGGACACTCAATAGAGCTTATCGAATATATTCACCCAAGGGGCGAAGTTAGATCCGATCAGATTGATCGCAATAGGCCCGGATCGGCACACGCAGCCATGGTGGTTGATGATGTCCCTGCATGGCGGGAACGGATTGAAGCATTAGGAATCAAGGTTTTTGGCCCTAAATACGAACGAGACCTTGGGTATCCATGGGCAAGGTATGCAATATATTTTCAGGATCTTGATGGAAATTGGCTAGAAATGGTGTCTCGCGATGCCAAACCGGAAGATTCTAAAGCGAACTAGCAGTGACTATCCCAAGCTTACTATCGAAGTTATTTAACCTAATTGGTCACTCAAAGTCATCACCGGCCGAAAAATCTTTGATTTTTTATGAAAAGGGTGTAAAAGCAGCAGGTCAAGGGAAGATGATAGACGCAGTTGAACATTTCAACGCTGCTATTTATCAGACCCCAAATGTATCTAAGCTGTTTCATCACCGCGCTGACGCATATGCCAAAAGCGAACAACATTCTGAAGCGATAATGGACTACGACACAGCTGTGCGTATGAACCCTGGATATCCTGACACATATTTAGATCGCGGTAATTCTCGATACGCAATAGGCGATCTTGAAAAAGCAGTACAAGATTTTTCTGAAGCAATCCGTTTAAATGATTCTTGGGCTGAAGCGTACGCTAATCGTGCTGTGGTTTATGCAGAACAGGGTAATACCGCGCGATCAGACCAAGATGCGGAAAAAGCCAGATTGCTTGGAGTCGACCAGAATCGATTGGATGAAATGTTAAGCGCAGTTCGTTCTGGCACTAACTCAGGTTGATATTTTCACCTAAAAATTAATCCAAGGTTATAAACATCGAATGTCGTATCTTGCTGTCCACTGCACGGCTTATGTGACCTTGACCTGTGGTGTCTTCTGCCAGGAATACTTCACCTTGCTTGAGTATTCGTTTTTCACCACTGCCCACGGTGATTTCCACAGCGGCATCTAGGTTGATAACGTACTGGCGACGCGGCGCTGTATGAAAGTCGTAATCGTAGTCACCGCCAGTCTCCCTAAAAATCACGCCTGTCGCAGGGATAATTTCCGAAATGAGGCCCGATTTACTGGGTGCTATGTCAATTTCGATGTCTTCGAAATGTGACCGATTATCATCCCCTGTATAAATTCTAGTTACCTTTATTTTGTTCAAGGCTGCCTATCTTTCTAATTTAAAATCAAACGCGTGTCTTGGGGAATTCAGGAATGGGCAATAACGCCTGAGCACAGAACGGAATGGTTGGCTTGCCGCCAAAGAGCATCGATGTACATTTCATTTAGAAATGGATAGCTTCGTTGGATACTGCTGCTCCGGCTTCTTTGACAGCTTCGGACAATGTCGGGTGCGCATGTGTCATCTTATGTAGTTCGAGGTTTGTGCCCTCAAGTAGCTGCAGCATTCCGATTTCAGCTATTAGTTCAGTAGCTTCAGGCCCGATGATATGTGCTCCAATCACCTCTCCTGAATCATCATCTGTGATTACCTTTGCGAAACCGTATGGCTCGCCGATTGCTACTGATTTTCCAGCTACCTGGAATGGAACTTTGCCGATTTTTACATTGATTCCTTGTTCTTTAGCTTGAGCTTCAGTAAGACCAATCGACGCTATTTGTGGTTGGCAGTACGTGCATCTGGGCATATTGGTGTAATTATCAATGGGAGTTGTTTCGTGACCAGCAATAGTTTCTGCCGCCACTACACCTTGATCGAATGCTACATGCGCTAACTGCAGCTTGCCGTTTACGTCTCCTACAGCGTATACGCCACTAACATTGGTTCTCATGTTCCCATCCACTTCGATATACCCAGCATCGTTCGTGTTGATGCCCACGTTTTCAAGACCAATTTGATCGGTGTTGGGTCGGACGCCTACACCAAGAAGTACTTTGTCACATATGAATTCTTGTTTTTTGCCTGAGACTTCGTATTGAACAACGAGTCGTCCATCTCTTTTTTCAACTCCTGAAACGTCAGCGGAGGTTGCAAATTCGATTCCCTGTTGGCTGAACTGCCGTTCAAGTTCGATAGAAACCTCTTCATCTTCTCTGGGGACAAGATGTTGAAGCATTTCAAACATCATCACATTGACGCCGTATGAGTTGAAGTAGTAAGCGAATTCACAACCTATCGCCGAAGCACCGATAATGGCAACGGCTTCTGGCTTGTCACGAAGTTCAAGGGCATGACGGGAGGTGATGATGTCAGTCCCATCTATTTGTAGGCTTGGTAGGCTTCGCGCTCTTGCACCGGTTGCGATAACTATATTCTTGGCTGTTAGCGTTTCACCGCCTTCAATGTCGATCTGAGTAGAGGACTTTAGAATGCCTTTACCGGTTATCAGGGTGATTTTGTTTTTCTTGAACAAGAATCCGATACCGCTGGTAAGAGATTTGGAGACCTTTCGACTGCGATCAATGGCCTTGCCCATGCTCGCGGACCATTCACCGACTTCGATGCCCCAGTCCTCTGCGTGGGCCACATGATTAACTATTTCAGCGTTTTTCAAAAGCGATTTTGACGGGATGCAGCCCCAGTTCAAGCAGACTCCACCGAGTCCACCGATTCCTGTGCCGTCATCTTTTTCAACGACCGCTACGCTTAGCCCCAATTGTGCTCCTCTGATAGCGGCATGATAGCCACCTGGGCCTGCACCTATGACGACGATATCGAAGCTTGTTTCTGCCATTCGAAATAATTCCTACGACTAGTCCGGTCAAATCAGACAATCAATATAAATGTGTATCTCAGTTGAGGAAATTTACTGGATTATCTATTGAAATTGTTTCATAACTTACAAAATCAACTCGGAAATTATACGTTTGAATTGAACAGTCAAACAATTCCAATCCTACCTTCTCAGACTATCTCTCAAATCTCAGATGCGGGGTTGAACGGGAGGTCATAACCAAATTTAATCGAATAAAACTTATTGGACGGTTTAGTCGTCTAGTTCGTTATCGCCCGTGTATAACGCCGTGTCAAAAATTTTATAAAGTCGAGCACCGATAACAGCTACTGCCACACCGATCGGTGCAATTACTATGAAAATAATTGCTGCTACAACGGCAAATGGGACCCAGTTTTCAGGACATTTTCTAATACCTGAACAGAGCCAAATACTAGTTAGGCCGTAGCCCAATGCAATCATCAAGCCTACCGTTGAGCCCAGAATTAATCCCACTATGGCGGGACGTCTTTTATAAACAAAATTAAACATCGCAATTCAACCGTATCGTGAACTTTGCCAAACTGCACCATTTAACTAGCTCTTATATTCATTGCAACACTGCTAGCTATATTTCTTTTTTTGATTAACAATCAGTATTGAATAATTAAAAGCTTAGATCCGAACTGAATTTTGATGACAATTCCAGCAGCGAACGACCCAAAATCCTTACGCCAAGCCGTACTTGATCACATGCATGTTGGCATGACTAATCACACTATTCTCGCGGAGGAAGGCGGACCTCTTTTGATGGAGTCCGCCGACGGTATATATGTAACTGATGTTGAAGGTAATAAATATATTGACGGCATATCAGGTATGTACTTCCGCAATGCTGGTCATGGACGTGAGGAAATTGCTAAAGCTATTTATGACCAGCTATCGAGCGTAAGTATGAATGTCTATTCAGGCGTTACGCCAAAGACTATTCAACTTGCTGCCAAGCTATCTGAAATAACTCCAGGGGACCTTAGTCGCACGTTTTTTTGCCAGGGTGGTTCAGAGGCCAATGAGTCATCACTTAAAATGGCGCAGGCATATCATGTGCGTAGAGGCGATGCTGGCCGTTATAAAGTGATTTCTCGTCGTGGCTCGTACCATGGTTCGACTTATGGAACTATGTGGTTGGGTGGGCACCCCGGCTTTCCACGCATCGATTACCAACCTAAGCCAGCGAATGTTGTGACCGTTGGACAGCCACATTATTATCACGATGAATACGGAGCTTCATCACCAGAAGAGAATGGTGAGCGCGCTGCAGAGGAAATTGAACAGGCGATTATATTTGAAGGACCTGAGTCTGTTTCGGCAGTTATTGGAGAACCCGTATCGCAACCTCTTGGAGGTGTTGTACCCCCGTCCAATTACTGGCCGATGGTACGTGACATTTGCGACAAGTATGGTGTGCTGTTGATTTTTGATGAGGTGATTACGGGTTTTGGACGCCTTGGTGAATGGTTTGGTGCCGACTTTGTAGGAGTTGCTCCTGACATTATGAGCTTCGCGAAGGGGATCACATCGGGTTACTTTCCTGTGGGCGGTTCGATCTCCACACAGCAGGTGGCTGATGCCTTCGCAGGTGGACCCGAAAAAGTGTGGAGTCACATGTATACGTATTCGGCTCACCCAGGTGGTGCAGCAGCAGCATTCGCAAACTTAGCTATAGTTGAGCGAGAGAATTTAGTTGATAACGCCCGAATCCGAGGTGAGCAGATCTCGGAGAGTTTACTTGCCATGAAAGATAAGCATGCAATTATTGGTGATGTACGTGGAGTGGGGCTTATCCAGGGCATTGAATTTGTGAAAGACCGTCAAACGAAGGAGCACTTTGATTCATCAGTTGGCGTAAACGCCATGCTCACTGAAGAACTAAGGAAACGCGGGGTTTGGATACGAGTCCCAGCGTATATTCTGCCGATTGCTCCACCTCTTACAATTACAGCTGACGAGGCTGACACTCTGTGTAGCGTTATTGACGAATCACTTGGAGCGGTCGAGCGGCGGTTGGGCTTTTAGACTGTGGTATTAAGGTATTAACCAGTCATGATTTCACCTTCATATAGTGATGTTGAGCGATTTGTGCACTTCATTGTTCGGTTGGCCATATACCCGGTTCAACTTAGCCGCCTATCGCGACGTAAAGTTTGTTTGCTGTGACAGAAACCACTTCTCATACTGCACAGTCCGGTGGCAGTGCTTCCGATAACCAACCTAAAGATTCCGGGGATTCACATCCTTCTAATGATCAAAAACCGACATCACTTGGCTTGATGTATGGGTTGTCTGCGGGTCATGGGATCAAACACTTTGGTCAAGGTGCGTTATTGGTCATGATTCCGAGCATAAGGGCAACTTTAGGACTTTCAGATGTTGCTGTGGGTGGTATGTCTTCGGCTCAATCGATATCTTCGGGTATCGCAAATATTCCAGCTGGCATTCTTACGGATATGTTTCGTAAAAAAATTGCATGGATTCTTTTTGCTTCGATGATGATGGTTGGTATTGGATATTTTCTGATTGCTATATCACCTGTTTACTGGGCACTCCTAGTTGGAGTGGTGATCGTCGGATTCGGGACTTCCATGTGGCATGCGCCTGCGTTTGGCACGTTGGCGGCTAGATATCCTGAACGTCGCGGTTTTGCTATGGCAGCACACTTAACGGGCGCGCAGATAGGCAATACTGCTTCTCCATTAATCATTGGATTCTTATTGGCGGGGACGATCGGGTCCTGGGTTATTTTTGGTGGAATAGAGTGGAGATGGATTGCTGCATTTATTTCGGTTCCGATGGTTGTGACAGCTTTAGCGGTTATTTCGAGATTCAAAACGGCAGGTATTGAGGCTAAAGGAGATGTCACGTTTTCGGATTACTTTAGATCCGCAGGGCGCCTTGTCAGTAATCGTGGTGTTTTGGGTATGGCTTTATTGGGTGCAATGCGTGGAGCAGTACACACGTCATTTCAAGTATTTCTCGTCATATACATGCGTGAAGAACTTAGCTATTCGGATACTTTTGTTGGCTTGCATGTTGCACTGATAACCATGGCGGGAATTATTTCGACACCAATCATGGGTAACGTATCTGATCGGGTGGGACGCCGGCCTGTAATAGCGTTCGCAATGACTGCGATGACGATCTTGATATTTCTTTTCTTAACATTTGACTCAGGCTGGGGCATGACTGCATTAATCGCAGTGCTGGGTCTCTTTTTCTTTTCAGTAATGCCGATCATCAACGCTGCTGCGATGGATATGATTGATAAAGGATCCGAAGGGTCTGGAACGGCCTTGATGTTCACNGGCGGAGCAGTTATTGGATCATTAACGCCGATTGCAGCTGGTTTTATCAATCAGTCAAATGGATTNGANGGTGTNGTGATATTTGCNGGAATTATAGCTGCTGCAGGNGCGATACTTTCANTNGTTTTACCAATGAAANCNCAAGNCAATACTTNAGCGTGTTGTTTGCGCAAGTGACCGTAATTTAATACCTANTTGTCGATGTGATGATTAAAAAGTTTTTACTTTTCTAAACGAAATAGAAANTNAAGCTCATTAGGATGTATTTATGAAAGCCATCGATATACATGCTCACATTCCTCGAATGCCAGGTCTTTCCGAATACGGTATTGAACCAGGTCTACGTCAAATGTTCCGTATGACTGATGAGTCCACAAGCATTGAGAAGATGGTTGAGACTTATCGTGCTATCGATACTATGGCTGTGATCTTTTCTGTTGATGCCGAAACTGAAACTGGAGATTTACCCGACCCTAACGATTATGTGGCCCAGATAGTAGAGTCTTATCCGGATGTGTTCGTTGGATTTTGTAGCGTGGATCCTCGGAAGGGTAAAGCAGCGGTTGAAGAATTGGAACGTTCGGTATTATCTCTTGGATTACGGGGCTTGAAACTTCATCCGATCCATCAGGCTTTTTTTCCTGATGACCCTGTATTTATTCCATTATTTACTAAAGCTGAAGAGCTTGGAATACCTGTACTTATGCATTCAGGATACGCTGCGGCCGGGGCTAACTCGCCAGGTGGAGATGGTTTTGAACTTGCATACTCACGACCTATACCCCATGTGGATTCACTGGCGGCACGACATCCTGACTTAACGATCATTATGGCTCACCCTGCATGGCCGTGGATCCAGGAGCAGGTTGCGGTTGCATTACACAAAGCCAATGTTTTCATAGATCTTTCAGGTTGGGCTCCGCGTTATATTCCGAGAGACTTGATCGCCGAAGCCAGCGGTCGATTAAGGAAAAAGGTTTTATTTGGATCTGACTATCCGTATATTTCTCCGGTTACTTGGTTGGAGCAGTTTCAGGAGCTAGACATTCGTGATGAGGCTCGTCCACTTATACTTCATGACAATGCTGCCAGAATCTTGAATTTGTCCTAGATTGTCGCCTTTCTTATATCGATTATTATTGTGGTTGTAAGTTGAAAATATGGGTTTGTCCTGTCTTAATGTAATGCGCCCCTCCGGAGGCGTGTTTGGAGGGGCGCATGGGCTCTTAGCGGAGACTGTATAAGTAATTTTTGAGCCACAAAATTACTTACGGCGTGAGGTTTGTGTGTCCGCACAAACCTCAGCATTTCATTGTTTTGCCTCTACGCGATATTTGGTTTTGTCGTTGATCTCCTGTGTGATGTAATGCGGTTGGCTTTAGTTTTTACTCGGTGTGCTACACACGTACTTCAGTTATTGCTGACAATTGTTGTGGCACAGCCGTTGTTGCTGCCATGCCGCCATTTAAAGTCATGAGTGCGGACTTCAACCGGCTATCGAGAATTCTCAGGCTGCTGATCAGTTTTAAACGTCGGTATTCAGGTATAACTTGTAATTGCAACGCATCTAATTCACCAGCGATTTTTAATACGGCATTTTCAATTAGCGCTGTGTCGGCTTCGACAGGTCTTGCTCTCTGAAATACTGGTGCTGGTTCTGGCTCGGTTTCGGCCGCTCGCTTACCATTCACGACTTCTTCAATAATGTCTTCGATTGAAAGAGTACTTGAAGTTTTAGCTCGCCCTACGATCCTCTCGACATGAACACTAGAAAGTCGACCTTCGATAAATGGTTGTGCTATTTCTCGTTGTCTGGCATGGTCTTCGATATCTGCGATAGACCGTGCTTCTTTGAAGGTCAATTCTCCAGTATTCACCTTTTCGCCTAGACCCGGATCTAATGTTCGTATGAGACTTTCGTAATGGTGAATGGTGCCAGGCGTGATTCCTGTCCGTCGAGCAAGTTCTTGCTGTGTGACACTGTGAGAATCTCTGTATTCCATGAATGCTTTGCCCAACTCCATCGCTGGTACAAGTGATGAGTGGTACTGTTCGGCCAGTGAAAATTCCCAACGCTCTTGTGCTGTGACTTCTTCTTTAACGGTGCATTCAACTGTTATTTCACCAGCTTCTTTTGCGGCACTGAGTTTTCGCTGGCCTGATAACAGCAAGTATCCGTTGTCTTTGAATAAAACCACTGGATCACGCTTTGAGCGCACAGACCGAGTGCTTTCCCGTCTCCCATTTTTTTGGAATTTTGATACTGGAAGGTCTGGGTCAGGGAAGATCTGATCTATAGGAATCTTCAATTTGCTGTCCTATTCTTGATGGTACTGAGTGGTGAATTGTTGATTTTGAAAGCCTCTCAGAATTTATTTATCGCACTAACGGATACTGTTCATATTTCATTCCAAAACGCTGAAGAGTATTGTCCGCGTTCCAAAAAGAAGTTTCATAAACTGTCCCCGCCGGGGAAACGGCATTCCAAAATATATTTGACTTTGGAATTGTTGGGAGATACCTTAGTTGTGCGATAAGCTTGGAATGTGTAACTACGAGTTCAAATGACCCCTCAAGAACAAACTCCTGCTATTCCCCCGTACGTTCCCTATCGTACGTTCCAAACTTTTTTGGAATTTCTACTTGAAGAGGGTATTCCTGGAAGAATCGATAAAACGGTTTGGGGCCTGAGGTTTTCAGGTAGCTCCGGCACTCAATTGATGACCGCTTTGAAAGTTCTTGAGTTGGTTGATTCTGAAGCCCATCCAGACGATAAGCTTGATCGCCTTGTACATGCCGAAGGTGAAGAGAGGCGAGTATTACTACGCGATATTCTTGAGGGGTTTTATAAACCAGTTTTCGAACTGGATTTGTCTCGTGCCAGTAAAGGCCAATTTCGCGATGCATTTAGAAGGTTTGGAACTAAAGAAGGCGTATTGACGAAATGCGAAGCCTTTTTTATACGTGCTGCACAGGCGGCTGGCATAAAGCTTTCACAGCGAATTCTCGCTGGTCGTCATGGAGCTAGCAGATTACGTAATTCAGGGACTTCTGTTCGTTCACGTGCAGTGGCAGCGCAGCCTGTTAATACAGCAAAAACTGAACGTGTAGTGGATGTTGATCCTGCCTCACAAGAGCTATCGACTCAATTGGAGCTAGCCGATCGTATCCTAGCGAAATACCCTGATTTTGATCCCGCTTGGGATCCATCTGTGCAGACCAAGTGGCTTGAAGGTATGACTCGTCTTTACGAGGGGTTGTCTGTTAGTGGAACGGATCGGTCGAGCGATCGTGAAGTAGTTGAAGGAGATATTCCCTTAACATAGTTGAGTTGTTTTTTTGGTTGAGGGATTGCAGGATGTTGTTGTATGCATTTTTGTAGCTATGTGATTTTTTTGACAGTTGTATGACGGCAAAAGATCGTTGGTTTTAGAGAAAAAAAGGCCGCTCCAATTTGGAGCGGCCTTTTCAAATACTTTTGAAAGGAGAGGCTAGAAGCCCATGTCTCCTCCTGGAGGTCCGCCTGGCATTGGTGGCATCGGCGGTTCGTCTTGTTCACTGATAAGCGCCTCAGTTGTGAGGATCATTCCAGCGACAGAGACTGCATTTTCGACGGCTGCACGAGTTACCTTGGCAGGATCAACAATGCCCATATCCACCATGTCACCGTACTCCCCCTTATGGGCGTCGAAACCGTAGTTGCTAGCATCGTTTTCAGCGACGTTGTTCAAGATGACAGCGCCTTCGTAGCCGGAATTAGCGGCTATAACCCTGATTGGGGCCAAGAGCGAGCGTTTAAGTACTTCGATTCCAGTCTGTTCATCGTCGTTATCTGACGTTACTCCATTGAGTGCTCCAGATGCTTTGATTAAGACTGTTCCGCCACCTGGAACGATTCCTTCTTCTACTGCTGCCCGAGTGGCTGAAAGAGCATCTTCCATTCGTTGCTTTTTCTCTTTCATCTCGATTTCGGTTGCTGCACCGACTTTGAGAATTGCGACTCCGCCAGAAAGCTTAGCTAAGCGTTCTTGGAGTTTCTCACGGTCATAGTCAGATGATGTGTCTGCTATCTGTGTTTCGATCTCGGCTTTTCGGCCATTGAGAGCATCAACGGAGCCATCACCATCTACGAAAGTGGTTTCGTCTTTGCTTACTACGATCTGCTTACACTTACCGAGGTCATCCAGAGTCACAGTTTCTAATTTGCGACCTATCTCTTCTGAAATAACAGTGCCGCCAGTGAGAATAGCGATATCTTCGAGCATAGCTTTGCGTCGGTCGCCGAAGCCAGGAGCCTTGACGGCTGCAACGTTAAGTGTCCCACGAAGCTTGTTTACTACCAGAGTCGCAAGAGCCTCACCTTCTACGTCTTCAGCGATCACCAAAACGTTCTTATTGGTTTGAAGAACCTTTTCAAGAACTGGTAGGAGATCTGAAATCGCAGAAATCTTCTGTGAAGTGATTAAGACGTAAGGATCGGCGAGGACAGATTCCTGCCGTTCGGAGTTAGTTACGAAGTAAGGGGAAAGAAATCCACGATCTATTTGCATTCCTTCAACGAATTCAGTCTCGTATGAGAGAGACTTTGATTCATCAACGGTGATAACTCCGTCTTTACCAACCTTGTCCATAACGTCGGATATGAGGCTGCCCATCTCGTCATCATGTGATGAGAGGATTGCAACGCTTTCAATTTGATCTTTCGAATCAACCGGGGTTGATTGGCCGGCTATCGATTCACGAACAGCTGCCATCCCCATGTCCATACCGCGCTTCAATGCCATTGGGTCGGTACCTGCTGCAACGTTCTTGAAACCTTCGGCGATGATTGCCTGGGCGAGAACAGTTGAAGTAGTTGTGCCATCACCAGCGTCGTCGTTTGTCTTCTTTGAGACTTCTTTGAGTAGCTGTGCACCCATGTTTTCAAAGGGGTCTTCGAGGTCGATCTCCTTTGCGATGGTTACACCATCAGAGTTGACCTGTGGAGGGCCAAATTTTTTGTCGACGATAATATTTCGACCACGTGGGCCGAGCGTCGGCTTAAGAGTGTCGGCGAGAACGTCGATGCCTGCTTTTAGGCGGGATCGAGCATCATCGCTGAACTTGAGTTCTTTTGCTGCCATTAGGTATTTATCTCCAATATTAGACGGCTAATTTCAAATCAACTAGCCAACAATTGCAAGAATGTCGCTCTCTCGAACGATTAGATAATCTGTTCCGTCTTCTGCATATTCAGTACCTGCGTACTTCGAGTAGATAACGGTTTGACCTATTTTGACCGGCATGTCGATGACTGTGCCTTCGTCAGTTGTTCGGCCTGGGCCAGCTGCTACAACAGAGCCCTGTTGGGGTTTCTCTTTCGCGGTATCGGGAATGATGATCCCGCCAGACGAGGTCGAGGCCTCTTCATCGGCGGGCTCAATGATTACCCTGTCACCGAGTGGTGTGAGGTTCAGTGCCACTGAATATTTTCTCCTTAGTAGTGACTTGAGCGTTCGGCTATTTGACTGTTTAATGAATGGTGCGGACACACCAAATCAATATCAAATTAGACCGAATTGTTAATTAGCACCTTCTCCTTTCAACTGCTAGCAGTCGAAAGGTTAGAGTGCTAGTTAGGGAAATTTTATTAACCGTTTCACCTTGCGTCAACTGTTAGGGAACGGACATATGGTGAATACAGGCTGAATCAGAAATCTAAGGTTGTGATGATTTGAANAGCGTTTGACCATCGATTTCNATGTTAACTGANCGNTGNAATTTTCTGATAGCTCCCANGTTTACATCGACTCCAAGGCCCGGAGCATCAGANGCTCGAACAAAGCCATTTGAATCTCTAAAAATCCCTGATGGCGCAGTGAGATCGAGAATCANCGGCGAATTTCCAGCAGGGTATTCGATAACATCGAAACTTTTATAGCCCGCAAAAACATGAATTGATGCAGCGATAGACAAATGACTTTTAAAAGTGTGATTCACGTACTGAATGCCGAGTGCTTTTGCGCGATCTGCGACTCGTTTGGCTTCAGTAATACCTCCAATGCGGCCAACATCAATTTGGACATAATCAAGTCCACCGTTTGTCATCATATCGTCGGCTGATCGATAAAAATCTGCACCTTCCCCACCAGCAATGCCGATGTTTACGTTATTCGCCTTGATTCGAGCACCTAATTTTTTGTAAGCATTAACCTCCTCGGTTTTCAGAGGTTCTTCGAGCCAAGTTACTCCCAGATCAGCGAATTTCACTGCTCGTTCATATGCAGCATCGACGTCGTCACCCCAAATGACGCCTGCATCGATCATTAATTTTGTACTGGGTCCCAGACCATCACGTGCAGCTTGAACTAGTGCTACATCATCAGCGAGTGATCCATGCCCCATTGGTCCCCATCCAAATTTGGCAGCCTGGAAATTACGCTCGATAATAGAAGTTGCAATGGCATGTGTTTCATCAGGGTCGTTACCGAATAACACACTTGCATATGGGAGTTTTTTGTGTGATGTGGAATGGCCAATTAATTTCCAAACTGGCTCATCTAGGTACTTACCCAGTACATCCCACATCGCTATATCTGCACCCGATACGGCGTGATCTAACTGTTGTATATCGAGACCGTACGTCCCAGCCTTGTTCCTTAGGTGTACAAGATCTTTGGGTGAATTGAGCGTCCCGCCAATAAGCGCCTCTGAGATGTTGATTATGTTTGAATGTGACATTGGCATTACGTAAGCGGCCATCGATATCAATGGTGATGCATCGCATTCGCCCCAACCCTCTAGTCCATTGTCCGTGCGCACACGTACGATCAGCGAATCTTGTGTGCCGTCGGCGGTTCTGGTGATAACGGGTAACGCTACGTAAAAAAGATCGATAGCTTCGATTCTCAAGTTTTACTACGCTTTCCACGTCATCAGATCGTCAATTGAGGCTAAAAGGGTGTCTAGCTCATGCACATCGTATTTATCGAGATACTTTTTCCCCGGCGAACGAATTGTTGGTGTTGTAATAACACCGCGGCGGTAAAGAACCTCCTTGAATGCCCGCATACCGTGAAGTCCACTCTCGAAGTTATTTAGCGGAGTCATACGGGTATGTATTTCTCTTGCGCTTGATTCTTCACCCTGCTCGAGGAGATTCCAGATTTTCGAGTGAATATCACCATAGTGGGAGGCAGGCATGTTGCCGCACATGCCACGATTGTAGTCGGCAATTAGGTATTTACAACCGGCTCCACCCATCACACCCTCTACCGACTTCGTTTCGTGATCAATTAATGCGGTTGCAACATGTCCAGCTGAAGGGCCTTCCTGTTTGACATAGCGGATATTTTCAAACGTTTCACAGATTTGGATAACTTGAGGTGCAGATAACGTTACTCCTGCTGGGTGATTTTGTATCCATATTGGAATTTTTAAAGCTGCATCCAGTTGATCGAAGTATGTTAAATTCTCACTGTTGGATGGTTTCAGACTATGAGGTGGCATAGTGATTACGGAATCAAATCCTGCATCCTGAGCATATTTTGCAAGTTCGATTGAGTGGATATTTGAAACTCCGGTGACTCCAGCAACAGTTGGAACCCTGCCGTTGACGATTTTTACGGTTACATCGAAGATCTTCCGTCGTTCTACGTCGGTAAGTGATTGGTATTCACTTGCCATGACTGGCATAACGATTCCATGGCACCCGCTCTCAACAGAGAAATTGAGAACGCTTTCTAGAGAACGAACATCGAGTGTTTCGTCTTCGTTAAAAGGTGTGGCGGGGATTCCAAAGATCCCACGATATTGACTGATTGAGTTTGTGGTCATTGTGGTTTAGGAATCTCCTTATTTTTTTCGTAGGCGCATGATGTAGTGGCGGCCGCCATGCGTGTACGGAGCGATGCTCTTGTTCATGATATCGATTAGTTCACGAGCGCCGATTAAATCAGATTCGTGGAGTAGTCGAGCTTCGGTTTCTTTAGCTCTGTTGAACGCAAATGCTAGATCGGTAACATCGAGTGATGTTTCCAGTTCCAAACCCCATCTTTCTGCGAGCTGTATAGGAGTGATTTTTGGATCTTCGAAAAGTGATATGACTATGAAACTTCCACCGGGCTTAAGGACTCGTTTAACTTCGTTAGAGTCAAAAACGTCGGTAGTTACGACAATATTGAATGTGTTGTCGTCGAAGGGTAGCGCTTCAACGGGAGCCTCTACGAACGTGCAGAGTTCAGAGATGTTTTCTATTTCAGCCAGATCTTTAGCCACCACCAGAGCTTCTTCGTCGATATCGTTACCCCAAACATGGCATCCGAATAAAGATGCCATCCAACGAGCGTTACCGCCTACTGCGCAAGCGGTGTCGAGTACTTTCGTTTCGGTACCAATTTCCTGTTCTTCTAATGCGATTCGGAAGATGGTTTGATTTGCACCAATGTGCATGAACTCGCCATACGAGGCGTGATCCCACCTAGGGCGTTCATCGAACCACTGTTGTAGTCGCTGTGTCTTATTGTTTGAGCGTTGATCCATGAAATAGGTTCCTGGGCCGAGCGTAGGTGAATGGTGTTAGGACGTTTTTAAAAATAGTTTTTCGAACTGTTTGTTACACACATATTATTAGGCTTTATGCATTTTAGTGTCGGCGCTGATCTGGTTTTTGAAGTGACTGGAAGAAAAAACTCCTCCCGATTATTCGAGAGGAGTTTTTTTAGGGGGCACTAGAAACCTGTTGTGAAACTGACTGACACGTAACTAAACGTTTAGATCATTACACTTCATCGAGAGGGAAGAATGTGTCGGTTCCATCTTTGACCATGTCGGCCTTTTGGACCTTTAACATCGCGTTCACCTTTGAGCTCTTCACGAAGTTCATCGAGGTAGGCTGGTTGGGCGTCTTTCCAGACTATAATCTCGTTGGCCTCTGACTGGGTGATTGCTTCTTTTTCTACCAGAATGTTCAGTGTGGCTTCCAGATTGCCTCTGATTCCGCCGTATTCGCGAGCGAGCTTCTTGAGACTACCCATGACCTCAGGCTTGGTGTCTTTCCAGACATCGATCTCATCAGCCTGTTCCTGAGTGATTGTCCCTGCTTCTACTATCACGGCAAGACGCTTATCCTGCTTCGCTTCACGGTATTCCTTGCGGGCTGTCTCGATTGCGGAGTCGAGAGTTTCTCGGTCGATACCGAGGATTTCGGCTATTCGGTCATTGACTGAATTGTGGGTTGTACCATCGGCTGGTCTCTCTTGAGCGAGTGCAGTGCCTGCTAGAGCGAATACACCAAGGAATCCAGTGATTACACCGAGAGTGATTTTTCGTTTGAACATTTTCTAAAACCTTTTCTAAAACCTTTGACCGGAATACCGACCAAATTGATTGGCTATTAACTAATTTAGAAAATGACTGTGTGGAACCTGTCCAGAGAATGTGTAGAAATGTTAAAGAACTGGAGTCCACTTACCTGAGCATTTGATAGCTTCTTCGTCTCCTGGCCATGGTGGCGTAGTCGTGATTATGATTTCCAATGGAGCATCTCCGTCATCGGCTTGGAATTGGAATCTAGTTCCAGTGAGAATATCGCACTCCACTCCTTGTTTCAGGGTAATCACAGATTCTTTATGCCCACTCGAACGCCATAGCCTGCCTTGACCGGCGATACAAATCCAACGTTCCCTAACCGTTCGATGATGAACGGCCTTCGTGGTGCAGCCTGGGCCAAGCAGTGTGTGTACCATGCTGGAGCCTTTGTCAGACGAGTTCAGAAATCGGATTTCAGATCCGTCTGGTGCGATCGTATCCGGGAGATCCGGTAAGTCTGTTAATGAAAAAGAGTGGTGCATTGCCAAACCTTATAAAGCATTAATTTCTTTTTGGTTGAGTTTAGATGGCAACGTTATTTTAATTTGATTAATCCGCGATGTTGGTATGAGCACGAAATCCATGGGTAACGGATATTGTTAGCTCATGGAAGAATAATTTTTAGCGAATCGACTTTTCATTTTAAAATTACTGTCGTGTGTTTTCTTGGAGTAACTGAATGAAGATCTCGGATGTCAGAACAGTAATAGTAGGAAATCCCTGGAAGAACTGGATTTTTGTTGTTGTAGAAACAGACGACGGATTGATTGGGGTCGGTGAAGCGACTGGGGGTTCCGAAACACAACCACGTGTGGCGGCTATTCAAGAGATCAAACACTTGGTAATCGGGATGGATCCCAGAAATGTGCACGAAATATTTCATAAGCTGTATCTGACCGCTTTCTTGAAAGTGACTCCGGCGATGGCTGGCATAGAGATGGCTTGTTGGGACATTCTTGGCAAGTCGCTCGGTGTGCCTGTTTACAGTCTATTAGGGGGCAAAGTACGCGATAACGTTCGTGTATACGCAAATGGCTGGTATTCGGGTGAGCGAACTCCGGAAGGATTTGCAGAGAAAGCCTCAGAAGTTGCTGCTAAGGGTTACACCGCCTTGAAGTTTGATCCATTCGGTGATGCTCATATGCAGATGTCTCGTAAAGAAACAAATGAGGCTAAGTTACTGATAGGTGCTGTGCGGGAGGCTGTGGGTGATGATGTTGACATACTGATCGAAGCTCATGATCGGTTCAGCACATACGCTGCAATAGAGATTGGGAATTGGTTGAAGGATTACGATGTAACTTGGTTCGAGACACCGGTACTGTCAACGGATGTGAGCGCCTTGGTTGAAGTAGCACGTCGAATTCCAGTGCGTATGATCGCGGGTGAACGCATGCACGCTATTCATGAGTTTGGCGAGTTTCTATCACATAATGTTACGGACGTGATTAATCCTGAACCTCTCGGCGTAGGTGGAATATGGCGATCTCTCCAGATTGCTGGAATTGCTGAAGCACATCACGCAGAAATCGCCTTACACAATGCNGAAAGTCCATTTAAAACTATGGTGGCCTTGCACATTGATGCAGTTACGCCCAACGTGTTTATTCAAGAGTGTTTCGATGATTTTTTGGAACCTTGGGTGCCTGAGGTTCTTAGTGGTTTTTTGCGTGTGGAAAACGGGTATCTTCAAATGCCTGATGCACCAGGGATTGGAGTTGAATTGAACGAAAGTGAAGCAAGAAAGCACCCATATGGCAGAAGTAATTTCCTGCGTATGTTCCGACCTGGTTGGGAAAAACGAGATACGGCTCAACGGGAGTAACTTTTACCTAGTTCGAACACTTCCTTTGATCATACTTGCATCGTCACTGGCTAAAAATGCGTAGACCTTCGATATATCATCCGGTGATACGAGAGCGCTAATTTTTTCTTCGAGGCTGCCTTTTTTGCCACCAGCCTCATGCATGTCTTGGACATTTGCCACCTTCAGAGGTGTATCTACCGAACCAGGCATGACATCGTTTACTCTAATATTGTATTTTTCTAAGTGTGATTCCATCACAAGGGATAATCCGTGCACACCGCCTTTGGACGATCCGTAAGCGAGTGATGAACTCCCGCCTGTAACTCCTGCACCTGAAGCAGTCAGGATGATTACACCTGATCCATATTTTTTCATGACGGCCGTCACATATTTACATATCGTGAATGATCCTCGTAGGTTTATATCGAGTACAGTGTCCCAGATATCTTCAGGAAATTCATCTAACTCGACTGCTGCACCTTGCAGCACTCCTGCAATATGAATTAATACATCCACTCCCCCTAACCATACTTCCGCCGCAGCCACGGCTCCAGACACAGCTGTTTCATCTCGGACGTCCACATGCCAGTAACGTGCATCACCACCAGATTCGTTTACATCACTTATAGTTGCTGCACCATCGACGTCATTGATATCAAATGCTGCGACTTTTGCACCGTTGGCAGAAACGCGTAGCGTTGTTGCGCGTCCTATGCCGGTCGCTGCTCCAGTGACAATTATTCGCTTGCCGGAAAGATCAGATGTCATGTTTAACTCCTGAGATTTATGAAAGGGAAACGGTGCGTGTGCTTAGTAAGAGATTCAGACTTGCTCTACGTATAGTTTAATTTTTATGCATGCGAACGAAAACACTGATGTTCGTTAGTCCCATTTGATGCCTATACGTTCAGCAATTTCACGTATTCCTGCTGCAGCTAATGGAATTTTTTCATCTGGAAGATGCTCTACAAGAACGTGGGCATTTGGATTAACCTTTTGCAGCCCCAAAAGCAGTGCTTCGTTGTCGAGCATGCTGTTTGGTTGGCCAATGATAGATTCTTCGAAGTGGGGAAGTAACCCGTCGACGACTGTGAAATCCTTTGCATGGGCCCCTAGAATACGGTCTGGAATCAACGTGTAGAACTCATTAATTAATGAGGTTGTGTCATATGCGATGTCGAGAGATCCGATGAAATTTACAGGATCCATGTTTAGTCCGAGATTTTTCGAACCAACATCGTCAATAAGATCCTTCATTTTCTGAGGTGTATCGACGGGGCAAACTGTTCCACCTTCGACAGCTATCATGATCCCTTCGTTTTCCGCAACGTCGCAGATCTGTTTTGTGCTGTCCACTAGTCGGTCCCAAACTTCAGTAGAGTGATTTTTTGGATGTGGCGTCCACCCGCCTTTCGGGTTCAGGCTCCCTGGGCGTAAATACGTGTTAGGGCAGCCGAGGCGTGAACTGACATTTACCATTCGTTTAACGAATTTGATTTCGTTTTTTCGCACGCCTTCGTCTTCAGCGATTAGATCTCCACCATAGTTACCTACAGTTTGTGGCATTGGAAACCCTCGGCTATCGAACATAGATTTCAATCTAATAACGTCTTTGTCGTTGATTGATTGAGGGTCATCAACTCGAATCTGTACTGTTTTGAAACCGTGTTGGGCGACATTGTCAAGCACGGCTCCGTCGATAGATTTCCAATCTCCAGGAACCAGACCTGCGACACCTAGCAGCATGAGAATACCTTTCCGCAAATATCAGATTGAATGCTAAACACTTTAGCAACTTGTTAGTTTGATGCAATCAGATTTATGTGTGACATGTCACTGGCTTTGGCAAATAGGGTGAACGTTTATCCCAGTTTAGTGAATGCCTCTACCATGTGTCGGCGTTGAATTTTTCCAGTTGCAGTTCTCGGAAGTTTATCCGTTATATAAATAGCATCGGGTATTTTAAAGCTTGCCATCTCATCTCTACAGTAAGTTCGGATGGCGTCTTCATCAGTTTCGCTTTTCAGAACAACCGCAGCATGAACCACTTCACCGTATTTTTCATCTGGTACAGCGAAACAAACTGCTTCAGCAACAGCAGGGTGTTTTAGTAGGATGCCATCGATTTCTAGAGGGGAGATTTTTTCTCCTCCACGATTAATCAACTCTTTTATGCGACCGGTCAGCGATAGATAACCTTCAGAATCTAGGAAGCCCTGGTCACCGGTTCTGAACCAGCCATTAACAAACGCTTCAGCATTGGCTTCCGGGTTGTTGTTATAACCATGCATGACGTTGTCGCCCTTGATAACCACTTCACCTATATCGCCTGTGTTTTGTAATTTTCCAGTTGCCTCCATATCCATAATTGCAATATCAACGCCAGTTGCCTGGCCTACTGTTCCTGGGATTCGTTTTCCGGGAGGCATTGGACTGGATGACATCTGGTGAGAGGCCTCAGTCATTCCGTAGGCTTCTAAAACAGGAGATCCAAAACGGTTTTCCAAACGCTCAAATACTGCTGGAGCTAGTGCGGACGAGCAGGACCGTATAAATCGAAACGATTCATGCGGTGCATTCTCTTCGTCGGCTCGCATAAGTAGGATCTGGTGAATGGTGGGTACAGCGGAGTACCAGGTTGCTGAGTTGGTTTTCTGCAATTCCCAGAAGTTAGATGCCGAGAAACGTGGAGGTATAACAAGCGAGCCACCAGAGTTGAGAGTTGAAAGTGATGCACCCATCAGACCATGTACATGAAATAGTGGCATTACGATTATAGATGTGTCTTCTGGCGTTAGTTCGTAGTGAGTTTTTATGTTGTCTATTGACTTCATTAAGTTGGCGTGGGTTAGCGGAACGCCCTTGGGTCGGCTTGTTGTACCAGAGGTGTGTAGAAACAGTGCTATGTCTTCCTCTGAGGGAGGTTTTGGATCAGAGGATTTGGTCCAGGGTTTGCCATTTTCCTGCAGTACGAGCGATCCATTGTCAAGAGATGTATCAACAACCGTAATGCCAAGTTCATTTGCTGCATCTCGGCCTTTATGAGCGCCTTGAGGGACAATTGCTAGCTGAGAATTCGCGTCTTCCATGAAAAATTTGAACTCTTCGATTGTGTATTCCGAGTTCAAGGGTGCCGCTACGGCACCCACTTGCGCCACCGCTAGGAATAGGATCATGAACTCGAGTGAATTTGGTAGGATTATTGACACCGGTCTTCCGGGCATGACTCCTGCTCCGGCGAGGATCCCGGCTACACGTTCGATTTCATCTGCGTATTGTGAATAAGAGATCGTTGGGCCATCGGGGATGATGATTGCATCATTGGATGGATTCGATGGGTTGAGAAGATGTGCGAGTGTGTTTGAAGACATAAGTACCAAAATGAGCGTTTGTTAATCGAAACTGAAGTCACCATGTAGCAGGGCGGTAAATAGGCCCATGGGATTTTCAGAATTGTAGTACTGCGAGGCTTGTATTGGGTTAGTTATATATACCGAGCAGCCGAAATTTTGGATTTATGTAATCACTTTGGGGCTACACGGTTATTCGTCCCATGTCCATGTTGTTGTGGCTATTAATGGGTGTTCGCGGTCGACAAGAACATGACCTGTAC